>NZ_JBHFJH010000005.1:0-87148 GCF_057334655.1 Paenibacillus sp. AGC31
TTAACTCTCGTTTTAGAGACTCTCCTGAATGTTTGCCTCGTGTATCTTGTAAGCCTATAGCCCCTTGCTCGTTGTAACTGGCTCTCCATCGGTCGGCTGCGGCTTTGACCCGAGTCATTCCAATGATCTGAACGTCAAATCCACAAGTCTCAAAGATCTCTCTAGGCAGCCTTTCTTGCTGATTTAATGTAATAAAGAGTTGTTTGAACTCGTCCGTATAAGTGATTCCCTTGGTCGAAACAGACTTCACATAGGGATTTGTAGCAAGTTGCTCTAGTTCGCTTGTTGTAAATGTTTTCTTACTCATTAATCGTTCTCCGTCCTTGTCTCGTACATGGTATATAACAAAAATACCCCATAGAGAGACTTTTTTAAAGTATCTACTCTATAGGGTACAGTTTAACGAAGGGAGTAGCCTTTTTTACTGCCCAGTTATTGGGATAAACGCCATGTTGCCGAACGATATTTTTGTCAAGGAATGAAAATGGATGAATTATATTTGTTATAAAAATCCAAAATAGGCATATAGAGGTGTGCATATTGCATAAAGGCAGTTCCTCTGATATTATTTAGACATCTAATATTTAATTGTGTAGATTTTAGATGTCTAAATAATATATTCTCTTCAAGGCAAAATTGACAGCTGAATTAGATTCATCCAAATAAATCAATACGTTAGGAGCAATTCACATGGGAAAATTAGATAATAAAGTAGCCATTATTACTGGCGGAGCCTCGGGAATCGGGGAGGGCATGGTTGATCTTTTTGCGCAGGAAGGCGCCATCGTCATTGCAGCAGACATTAATGAGGAAGCACTGGAGAAAGCAAGCCAAAAAGAGAATGTGTACGGAATGAAGTTGAATGTATCTTCGGATGAGGATTGGCAGGCACTGGCGAAAGTAGTGAATGAACGTTTTGGTAAAATTGACATTCTGGTCAACAATGCAGGCATTTCTTCGGAGAAGCCATTTGAGGAAATCAATGCACAGGATTGGGAGAAAATGCTCTCCATTAATGGCTTCGGCCCATTCGCTGGCATGAAACATGTCACTCCTTATATGGCAGCCCAGAAGAAAGGTTCCATCGTCAATATCTCATCATACACCGCTTTGATTGGACAAGGCTTTAACCATTACTCGGCATCCAAAGGCGCAGTACGTGCATTATCCAAAGCCGCTGCAACCACCTTCGGACGTCAAGGTATTCGGGTGAATGCTCTTTTTCCTGGGATCATCGAAACACCAATGACCCAATCCTTGAACACCTCAAAAGAACTGCTTGAACGATTAATTCAGGCAACGCCTTTGCAGCGTCTGGGTCAGGCTATCGATATAGCCAAAGCCGCGTTGTTCTTGGCGTCGGATGATTCTTCGTACATTACAGGATCTGAACTGGTGATCGATGGTGGCTACTCAGCCCAATAGCGTGTAAAATGATGACAGCCCTTAAGTTGAATTAGGGCTGTTGTTTATTTTTTCGAGGAGGATCTAATGGAAGAACAGAACATTTTTGAGCTTATACACAACATGGATAATTTCACCAATAAATTGATCATACAATGGAATAAATCATTCAATGAGGACCTGGGTGTCTCTCATGTGCTTGTACTCAGCCATCTCCATCAAAATGGAAAAAGCCGACCTTCGGATATTGCAAAAATCTTAGGGTTCACTCCGCCTACACTCAGTTATTTATCTGACAAGATGGTAGCCAAGGAACTAGTTGTTAGAATGGTAGATGAGGCGGACCGTCGCATTATTTATTTGAACATTACAGATAAAGGTGCCGAAGTCCTCGGAAGAGCAATATTGGAGGGCCAGAAGCTGCGTAAGAATTTGTTCGAGAAATTAAACGAAGCGGATCGAGCGCAATTAGTCCATATTTTTGAGAAGATGAATCGGGAAGATTGATCAATAGCCTGGAAGGGAGACAGAAGGTGATATGGAGGAACCGCTCAAAGTATATAACACCGCAGTAGAAGCTTTTCTTGAAGTAATCGGGGGAAAGTGGAAGCCTGTTATTCTATTCCATCTTACCTTTGGCAAGAAACGTAATGGTGAGCTGATGAAACTGATCCCTGCGATCACCCAGAAAGTGCTGACCCAGCAACTTGGTGAATTAACGGAGGCGGGAGTTATTGCCCGTATTTCCCATCACCAGGTCCCACCTAAAGTGGAATATGAGTTAACAGCGTATGGATGGAGTCTTAAAGAGATTCTTCATCTGATGTGTAGGTGGGGCGATATACACGTGGAGAATGTATATGGTGATCGAGGAAAAATTCTGTTTAAGCCACCAACTACTGACCGTTGAATGACTTAAAATAAGCCGATTCTGCAATTCAGGAATCGGCTTATTATGCATTTTATTTACTTTACGGAAGGATCTTGCGATCACGTAGATTTCTGAAAATATCCATAAACATAGTCTCAGTGTCAATGAAATCATGGAATCCGAAGCGGCGAGCTTTGGAACCATCTGCGAAGAAATCGTAATCCCACGAGAAGACAAAATCACCAAATGCCCAGGAAGAGACATCATCATAAGGGGTGTTTATCAAATCATACTTTTCAATCATTGAATTCCAAAGATTTTCTTTATCTGCCATCACTGTTGCAAGTGAAAAGGGCAGTGGAGGTGCTGTTTCCAATTCGAAAAACGCAGCGATTTTGGGCCATAGTTCGTTCCAGCGAAACAGATCACCATTGGTGATATTAAATGCCTGATTGGCACATTGCGGATTGGTTGCTGCCCATACGGTTGCATGAGCCAGCAATGTCGCATCAGTCATTTCAAGAAGCGAATGATATGCTCCTGGTTTCCCAGGGAATCGAAGGGGCAAGCCAAGTTCCTTGGAGATAGCAGCATAAACGCCAATAACCATGGCAAGGTTCATTGGATTACCCAGGGCAAATCCACATACAACAGACGGGCGCAGGGCTGACCAGGTCCAGCTGCTTCCGGGTTGCCGATCCTCGAGAAACTGTTGCTGATCGACATTGAATTCAGGGGGCATATGATATGCGTCCGTTTCTTTGGCAGGTGTTTTGAATGGCCCCAGATGTGCACCGTACACTTTATAACCTTGCATTAGGCTAATATGTTGGAGGTTTGGAGCGATCGGTTCGATGGTATTCACGACATTGACGAGCATGGCCAGGTTGGGCTGTACCAATTCGGCCCAAGTTGGGCGATCCTGATACGCGGCGTAGAAAATATGCGTAACGGTCGTTAAATGACTCAGTTTGTCTTGTGTGTCTGTTTCGTTCAGTAAATCAGCTGATATATAACGTAACCCAGGGGCATCTTCCCCTCCGCGGCGAGATGCACCAATGACATTCCATTGTGGAAGTGTCATCAGATAATCAATAAGGTTCCTTCCAATGACGCCTCCAGCACCAATGACAAGTGCGGTGTGACGGGTAACGGATTGTTCGGGTTTCAATGGACATGCTCCTCTCTTCTTCTACTCCTATTGTGGGTCAGAAAAAGAGGGATGAGAAGTACGCACCTCAAAGTCATATACGTACTTTAAAGTAATATATGAGCCTGGTACAGGATATGAGCGTTATAATTGGCACTTTAATGGATGTTAGTTGCCTATAACCACAAGAAGCTGTAAAAGGAACAATCGTCCTTTCACAGCTTAGATGTGTCTGTATATTCGTGCAATAGATCTGTTGTAAATATCGTTTATGCCGGGAACCCGCCACCTGGAGGCGGCCATGCGCCGTAGAAGCGACGCAGCAGAACAATCTCACCCAAATGGTACGAGTTATGGGATGCGATATTGCGCAGAAGTCCTGCCTTGGTTTCACCCGGGAAATAGAGCAGTGGATCATCTAATTGTGCAGACTCTGCAATGGCTGCGGCTTGATCAACCCCATCCAGGAATGCCTGAATATCTGCCTTCCACGTGGCTTCGTCTTGTGGACCCTTCTCTTCAGGCCAGCTCTCACTCACGTTAGCAGGGAGCTGTGGCTTGCGTTCTTCCAAGTGTTCGAGCATGAATTGCTGCCAATAATGCATATGCTTCACCAACTGATAGATCGTATATGGCATAGCATCGTGTGTACGAGCAGCAAGTGTGACATCGATATCGGGTAGAGCACGGGCGATGCGGATATGACCGCGTTCCCCCACTAATGATTTGACAAGGGCTTGCCCAAAGCTTTGATTAGCATCTGACATATGGTACCTTCCTCTCTTCCAAGACCGGATCTGATAACCTGTCTTCTATTTAGTATTATACAATTAAATTGCTGAAAATTAAAAATGGATAACCAAGAACGCTAAATACTTAAAATGCCTATGATATAATAGTGGAAATAAATCTCAAGGCCTCAGGGTCGAGGAGGAAGCTCCTGTGAAAGTGATATTGGTTGACGACGAACGTCTAGCGTTGATAGGCCTTCAAAAATCACTAGAAAAAGAAGTAAGCGGCATTGAAATTATCGCTACATATATGAATCCAACAGAGGCTGTGGCGGGTATTGTGGAGCACCGTCCTGATGTTGTATTTCTGGATATTCATATGCCGGAGATGGATGGTATGGATCTGGGAAGACAGATTCAGGCGGCAACACCGGGCACCGAAATTATATTTGTGACCAGTTACGATCAATATGCGGTGCATGCTTTCGAATTACAGGCTTTGGACTATGTGATGAAGCCCATCCAAAAGGATCGATTGAAGCAGACGGTGAGCCGCGTAAGAGAGAAACTGAGCGTAAAACTCGAGCAGCGGTCAAAGGATACAAACGTACCTTTAATTTGCTGTTTTAATCAGATTCAGTTTAAGCTTCCAGGCAGGGATGTTCAGGTGGCCAAATGGCGTACAAGCAAGGCGCAGGAGCTGTTTGCATACTTGCTTCACCACCGGAACCAGGTCATCCATCGCAGTGTTCTGCTGGAGCTTCTGTGGCCGGGAATGGAAGAGGAGAAGACGACACATCAACTCTACACTGCAATGTATCATGTCCGCCAAACCCTGAAAACTTGCAATATGGATATGATCACGATTCAGAGCGGGCACCTGGAGGCAGGCTATCGACTCGAATTGGGTGAGGCTCAGTTGGATAGTGAGCAGTGGGAACGGGAAATCAGGCAATGGAAAGTCATAGACGCAAGTACCGTTCATGCCTATGAGCAAGCGCTTCATCTATATAAGGGTACCTATCTTGGCAATTATGAATACATGTGGGCTGAACCTGAGCGGGAAAGATTACGCTATCTGTGGCTATATCATATGAGACAACTAAGTCTGTATTACCAGCAGCATGGGCTGGCGGAGAAAGTGGTCGAGAGTACACAACGTATCCAGCATATGCTTCCGGATGAAGAAGAAAGTTATTTTATGCTAATGAAGTTATATGATGAAATGCACAACGATCTCGGTGTGGAGGAGCAGTATCGTCTCTTAACCACCAGAATGGAGCAAGATTTGGAGATACCGATCAGTGAGGACATTACCGAATGGTATCAGGACTGGAAGCTCGGTTTAACCAAAGTCATGAAAAAATAATTAATGAAATTATCTCAAACGAAACGTATGGACCATTACAAATATTTGTTCATCATGCTAATCATTTTTGGAGTGTTAATTGGCATGCGCTCGGTATGGACTGAGCTATTCCACACAGTAGATGAGCATCGCGCCGTTAACGGGGTGCTTGATTTGAGAAATGTGGATCTGGATCAGTCCCCTGTCATGTACTTGAATGGGGAATGGGAACTTTACCCGGATGAGTTGCTGACCCAACAAGATATTGCGAAGAAGAATGGCGGTGCGAAGAGTGTTCAGGTCCCAGGAGACTGGGGGAGTGCTCAGAATCAGGAACAAGAGAGTTCGTACGGTTACGGAACATATCGCTTGCGTATTTTGACAGATCCGCTTCAGACGCCTGTTACCTTCTGGTTCAAGGGAATTCGAAGTTCCTCCGAGATCGAGCTGAATGGAGACGCGGACGGGGGCATGGGTGAGGTCTCCGCGGATAGCAGTACATATATACCCCGAAGCACTTCATATACAGCGACCTATGATCAGGAAGGAACAACCTCTATTGAACTATTGGTCCGTGTAGCCAATTACGACAGCCCGTATATGGGCGGAATTAGCAAACCTGTTCGCTTTGGTTCACAGGCAGCCGTTGATTTTTCGCGTTGGTATTCTATTGGTTTTCAGATGCTCACCTTTCTGGTTCTGCTCCTCCACGGCATGTATGCCTGTATTCTTTACGCATTTAATCGACAGGAACGTTCCTTGCTGGTTGGAGCCGTATTAACTTTATCTGTGGGCATCACGGTTACGATGGGTCATGACAATATATTGATGTTATGGCTTCCAATTAATTATACCTGGGGCATTAAAATTCGATTGATCTCATTGTTGCTGCAAAATGCTTGTATCCTTCTGTTATTCCAGAGATTAACGGTGGTTCATGTACGAAAGGCATGGCTACAGTGGCATGTTGTCATGACCTTGATCTATACGGCCGTGATTGTGGTGGTGCCCATTCATATTACCTATGCCATGATCCATTACAACGTCATTAACCTATTCTTTCTTGTATCCATGATCTGGTTTCTATACATCGTCGGAACGATGATCTTCAGGAAACAGGCGGACCGGGATATTGTTTTTCTGCTGCTTACTGCAGGAGGCATTATATCCAACCTGATATGGAGTGTGGTCGAGACAGCCAAAGATGTGACAACAGTCTATTATCCCATTGACATTATCTTTGCGATTACCGGCTTCTCCGCCTATTGGTTCAAGAAATACTTCAGGAATGTCAGGGAGAATATGAAGCTGAACACAGAACTGCAGAAGGGCGACAAAATTAAAGATCAATTCTTGGCGAATACATCACATGAACTGCGGACCCCGCTGCACGGGATTATTAACATCGCTCACAACGTGATCACCCGAGAGAAAAACCGGTTGGATGAACGGAGCCTGGAGGATATGGAATTGCTGATTACGATCGGTCGACGGATGTCACATCTCCTTGGTGATCTACTGGATGTAGTCCGGCTGAAGGAGCACCGCATTGAGTTACGTCAGGGGCCTCTTTCCATACAGTCGGTTGTGCCCGGCGTAATCGCCATGCTGCAGTTCATGGCAGAACGAAAACCAGTCCGCCTTCATATGGAGATTCCGGAATCGTTCCCTCAGGTCATGGCTGATGAAGAAAGGCTTGTTCAGATTTTGTATAATCTACTGCATAACGCGCTTAAACATACAGAGGAAGGAACGATATCCGTAAGTGCCGAAATTCGTGAAGGACATGCTCTGATTCATGTGACGGATACAGGCATTGGCATGGATGAGGATACACGGATGCGCATTTTCCTCCCGTATGAACAAGGGTCGTATGGAATCAGTGATGGACAAGGCATCGGGCTTGGACTGAACATCTGCAAAGAGCTTGTAGAACTGCACGGCGGGGCACTTACGGTTCGCTCGGAACTTGGAAAGGGCTCGGTATTCAGCTTCGATCTGCCACTCGCGGATGAAGCCGCCGATCAGGGTCAGTCACAACTTCCCCTGATATGGGAACAGGCCGCCGAGATGATGGAAGATGCACCTAGCGGATTCCTGTTACCCCGCCAAGGTATGGGGGACGTGGAAGCCTTGGCGACAGCAGAGATGGCCCCGTTGTTAAAAGAGGGGAGAGCTACCATTCTGGCTGTGGATGATGATCCGGTGAATCTGGATGTGTTGGTCAGCATTCTTTCGACGGAACCATATGATATAACTACAGCAGGTTCGGGTCAGGAAGCGATGGAATTGCTCGGCACACGTCAGTGGGATCTGCTCATTACAGATGTGATGATGCCCAATATGTCCGGATATGAGTTAACCCAGAAGGTGAGGGAACAATTCTCGATGTCTGAGCTTCCTGTGTTGCTGTTGACTGCACGAAGTCAGCCGCCAGATATCTACACAGGGTTTGCATCGGGGGCCAATGATTATGTCACAAAGCCTGTAGATGCGGTGGAACTGAAATATCGGATACGTGCATTGACCATGCTAAATCAGTCTATCCAAGAGCGCCTGCGCATGGAGGCCGCTTATTTACAGGCTCAGATTCAGCCTCACTTCCTGTTTAATACGTTGAATTCACTTATGGTTTTAAGTGATATTGATACAGAGCATATGCGGAAGCTTGGCGATGCTTTTTCATCCTATTTACGGATCAGCTTCAACTATCTCAACACAGGGGAACTGGTGAAATTATCATATGAGCTGGAACTCGTTGAAGCCTATCTTTTTATTGAAAAAACACGATTTGAAGATCGATTGTCGGTGGTATTAAACGTAGAGCCGGACCTTCCGTTGCTTCTCCCGCCGCTATCCATTCAGCCTTTGATTGAAAATGCCGTCAGACACGGACTATTAAGCCGCAATGTAGGCGGTACGTTATGCCTATCCATTACTCGTCATGAGGGTTATACCCGTATTGAGGTGAAGGATAATGGCAAAGGCATCGAACCGGAGAAGGTTGCAGAACTGCTACATGCTACGCCAGGTGGAAAAGGTGGAATAGGCATTGTGAATACAAACCGCAGATTGCTGCAACGGTATGGTCAGGGATTATCGATCGTAAGTGATCCGGGTGAGGGCACGATGGTATCATTTGATATTCCGGATGAGATATAAGGAAAAGGCCGCAGAAGTGAAAACTTCCGGCCTTTTTGTTTTAATTGCGTGTTCATTCCCTAATTTTAATTATTTCTAATGCTTCTTTCATATGTTAGTATATTTAACATTAGAAGCGCGGGTTCCGGCATTGGGCGCTAAACGTTGTTATAGTGGGTGAAGAGATCGATGCGCAATTGGGTCAAAAATGAGAATGTGCAGATGACGGCCATTGCCTTTACCACTGCGGTAGGGGCACAATTCAAGATAAATCCGTTCCGGGAAGATTACTTCCGAATCGGGCTGGGGGTTAGCATCCTTTTATTTCTGCTGATGATCATGCCACACTTGTCTTATGTGAAGACAGGAATCCTGACAGGCATCGCGAATTTGCTGTTTCAGTCAGCAGATCTCATCAATCATGTACAGAGCGTGTCCATACTGGAAAGCATGCGGGACAATCTGGGGGCAGGTGTGTATTATGTGGTCTTTGCCTATGGGCTTAGCAAGTTCAAGCATCGATTCCATGAGATGCAGCCTCTTCTGCTCGGCGGGTTAATCACATGTATCGATTTCTCCTCTAATCTTGTTGAGCTGCTTTTTCGCGGAATGTTAAGCGGGACCAATATCTTTTATATGAAGGAATGGTTGTATCTTCTTGTGGTAGGTGGTCTGCGAAGTTACTTTGTGATTGGGCTATATAACAGCATTGCGGTGAGGCAGATGAGGCTCTTACATGCAGAGCAGGAGAAGCGGATGGAGCAGATGCTGAGTGTGAACTCAGGTCTGTATGGCGAGGTCTTTTACCTGAAGAAAGCGATGAATACGATCGAAGGCATTACAGCTGACAGCTATGATCTATATCGCGATCTCCGGGAGCAGGACATGAATCAATACAGTCAGCGCACCCTGGGCATCGCTCAGCAGATTCATGAAGTGAAGAAGGATTCACAACGCATTCTGGCAGGTCTGCTGAAGCTGTATGATAATGAAAAAGCAGTCAACATGAGCCTGTCTGAAGTGCTGAACTTTGCCAGTAAAGCAAACCGAAAATATAGCGAAATGCTGCATAAGCAGGTCGAGATCGATATTGAGCAACAGTATGATTGTGAGTCTCCGTATTACATTCCTCTTCTCACGGTGATGAATAACCTGATTGCCAATGCGGTAGAAGCGATTGAGCATGATGGGACGATTCGAATTCGTATATATGAGCAGGAAGAAAACGTGCATTTCGTTGTGATGGATTCTGGAAAAGGCGTACCCGAAGCCAAACGGGATATCATCTTTGAACCGGGCTACACAACGAAGTTCAATGAAGTTGGTATTGCCGCGACAGGCATTGGCCTGTCCCATGTACGTGATATCGTTCAGTCGTTGACGGGACAGATCACAGTGGAATCGGCGCCTCTGGGAGTGAGAGGGACTACATTTCGTATAGCTATTCCCAAGATGAATTTAATAAAGGGGGCCGATGTCGATGACACTTTCTATCATGATCGTGGATGATGATGTGGTAAGTCGGAGCATGATGCATGATATCATTGAATCCTGTGGTATCGGCGAGCTTGCGGGCATGGCTGAGGGTGGCATAGAAGGCGCACGGATGATCATGGATCTGCGTCCTGATGTGGTGTTGATTGATCTGCTGATGCCGGATCAGGATGGAATTGAGACGGTAGCGAAGCTGAAGCAATGCGGTTATACCGGTAAATTCATCATGATCTCTCAGGTGGAGAACAAGGAGATGGTAGGGGAGGCCTACCAGAACGGCATTGAATTCTTCATTCATAAACCGATTAATCGGGTGGAAGTGGAGCATGTGCTCAGCAAAGTGAATGACCAGTGGAAGTATGAACGATACGTGCTGGAGATCAAGCAGTCGATGGCTCGATTGAATCTGGTGGAAGCGCCGGCCCCTGCCCAAGGTCGTACGGTGCGAGATGCGGCAAGAAGCATTCTAATGGATCTGGGGATCATCGGAGAAAGTGGTAGCAAGGACATCATTGCGCTCATGGAGTATGCGATTGATCAGAAGCAGGTCGCAGAGTGGCCGCCACTGAAGGAGTCCTATGAAGCGGTGGCCCAGACGTATAAGTCCACGCCCAAAGACGTCGAGAAAGAGAGCAAGGCGATGGAACAGCGCATTCGCAGAACGGTAATTGCCGCGTTAACAAACATGGCCTCGATTGGACTCAACGATTATAGCAACCACAAGTTTGAGCACTATGCTCCCCTGTACTTCGACTTCCAGGATGTTCGAATGAAGATGAGAGCCATGGAAGAAGATCAGGCAGGCGACAAAGGCAAGGTTAATATCAAAAAGTTCCTGCATGTGTTCTATATGGAGACGCTTGAAAAGATGAATAATTGAGGCATCATATGCCTCTGTCTGTTGGAGGATATGAAAACCCGGGAAGGTGACCATCGGCGGTGTCGAGGTCACTTTACCAAAGACGGGCAAGCCGAAGGGGTTATTATTTTAATCCAGAATGACTTCTTTATCTGGTTGTTCAAGAAATTCGAACATGATTTTAATTTGTTCCAGCGTATTTCTTTCCAATGATAATTCAGGTAAAGCGTCGATAGCAAAAAAATCAACTGCGCTGGTTTCTACACCTGTTTCCGCATGCCCTCCCACAATGTCACAGCGGATAAACATCTTATATACGTGATAAGGCTCAGGTGGGTGTCCATGGAATTTTTTGTCCAATACTGCTAACAACCGCATCGGCACAACATCAAAACCGGATTCTTCTTTAATTTCTTTCACAGCTACTTCTGATGGTGATAGGCCGATGTCACTCCATCCCCCTGGTAATGCCCATGCGCCATCTATTTTCTCTCGAACCAAAAGCACTTTGTTTTCCCTGAAAACAACACCGCGAATATCGACTTTAGGCGTTGCGTAACCTGAATCACTTGCAAATGTAAGTGATATTTTCTCTTTGTTAACAGAAGTATAGTTACTTAAGATATCAATACTAATGCGCCTCAATTCCTCATATCGCTCGATATCATAAACATCCTTGGCATAGGTTAAACCTGTTTGTGAGATAGCTTGAATCTGTTTTGCCCATTCTAGCCACTTTGTGTCCATGGACACCTCTTTTCTTCGCAAGTCACGAGATTTAGTTTAGTTAGGAAATAACCCCATTATATCATATGAATTACAGTCTATAACTACTAAGAAAGGACAACTCGAAGTTAATTAATCACGCTAATGATTGAACGCACTCTACGATTATTGCTTTTTATTATAAAACTACGAGATATTATAAAGAAACGATGTTCAGAGGAGGAGAAAGTGAAATGAACATAACCATTGATCAGCAAGGCAATTCCAAGGTCGCCATTATTGAAAGTGATGGCATCGTCATCAACAATGCTCAAGATGCACTGGATTTGATGGCTTCGGTAAGGTATAGCGATGATGCCGATAAACTCATTATCAACAAATCCAACATCACGGAAGAGTTCTTCGAACTGAAAACCAAGCTTGCAGGTGAGATTTTGCAGAAATACGTAAACTATCATGTTAAGCTTGCTATTGTGGGAGATTTCGATGGGCATAACAGCAAGAGCTTGAGAGATTTTATCTATGAGTGCAACAATGGCAAGCATGTTTTCTTTTTGAAAAACAAAGAGGAAGCGCTTCAAAAGTTGCATAATATCAGTTAAGCGTACATCCGAGGCATGTAGAGAGCCTGCTTATAATCTGAGCCAAACGTAGGAGGTTTGCACCGTGATATCTAATGAGAATTTAAAGGTATATGCTCTGCCTGAGATCGGAAATCTTAAAGTGCATGGCAGAACAACTGGAGAGCGATCGCCGTTGACGTTATTTTGGACGGGGAGTGCAGTTGAACTTAATGTACGGGGCTCCGAACTATGGGTTGAGGTAGAGTCGCAGTATGACATGTATGAGTCATGGATCAGCATTCTGATCAACGGTGTTCCGGTGAGCAGACAGATGTTAACGGCGGGAAGGTACTGGGTCTGTGTATTCCGAGGTATGAACGCAGATGTGGTGAAGAATGTACGGATCGTCAAAGATGTTCAAGCGATGAGTGGTGACCCGGGTTGTGCCTTGCAGATTCATGCGTTGAAATCGGATGGAGCGTTCCTGCCTGTGCAGGAACAACCGTACAAGATCGAGTTCATTGGTGACAGTATTACATCTGGCGAAGGTGCGATTGGAGCGAAAGCGGAGGAAGATTGGATTCCGATGTGGTTCAGCGCCATACATAATTATACGTTTATGACAGCAGAGGCATTGAATGCGGAGTATCGGGTCATCTCGCAAAGTGGCTGGGGTGTGCTGACAAGTTGGGATAACAATCCAAAAGGGAACATCCCCGAGTATTACGAAAAGGTCTGTGGCTTGCTTACTGGTGAACGTAACGATGCGCTAGGCGCAGGAGATCAGCATGATTTTAGTTCCTGGCAGCCGGATGTGGTAGTCGTGAATCTGGGTAGCAATGATGGGGGCGCCTTTCAGTCACCTGAGTGGAAAGACCCCGACACGGGCAAGGTGTACAAGCAGCGTTTGAACGAAGATGGTACGTATCATGAAGAAGATCTGGCTGCTTTTGAGAAAGCGGTGGAACAGTTCCTGTTCAAACTTCGGAAAAACAATCCGGATGCACAACTCGTATGGGCTTATGGCATGCTTGGTTTTCCCATGATGCCTGCCATCTACCGCGCGGTTGATGCGTATACAAAGGGGACAGGGGATCGTAAGGTTACGATTATCCAGCTTCCCGATACAACCGAAGAGACGGTAGGGGGGCGCACCCATCCAGGCGAGTTATCTCACCGTAGGACGGCAGAGGTGTTAGCGGAATATGTACGAGGACTGATAGGATAACTTGAAACAGGGTAATGGAAAGACCACTCTTTCATGAAATTTACCCCAATGGTTAGATTGTGTCTAACTTGATGAGGTCCCTTCATCATAAGAATGGTCTTTTCCCTTTCTACTTATCTAGACATTCGAAATTGTGTCCGCTGGGCCGCTGTTCTGTACCTCATAACGAATCGAAATGATCTGTCCGAGCGTCTGGGTCCGGACCATTTTGAATTGGCTGAGCACAGTGCCTGTCGGGAATAAGGGGATGCCTTCGCCAAGAATCTTGGGAATGATGGCGACTTCAATCTCGTCCAGTAATTTTTTTGCTAACACAGCTTGAACCAATATGCCGCCACCCACAATCCACACATCTCCATCGGAAGTTTGTTTTAACCGGGGAATGAGCGTATCTACCGTCTCGGTTGTAAACTGTACATGCGGAGCGGGCGGCTGTTCCGAGCGAGAAAGCACATATGTTAGCCGATCCGCATAGGGAAATTCTTCGGAAAGTGTGAGCACCTCTTCATACGTATAACGTCCCATAACAACGCTACCGATCGTTTCATAAAAGGCAGCATACCCGTTGTCTCCACCATCACCCTCCACATCAAATAACCAATCGACCGAACCATCCAGTCTTGCGATATATCCATCCAAACTCATAGCAATGTACAAAATTGTTTTGTTATCAGACATGTTCATCGCTCCCTTCTACAATGTATGATACACTTTAACTATGACAAAAGTTGACGTAGTTAGGATGTTGAATAAATGAATCATCGGAAACTGGCTATCATGCGCCTGATGGATTCCAGACAGAAGTTCACTGCACGGGAACTGGCAGAACGGTTCGACGTTTCGGTTCGTACGATCCAGCGCGATCTGGATGCATTGCAGGCGCTGGGTTTTCCCTTGTACACAGAAGTTGGCGTGAACGGAGGATATCAGGTGTTGCCCAATCGGATTTTGCCACCCCTTCAACTGACACAGCAGGAGGCATTAGGGCTGTTTATGATGCTGGAATATCTACAGCAAGTACCGGATTTTCCATATGGATCAATGCGTGAGCATCTGGCTGAGCAATACTTCTCTACTTTACCCAAAGATGTACAGGATCTCATTATGCGAATGAGAGAGCATATCACCTTTGTCCAGCACCCCGGTGGGCATTCCGAGCCTTTAACAACAGCGATATTGGGTGCAGCGGTAGAAAAGAGAGAAATGGAATTTATGTATCATGCCCGCAGTGGTCCTAAAAAAGTACAGGTCTTTCCCTATGGCATCTACTATGAGCAGGGACATTGGTACATGCCAGCCCGGAATAAGGATCGTGTATTGTTGTATCGGGTGGATCGCATGCAGCAGTTGGTTGTTATGGAATCAGTGGATAAATCTGTTCCAAGTCTAAAGGCATGGCTAGCTGCCAAAGAAGATAGAGCAAGCGTAGAAGTGGTGCTGCAATTCACGGAATTTGGAGCAAGGATTGCTGCGTCAGATGTGTTGTTCAAGTCAGTTGAAGGCCATGAGTGGCGCGGACTGATTCCGCCTGAAGAGTTTTCTTTTACAGCACGAAAGTTACTCTCCTATGGGCCGGAAGTGAAGGTGGTGTCTCCGCTCGAACTGCAGCAGCAGGTTAGAGGGATGCTGGAACGGAGTTTAAGCCAGTATGGTGGGGGATAAGAGCTTTCAAACGCTGGATATTAGGGTATCAAGGAAGAGATAAGAAAGGTGTGTAGACAAATGAGCGAAGTTTGGACTAAAGACATCATCCCGACTGTATCCGATAAAGTAGTGATTGTGACAGGTTCGAACGGCGGGTTAGGGTATGAAACGGCATTAGCGTTAGCTGAAAAAGGCGCAAAAGTTATCCTTGCAGTTCGTAATATGGAAAAAGGTGAAAAGGCAACTAATAAAATAAAGTCGTCTGTGCATGTAGCTGGAGAGGTAATCGTTATGCAGCTCGACCTTAGCGATTTAGCTAGTATCCGTAAGTTCGCAGCCGCTTTTCTTGAGCAATACGATTCTTTGTCCATTCTCGTTAATAATGCAGGAATTATGAACCCTCCTTTCCAGTTGACGAAAGATGGCTTTGAATTACAGTTTGGTAGTAATCATCTAGGCCATTTTGCGCTTACGGGTCTACTATTGCCTCGATTGATCTCTACTCCGAAATCGAGAGTTGTCACTGTAAGTAGTATGGCAGCTCATAATGGTGCGATTGATTTTAATAATTTAGATGGCTCCAAAGGATATAATCCCATGAAGTTCTACAGTCAAAGCAAGCTAGCCAATCTGATGTTTGCGAGAGAGCTGCAGAATAAATTTAATTCCGCCCATATTGATTCCATGAGTATCGCCGCTCATCCAGGGATTTCGCATACCAATCTATTTTCCTTTGGTTCGGGGAAACAGACCAATATATTCATGCGCAGTCTTTTGAAAATCATTAGTCAACCGGCACATATGGGGGCATTACCTACCTTATATGCTGCAGCAGATCCGACGATCACGGGAGGGGAGTATATTGCTCCCAGCGGTATGGGCGGCACTAAGGGCTATCCCAAGAGCGCTAAGATCATCGAAAAATTATATGACGCTAACATTTCAAACAAGCTATGGAGCGTATCAGAAGAATTAACAGGGGTATATTACAGATTCGACGTGTAGATTTTGCCATTAGGGAAAGTAAACCTTATTATGGTATAGACAGTTAAAAGTTCTTCAGCACGAATAAGATTAACTGAATGGGGGGCTACCATGATTCGATTCATAATAAATTTAACGACCCGCTCTATGCAGAGTCCATGTGATGAACAACGGCGGTTGTTTGCATAGAGCTTGAAATTCTTTTCCGCCATATCATTGTAGTGCATATCCAATGTGTTCATTGTACGACTCTGCTGCCTTAAAGATTTTAACTTTTAAGGAGTGGAGCAACGTGAAATATATTAATGCGGATACAATCTTCCCGGAAGAATTACTCAAAGAAATACAGCGTCATATCTCTGGTGGCTTGATCTATATTCCGAGGCCCAAGGATGCCCACAAGAAGTGGGGCGAGAATTCGGGTGGCAGAAGGATTGTCAGGGAGCGGAACGACGAGATCCGCCAGCTTTTTGCTGCCGGAACAACCATCGATAAGCTTGCGGACCAATACTGTTTATCCATCGATAGCATCAAGAAAATTGTGTATTGCAAAAAGGGATGAAACTATAAAAGCCATGTTCGAGCAATCGAATGTGGCTTTTTCCTGTAAGAATAAAGAATAGTTATTAAAGCTTTTTTACATATTCGAGGTTGTTAATTACGCGTACAATTCATTTGACGGTACAAGGATATGCGTTGAGAGTTCTTGAAAATAACTCCTTAAATCATCTGGTAAGGTTGGTGAATATGAATAATATGAATATAGAAGTGAAATTAACGAATAAAGACGAGGCGTATGTGATTAAAAATATGTACCCGCTATACCTTCATGATCTATCCGGACATTATGGTCTGGGTGGAGAGCATACTCCGAACGAACATGGCATTTTTGAGCCAAGTCCTGATTATATAACTTTGCAGGATCAGTATAACGTCCAGAACATATGGTGGGAAAAACCGGAGTGTCTTTATCCGTTCCTCATGATTGTGGATGGCATACCGGCAGGTTTTGCGTTCATAGCTACTCCGCCATATTGTTCACAAGGCACGAATTTCTTTGTACATGACTTCTTTCTGATGCAGCCGTTTCGAGGTGTAGGCGTTGCTGAACACGCGGCATCGACGATCTTCGGAATGTTTATAGGAAACTGGGAGTTGTTCACCAATCCATCGGAGAAAAATAAGATTGGCCAATCTTTCTGGCGGAAAACAGTGAATAATTATACCAAAGGTAACTATCGGGAGATGTACGGGCAAACGTTCGATGGTTATAAATTGATTTTTCAATTCTCCAATATATAAAAAGAGAGACCGTCTCCCTTTGCGGAAAACGATATCTCTCTCCACTGCCTTTTATAAACTACCGTTGAAATAGTGATACTCAGAATTTACTTCAAAACCAACACTGCGGTACAGATTCAAAGCGCGTTTGTTCTCGGTAACCACAGACAGGCGGATATCTGTGTAATTTTGTTTCCTTAGGAGATCAACCAGGATGCTAAGCGCAGTGCGCCCCAGTTTCTGTCCCTGATAAGCAGGCAAGATACAGAAGTTATGAATAAATGCGGTTGTTGCATTAATGGAGTTGACCCGTACCAGCCCAACAGGCAGTTGATTCTGCCATGCAATATAGGTGACTCGGCTGGGTTCATTTGTTTGCATAAAGTACTCGCGTGTCCAGTCCTCCGAATCTCCAAAGGCTTGGGAGGAGCAAGTGACCATAAACTCCATATCCTCGGCTTCTGCCAAGGACAACGTTAGTTCAGGAGGCTCCACAACCGAAAGGACCTCATTCACAAGTTGCATCGAGTACTCCGCACGATCATAAATGGCTCCGAGGGATTGGGCAGTATGAACACCCGGAGATAATCCCTGAGGAACGCGATAACTGAGTTGGTTGATTCCCTGTGGTTGCATGTCTAGGAGGGCTCGTTTCAGTAAGTGGAGAAACACACCTTGGCGACGAAAATGCGGATGTACGATGGCATTAATATTTCCGGTTACGTCATCCGAAGGGTACCAACTGAGAAGTCCGACCAATTCACCATCACGATAACAGAGGAGTGCATGGTCCCCGTCTTTTTTGCTGATATGGTCAAGGTCCGCCTTGAGATAAATCGAATCAAGCTGTTTACATTGTTGTTCGAGCAAAATAATAGCATCAATCTGTTCCTTGGAATTATAGATCATAGGAACGACTTGATAAGTTGACATAGCTTTCACACCTTCATTGTTGAAGGAAACACGCAGTTATTGGACCCGCAGGCGCTGTCCTTCGAGAGTTGGTCCATTTGTAATTTTGATCATCATTATTATCTCCTCCAAATCACTTCCCGATGACTATAACACAATCTATGATGAAGATGACACCCAATGGATGTAATTCACTGGGTGTCTGTTCAGATGCGCCCAATAACTGGACATTATATCCTATTGAAGGGATAATTGAGAGTAATACTGACGAGAAAGGGAGGGATTAACCATGCGCAAGTTGGCATATGTGATGGGTATATTATTTCTTTCCGCCGCCATGTTAATGGGATGTACATCATCTGAACCAGCGGAAAGCACGGAACCCGTCACTCCACCAGCAACGGAACAGCCAAGTGATACGGGGGACCAGAAGGCGACTGCGGAGGAGCAGCAACAAGCGCTCGAAATGTCACTGGAGTATAAGACAACAGAACTCACTGTGGATGGCAAGGACTATGAGGATACGTTAGAGATGGAAGGGTTATTGGCCAAAGGAGAGACGATGAAGCCATTCCTGACCTCCAGGAATTATGAGGCTTACATGGCTAATCGATATATTGTCTTGCCTCTTCAGGTTGCACACATCGAACAAGCGAAGCTGCATCCTGAAAATATACAAACCAAGATCAAAGATAGCAAGAGCGACTGGATTCTGGTGGAATACACGCTTGATCTGAAATTTACGGATAAGGATGGCAAAGAGTTCAAGTCCATTCCGCTATCGGGCGATATCACCTTTTTGCAGGATCAGGGCGAATGGCGCATTCAGGATGATACGTACAACAGGGATGCATTCGCAGACATCATTAATAGTTCTTTATAGTTCATGAAGTGTCTGTGATTCTGGCACATGGGGTTGTACTTGAATTGTCCATTACGAATAAGCTCCTTCAAAAAAGTACGCACTTCAAAGTGCGTACTTTTTTGTGGGTGTGTCCAGCTAAGCGTGCGTCGTCAAAAGGGCTTCATCGTGATGATTGTTCTTGTCTCTTCCTAGAAATTTGCAGGGTACATTCTCCTGTAATGATGATATCATTTGGATAAATAAACTTACTTATTGCGCTTTTAGAGATTGGGGTTGGATTCATCATGAGGGGAATTCTCCGAGTCGGTTCTCGTAAGGTGTGGTTTTATATCGTTGTTGCCGTTATTGTTGGCTTGGTTGCAGGCTATGTCGTCCTCTCTGAGCCGGACTCTCCTAAGTTCCAAAGTGAAAAAGGTATTCTGGATTTAAGGCAGGTTCAGCTCAGTACGAATCCGCAAAAGTTAACAGGGGAGTGGTCGTTCTACTGGCAAGAGCTACTGTCGCCTGAGGACATACGGGTTCGTTCGGCAAGGGAAGGAAATCAGGACCACTGGATCAGCATCCCGAGCTCCTGGCTAGGCTATCCGTTAGAAGGTCAGCGGCTGAGTGGTACAGGCTATACAACCTATCGACTGATGATTAAACTAAGCGAGCAGGATCGAAACGAGCGGCTTACTCTGCGGCTGCCCAGCATTTTTCATGCGTACAAATTATGGGTGAATGGCGAGCTGCTGGCGGAAGTTGGTGAGGTAGGTCAGGACAAGAACCACGTGACCCCGCATCTGGAAACAAAGCTGGTGTATTTTCAGCCTGAAAGCGACACGTTAGAGCTGGTCATGCAAGTATCCAACTTCCAACATCATCGGGGCGGCATTACCAAGGATATCGAGCTGGGTGGCAGTGACGTACTAACGACCAAGACCAATCTGAATCTTGCCAGGGATATGTTCATCACGGCAAGTTTGCTAGTGATCGGTTTGTATAATCTGCTGTTGTTCATGC
The DNA here is from genome assembly GCF_057334655.1 of Paenibacillus sp. AGC31. NCBI lineage: Bacteria > Bacillati > Bacillota > Bacilli > Caryophanales > Paenibacillaceae > Paenibacillus > Paenibacillus sp. AGC31. Next base: position 20,204 of record NZ_JBHFJH010000005.1, read on the forward strand.
TGCGACGTAAGGATAAAGCTCCATTATATTTTGGCCTGTTTACTGTACTGCTTGGTATTCGATCCTTGTTCAACGGCGAACTTATCTTTACACAATGGTTGCCTCATTTTCCTTGGGAATCGCAGTTCAAGATCGAATATCTGATTCTTTGCCTCAGCGGTTATATCATCACCATGTATTTTGATTGTATTTTTCCGAATTATGTGTCGCGATGGTTTCGTCTTGGCACCCGGATCGTAACTGGTGCATTCTGTATCCTTGTAGTGGTAACCCCTGCAATTATATATACAAAATTTTTGCTGGTAATCGGTGTGATGGTAGTTCTACATATGATTTATCTGATGATCGGGCTGGTTCAGGCGGCTGTGCGACGTATGGAGGGAGCGCTGATCTTCCTGCTGGTGTCGGTGGTTACTTTGGTCACGGTTGTCAACGATTTTTTATATTACAACGGTTGGTCGCTGATCGGAAATACATCCCCGCTTGGCTTATTGATATTTACGATGGCACAGATGGTTCTGCTTTCTTCGAGATTTACGAGGACAGCATCCAATGAGGAGAAAATATCACGTGAGTTGCAGGACGTTAACGACAAGCTGATCGAAATGAATATGAATCTGGAACGGACCGTGCAGGAGCGAACTCAGGCCTTATCTACAGCTCATGATGATCTCCGCACTTCGTATGACCGGTTGCTTCACTCCGAGCAAGGGAGGAAGAAGCTTCTTGCCTACATTACGCATGATCTGCGTATGCCGCTGTCCAGCATGCTTGGATATGTAGAAGCTATACAGGACAGGGTCAAGCCGGAACGTAATGAGCAATATCTGAAGTACATCCGGGAGAACACGATAAGGATTAACCGTATGATCGAGGAGCTGACCTTCTTGTCTCATTTGGAGACCGGACAGGTCTCGTACCGAATGGAGCCGGTTCAGATGATTCCTTTCTTGCATGGTTTTTTTGAACAATATGAGTTGGTAGTGCGCGACGCAGGATTAGACTTCATACTGGATATCGGAGATACCGAGGATAGACGAACTATTTTGCCAGTTGTCGAGATGGATGCGAAAAGAATAGAGCAGGCCTTATTTAACCTAGTGTCGAACGCTATGAAGTTCACCTCCAGGGGAGGGCTGGTGCGTATTGCACTAGCTGTGGAAGAGATAAATCATACTCGCCATGCGATCATTAGCATACAGGATTCTGGCATGGGTATTCCTCCGGATCAGCTTGAGCAAATCTTCGAACGTAATTACAGATACGATCGGCCGGGCTTGGGGAATGGAATAGAAGGCAGTGGGCTAGGGCTAGCGATTTGCAGAGAAATCGTACTCGCACAAGGAGGGACAGTTCGAGCGGAGAGCGACGGTAAGATGGGGGCGACTTTCTATGTAACGCTTCCTTGTATCGGCAATGAAGGAAGGGGATGATGGGATGGACACTCACAAAATAATGATCGTCGATGATGATCCTCATATATGCGAGATTGTTCAGGTGTATTGCGAACGGGAGGGGTTTATCTCCACCTGCAGTCATAGCGGGACAGAAGCGATGGAACTGCTTGCATCGTTCGAGCCCGATTTGATTGTACTGGATATATTGCTGGCTAATGAAAACGGCATTGACTGGTGCAGGAATGCGCGTAATCTCACCAGTGCGCCGATTGTGTTTCTGAGCAGTCAAGAGGAAGACGAAATAAAAATTAGCGCATTATCCTATGGTGGCGACGATTATGTGACCAAGCCGTTCAGTCCGGGAGTGCTCATGGCCAAGATCAAGGCGCACCTTCGCAGAGTAGCAACGGGCAGAAGGGAACAACTGCTGGAGTTACCGGGTTTGACACTGGATTTCTACACGCAGTCCGTCAACATGGGGAGTATGCCTATCTCTTTATCGAAAAAAGAATTCAGTCTGCTGTCCTATATGGCACAAAACGTAAATCGTGTCGTCAGTGTCGATACGTTGTTTCAAATCATCTGGGGAATGGAAAGTCTGGAGGATACAAGAACGGTTGCTGTACATATCAGTAATTTACGCAAAAAAATTGAGTCTGACCCTGCCGACCCCGAGCGAATCATTACGGTTCGGGGGAGCGGATATATGCTGGTTTCTAACAGTACATCACAAGCATGAATATAGCAGTAAGGGTAGTCTATTATAAATGGGTAAATGGCGTTGGAGCAGTAACTGACGCTATTGGCCCATTTTTTGTTCTTTCCACTAGCTTCGTAATCGACTCAAGATATTGAATTCCTCAACACCAGTCTGCGCTTTTCCATCCTCTTCAAAATGATTTGCATTGTGAGCACGATTTTAAAGTTTTCTTTAGGTTTCTCAAATAGGCTAATCCACCATGATAAAATCACAGTGTCCAATATAACGATTACACGTGAAGAAATAGTTGTCATGCTGTCCCGCATTAGTACTTAAAGAAGGAAGTGGCTCCAATGGCACGAGTTATATGTATCACATCAGGGAAAGGTGGAGTTGGCAAGACGACGGTGACGGCTAATCTGGGGACTGCCCTTGCCTTATCGGGGAACAGGGTTTGCCTGATTGACGCTGATTTTGGATTGAGAAATCTGGATATCCCGCTTGGTTTGAGCAATAAGGTAAACTATCATATTTCCGATTTCCTGACCGGTCGTTGTGCTTTGCATCAAGTAATCGTCAAAGACAAGCGAATCAGCACTTTGTTCTTTATCTCCTGTAGTAACGACGTGATGCATCACGATGATCCGCAAGTGTTTCGCAAGGTTGTGCAGCAAATAGCCCAGGGTTATGATTATGTGCTGATCGATTCGCCGGCAGGCATTGAAAATGGATTCTGGAATACATCTTTAGCGGCAGATGAGGCTATTGTCGTTACTACGCCTCATCGTACGTCGCTTCAGGACGCGGATCGTGTAATCGGATTATTAGAAGATAGGATTCCGGCTCCTCCACAGCTCATCATTAATATGGCCGACGGACAGGAAACCCCTTCGACAACGGTAAAGATGGAGGATATCATCGATATTCTCAATATTGGTGTGATTGGCGTGATCTATAGCGATGTAGAAGTTATACGTTCCGTACATAAAGGAATCCCGATTGCGCTTGATCCCGAGCTTGAAAACGGACTGCGCTTCCGGCACATCGCCCACAATGTGGCGAAGAATCAGCAGGAGCCTTTTATCTCATTAAAATCCAAGAAGCATAGAAGTATTTTTTCGCTTTCTCAAAGACTGCGCTGGGGGGAGAGTAGTTCGATATAGTCGAATTTGGTATATGAATTGTTTAGACGCGAATCATCTAAAATGAATTACAGACTAGCATACCGAGGTTGGGCAAGGGGGAGTCTCCTATTGCCCATCCTTTTTAATATGACGGATTGTCCAGCCGAGTGAGACAGTGCTTCCATGAAGGTTTCTTGAGCAGATTCCCAGTTTAGACATTTACGAGGATGCTGGTTGATGATGTTCTCGCTTGCAAGTTGTTGCTTACTTAAAGTTTTCTTTATAATTCACAAGCGGCTCATTTAGCATGATAGAATTCGAGGAGAAAAATCGATAGAATTAGCCAATCTGCATCCATTACATTGCGGTTGTTAGCAAGAAGAGTATTGAGTTTTGCCTAACGAAAGTGTCTTTAACCATGATGAATCTGCTCTTTGTCAGGTTCTAGAAAGTCGGTTCTTTAGTTTTATACATAGAAGGGATGAATGATTGTGAAGAAAGCAACAAAACGGTTGTGGAAGTTGAGCTCACAGATTCTATTGTGGATGCTGCTTATCAGCTTAATAGTGTCTGCTGTGCCCGTATTTCCGGCGCAGTCGGCGGCAGCGGCTGAACTGCCGATGCAGCAGACAGCAGTAACCAAATCCAGTGGGTTCCAGGATGTGAGTCCGACGGACTGGTTCCACGATGCGGTCATCCAGGTGCAGGAGAAGGGGATATTTAGTGGCACGACTGCCAGCACCTTCTCGCCAAAAGGGACGATGACGCGTGCCATGTATGTGACAGCGCTCGGACGAATGGCTGGGGTAGATACAGGAGCTTATTCTACTTCTAGCTTTGCTGATGTACAAGCGGGCAGTTGGTATGCCCCATATGTCGAATGGGCAGTTAAGGAAGGAATTACCGACGGTACGGGCGGAGGAAAATACTCGCCGAATGCCACTGTATCCCGGGAGCAGATGGCAACGATGACGTTGCGATATTTCGAAAGCGAACAGATTCCTTATCAGACCGAAAATCCGGTCACGACAGAGCCGGGCGATCTCGCGGATGTATCGCCTTGGGCGGCTGGCGCGGTCATCAAGCTGTGGCAAGCCGGGGTGTTCACCGGGGATGAAAAGGGTAACTTCAACCCGCTTGTGCAAGCGACTCGCGCGGAAGCAGCGGTTCTCTTCATGCGCAACAACGCGGTTGTAGAGGCGTGGAAAAATCAGAATCAAACGCCGGTTACGCCTACACCAACACCGGCACAACCGGTGACACCAACACCGACATCGCCGGTGACATCAACGCCAACGCCGTCACCCGGCGGTAATAGTGGTGGAGGAACGCCTGGAGATAACGGGGGTAACCCCGGCACGGGTTCCACTACGTATACGCTCACGTTTGAGAGCAACGGAGGCACGGCGATTGCTGCGCAGACGGTACGAAAAGGCCAGGTGCTAAATAACCTGCCGGCTCCAACAAAAGAAGGATATATATTCCAAGGATGGTTTACAGATAGCGATTTCTCGCTCATCTTTGCAGAGGATAGTGCGATAAGTGCGGATACGAAGTTGTATGCGAAGTATACAGATAGCATAGATAATGCCGTACAGAGCACACCAAGCTATTCGGTGCTGGATGTGGCACCGGACTTCACGATTGCAGTACACGATGCATCAGGCAATCTGACAGTACCTGAGGTCCAAGCGGGTATGACGTTCACAGACACGGCGAATCCCGACTTCGCAGGTATTACCGTCACTGGCGGGAACGGGGCCTTCACGGTAGCGTCTGCAGCCGAAAACGGAAAATTCGTCGAAGGTAATACGTATCAACTTACATTGACGGATGACAAGTTGTCCTTCCAAGGACAAGACGAGACGACAAGCATCTACGTGTTTAGTGTCGCTAAGCAAGAGGTTTTAGACATTCCGCTGAACCCGAACATGATCTACCTTCCGTACACGGATGTCACGGATATGATGCTGAATGGCACAGAGGTGGGTTCACCAGCGATTTCGGTAGTTGCCACGACGGTGGGCGGTAGCGAAAATGCGCTTGCCGAGGCGAATGCGAGCAGTGGAACGTTCGTGTATTCCGGCAGCACCGTGATTCAAGTCGGCAATACAGTCGCCATCTATCAAGGGGTTCGTCCCGATCAACGCACGTTAGAAACCACCGACGCTGACGACGGCGATGTGGCCTATGTCCAGATTACGGCGGTAGACGGAAGCACCTATACCTACGATCATGCGGATATCAAGCAAGTGTTGCTCAAGGCGGATGTTCTGCCGGTGAGTGAGCAAGCGGACACAGATGGAAATCCGAACAACAACTCCATCACAGTTGAGCATACCAAGATGAACTACAGCGACAGCATGTATGAGCCTTTCGGCTTGGATGAGTTAACCACGGTGGATGTGGGTGATTTTATCGGGTTCTATAAAGGTGAATTCGGCGCCGAAACAGGTTTTGAGACCGTTGGGTACGGACGTATCACTTCGATTACGCCTGAAGCTGAGATGGACGTCATCGAATATACTGACGCCACGATTGAAGATATTGAGAATGTCTTCAACATCTATCAGAAGCAAGCAATTGACGGCGAAGATCTGTTATCGGAAGAGCAGATCGCGGAGCTTGAAGAGCAGATCGAGCAGCAAGCGAGAGACAGCGGATTCGTCGATCAAGCCGCAGATTATCTATCCGATCTAGCTATGGAAACGAAGGATATCAAGGATTTGAAAGAAATTCAGCAGATCAAGGCTCAGTCTTCCCTGGCTTCGGGCAAAAGTAGCCGGGTGAGCGTAGAGAACCTGACGGTCGTTGCCTCACTCGGGACGAAACTGAAGAATATTAACGGCCGAAGTTCCGGCGTCAGCGCCACACTGCAAGTTGGCGCCGATATCGTCGTGAATATTAATGAAGACAGCGATCTGGTTATCCATATGACTAGTACATTCGTTCAAGAAATGAGCCTGGATCTCGGCATTAATGGTGATATGCAAGGGCATTGGCTGAAAAAGTGGGGAATCCCTTACTGGTATAGCATCGACGATTATGTGATCACTGCCAATCTGGATGCCTATAGCTATACCGGGCTTAATATTACAGCAGAGATGGCCCTCATTGAACACGATAAGTTGCAGGCTGCACTGAATAACTGGGCCGGAGAGAAAAAAGCTGGCAGGTTAGGTCAGGTACAGGACATCGCCACACAGATCAAAGCATCTATGGATGGTGTACAAGGTACCTCTGTGGATACGGAGGAATTGAAAGAACAGTACCAAGAGATGTTGGAGCAAGATACGGAATGGGTTCCTTTGGTCAAGAAAGAGCTCTTTGAAAAAAGTGTGCGCGTGGCTTACGGGATTGTAGAAGTCAAATTTGAAGCAGAGTTTGTAGTCAGTGCTCAGGTTAACTTAACGATGGGTGCAGATTTCTACTACAAGATGGCGAAGCGCTACTCGGTGACCTTGCGTGTGTTAAGTTTTAGTGGTACGAGCAATACGGTCAGCTTGCCGGGAGACGGCGATTACCAGTTCACCTTCTATGTGATGGGGACGCTCGGGTTGCGAGCCGGCATTCATATGGAGGTCAAAGCGGGGATTGGCAGTGTCAAATTAAATAGTATTGGACTTGCCGTAGAACCTGGTGTGTATATCAATCTATGGGGTTACTTCTACTATCAGTTGACAAATACAAACGGGGTAAGATCTACAAAGTCTTTAGGTGCTCTGTTTGTTGAGATCGGTATCTATTTGGAGGTCGAACTCGGTGCCCAGTTGGGTGATGGAGCGCTCTCGGGCAGCGTGGGGCTGGTTGATGAAGAGTGGCCACTATATACGATTGGTGAACAATACAACGTCTCCGACTTCGCTTATCCGCAGGATAAGAATCTTTTGCTTGGTCTGGCAGGTGTTGCGGCATCCCTTGATGTACCGCAGTCGATGCTCTCGATGAGTATGTTCGATTTGAAAACAGGCGATACCGATACTCAAGCGTTTGGTGCTTCAAGGTTCGATATATACGTAGACAATGCGAATTTCAGGTATAACTTGGGTACGAATAAGGTCGAAGTAGTGAATACCAGCCTTCCGGTAAGTAAGGGTAATCTGGTCATCACTTGGAAAGGATCGCCGCTTTCATTCACGTCTCGTACGCTCAAGCGCACGATACCGTTGACGTGGCGCGTTACGGAGGGTGAATATATCCTCCAGTTGGATCCACGAAACGGCAACGCGACTCAGGTTCTTCCATTTGTTTATAATGCAACGGTTAATGTGCCTACTCCGGTCTATCCGGGCTATACATTTGACGGATGGTATACGGCAGCTACAGGGGGAACAAAGGTAACGATTCCGAGCCGCATGCCTAAGGATGATTACCAACTGTATGCGCACTGGACAGCGAACCAGAATACGCCATATACAGTGGAGCATTATTTGATAGACCCGAATACAAGAAAGTCGATTTCGACTACGCCGGATTATAAGGAACTGTTGACAGGAACGACCGATACGGAGATTCGCATCAACTCTGACCGATACAAGGATCGAGGTTATGCGAACGGAGAAATATACGGACGCCTGATCAAGGGGGATGGTTCGACGGTCGTAAGGGTTGAGTATTATCCGACGAGTCCGACTATCACTTTTAATTTGAGCTATCCGGGCTCTCCGCGCAGCACCTTAACCGAACCGTCCGGCCGAAATATCGAGGGGCGTATACCGGTGCCGACAAGACCGGGTTATGCGTTTGCCGGTTGGTCGCCGGAGGCGCCAAGCGTGATGCCGACTTCGAATACGGAGTATACCGCAATATGGACAGCCAAAGAAGATACGCCTTACCAAGTCGTGTATTTGAAGCAGAATATGGCGAGTGACACCTATACGGTGGCAGATACGGAAACGTATCGCGGAGCTACCGATACAGAAGCCAATCTGACGAATATAACTCCAAGGTCCTATGCTGGGTTTAAACTGGATGAAAATATTCCCGGAACGGTGTTAACAAGTCAGATAACCGGCAATGGAAAAACGGTTCTGAAGCTGTATTATAAGCGTGATGCTCATACATTGACGGTCGATTACAATGGTTCCGGCCAAGAGACCAAAGTTGTAGAAGTTCCATTTGGAGCGACGACGCAGCTCTATCTGGGCACACCGATCTGGCAGGGGCATGTCTTCACAGGATGGTCACCAACTCCTCCGACAACCATGCCTGGGGAAAGCATTATGTTCACCGCGCAGTGGACGACGAACGCTTATACGGTGAGCTTCAACAGCAATGGCGGAGCGGAAGAAGTGGAGAACCAGACGGTAGGGTATGGCAGTTTGGTCAGCACACCGGTTGAACCGACAAATGAAGGTTATGTCTTCGGCGGTTGGTACAGCGGCAGCGACCTGACGACTCTCTACGACTTCGCGGCACCGGTGACGGGTGATCTTACATTGTACGCGAAGTGGCTGCTCCGTTATACGGTGAGCTTCGAGAGTAACGAAGGCTCAATAGTAACGAGCCAGATGGTGAACGAAGGGTCTAGGGCTGAAGCTCCAGTCGCTCCGGAGCGCGAAGGTTACGTATTCAGTGGTTGGTACAGCGACATTGATCTGATCACCCCTTACGACTTCACAACAGCAGTAGTGACGACGGATCTTACGTTGTACGCAAAGTGGACGGTTTATGTGCCGAATACCTATACGGTGACTTTTGAGAGTAATGGTGGGTCGATCGTAGATGCCAAAACGGTGAACGAAGGCGCTGTGGCTTCCGCTCCTGGCGTTCCTTTACGGGGAGGCTATACGTTTAACGGTTGGTACAGCGATATAGACTTGACGATTGCTTATGGTTTTACAGCAGGAGTTATGGAAGATATAACGCTCTACGCGAAGTGGACGAAGAACAGCTATACTGTGAACTTCAGCAGTAATGGCGGATCATTGGTGAGCAGCCAGTCCGTGAACGAGGGCGATACGGTTATAGAACCTACCGCACCGATACGCGAAGGCTATGTGTTCAGCGGTTGGTACAGCGACCTTGCCGGTACGCAAGCTTACAGCTTCACAACATCGGTGACGACAAACATCACGTTGTACGCAAAATGGACAGCGATCTATACAGTGACCTTTGACAGCAATGAAGGTTCGGTGGTTGATGACCAGACGGTGGAATACAACGGAACAGCTACAGAGCCAGCCGCTCCAACAAAGGAAGGGTATATTTTTAACGGCTGGTACAGTGATGCAGGTCTGATCGAGGCTTACAGCTTCACGACACCAGTGACGAATAACTTAACATTATACGCGAAGTGGACATCCAACAAGCTCACGGTGAGCTTCGACAGCAACGGCGGGTCGGATGTAGAGAACCAAATGGTAAGCCCCGGCGGCAAAGCGATAGTACCGACTACGCCAACATGGGAGGGTTATAAGTTCGATGGTTGGTACAGCGACATTGCCGGAACGCAAGCTTATGATTTCGACACGGAAGTGACGGCATCCCTTACCTTGTACGCAAAATGGTCAGTGACACCGTGGTTCAACGTAGGTGGTTTGTTAGAAGGCAGTACAACTTATCAAGTGTTAACCGACAGTGAGGGTACGGTGTATGCTTCTTATCGATCGAATGACCTGCGCCTGGACAAATATGAAGGAGGCGTGTGGAAGAACATCTACCAAGGCACGGGTGACAAGTTGAGCTATACGCGGTTTGTCTTTGACAATGAGGACAATCTTTACCAGACTTCGTCCAGCGGCGAAGGCGTATATGTGCAGAAGTATAACGGCACGGAGTGGGAAGATATAGCCCGCAACGGATCTCTTCCGGGGGAAGGTTCAAATATTGCGTTTGACCAAAATAACGTGCTTTATCTGGTTTATAATCATTTAATTAGCAGCAATAAGTATGAAATGAGAGTGGTTAAATACGAAGGGAATAGTTGGGTTTCCGTAACTGGCGGCGATAGTCTTGGCGGGAAGGCGCTTAATCCAGTTATCCAATTTGATAGAAACAATATCCCATATGTAATGAACGATGTGTCCGAATTTATCGATAGAGGGAATCCTGCTATAAACGGACGAGGTTCACGTATCACAGTTTCGAAATATGAGAATGAAGCTTGGGAGCATATCGGCAACTTGGGTCTCGTAGAAGTAAGAGCTCTTGTGGAACCAGCAGAGTTTGCGGTTGCTCCTGATGGCGTGCCCTATGTCCTTTACTCAACGCCTGGCTCTTGGGTTCTGACGAGCTACAACGGGACGGATTGGGAAAAGGTCGGTGAGGGCAGGGTACCGACGTCCGATTATAGAAGGTTAAGACTCGCTGTTGACGACTACGGTGTTCCTTATGTTTCTTATGATGATCGATCAAATGAGAAACTGGCAACCGTAGTGAAGTACGAAAGTGCGTGGATCAAAGTTGGCGAAGAAGGTTTTTCCATAGCTAGTCCGCTCACTTTGAGTTTCGCTAGGGGTAAAGACGGCAACCTGTATATGATTTATAGAGAGGAAGTTTCAGGAAAAATAGTTGTGAGGAAACATAAGTTGCAATAGTGTAAGATGTTAATCAAAAAGTATAAGAAGAGTCTACTTCCGAAGGGAGCAGGCTCTTTTTTTTGCGTTAGCAAGGCGAGGGAAAAGCGTCGGAAAGCACAATGTAACTGAAATGTGCAAGCTGGCAAGTCTGCGGTTCGAACCAAACTTTTGACGCTTATTATGTTCCATCCAAGGTATCTTGAAGGACACGCTCCTCAATATTCGAGAGACGGGGGAATTTGTCATCAATATGGTTCCGGCTTCGTTGGTGGAGTCGATGCAGCGATCATCTGGTTCTTGGAAAAGTAGAGCATATACGGGTGAATGCAGAGGCATATGCCGGTCGTTATAAAATATCCATGGAGAGCTGGCTGGCGATTACGCGCTAATTAAATCTATATTTTCAGTCTGAGATAGGGTTACGTAATCTATATCTAAAATAGTGCAGCAGAAAGAACCGCTTCTTCAGTTGTGACTCCTGAAAAAGCGGCCTTTCTCTGAAATTTAAATTGTAGATGTAGGTGGCTAAATCCTCATCTGTAATTCATTTGTTTAGAAATTGGTTCGCCCAAACGTGGCGTCACTCTTCACCGTTGAACTGCTGGATGCATTGATGGCATCGAGTTGTAATACGTAATCATAATGCCGGATGTAATGTCCAGGCTGACTATACGATTGAAGGGATACTTTGGTGCTGTCAGCCCAACCTGGACTGCTTAGGAACGTAGCATCTCCCTTATAGGCGGAGGTGTCGGCATAAGCTTCAAGTACAATTTTATTGCTGGTGTTGCGCTTCAAAAAGTAACCCGGGAAGTTGATGGACTCCAGTGAAATTCCCGTGGAGCTGGCAAGACCCGGTACGACGCGGAACTGGGAATCCAGAACAGGGGAGACGTTGGCATCCACGCGAGCAGTGTAATTGGCATGACGGATGTATCGATCCGGAATGTTGTGTGAACTGAACCGACTGTAACCTGTGGCTTCCGGTGTTGCAGGACCCAACATTTTGACCTCGTGCAGGGTTGGGGTGTACCAGTTACCCGGATTATTCCACAAGACCGCGTTCACCATATTAATCCGTACATAACGGGCTGTGAAATGCACAGCATCTGTTGTAAAGCCATAGGTCAGATTGTTGGTGCGATCCAAGGTGGAGTAATTGACACCATCGTTGCTAATTTCAATTTTGTATTTGTAGTATCCTTCGGAACCTTTATACATAAACCAGGACGTGTCGATCTCGTTGATCGTCTTCGGTGCGCCGAAGTCCACCTGCCACCAGGCAGGCCAGCTATTGGAGGAAGCCACCCATGAAGTCTGGTAGTTGCCATCATTGACGTTGGATGCAGACGAGCCGGAGGCTGTGGAGCTGGCGGTAGCTGTTTTGCCTTGTGCATGATTGACGAGAGCAGGCGGTGTTACCGCACCCGTTACTGCGTCGATATTCCACGTTGTATACCACTCCAGTGATGCGGTTCCGTTCGAATCATTCAAGGTTAGTGGCAGCCAGATATGTTTGTGCTCTCCGAGGTTCATCGGATTCCAGCGATCCGCCATGTAGATGAAGGATGTGGTGTTGCTGCCTGTAATCGTGGCAATATCGTGAATCTGCGAACCGAAGGCAGATGGATTGCCATATGGCGTAAGCGCAGCCCATGGACCCGTCATGGAAGTTGCTGTAGCATAAGCGCCCTGATTCGGATACCAGCCAGCGGCTTGAGAGGTGAAGAGGTAGTAACGGTTTCCTTTTTTCACAACAGCAGGTGCTTCACGGTAGGCGTTCTCGAACAGCCAGCCCTCGAAGGACTGTATTCCGGTGTAACTTGCATTCATTTTAAAAATAGCCATCGTATCATTGGCACCGCCATTTTTGCGGGAAGCAGTAACCAGATAACCTGTGCCATCTGTATCAACAAAGACGGTCATGTCACGGGATTCATAATTCAGCGGGCGGAAGCTGCCCTCATAGGTGAATTTGCCATTCGGGGTATTGCTTGTTGCGACCGCTACACGCCCGAGGTTGTAGTCTGTACCGTTCTCATAGTGTGCCCAGAGCACATACTGATTGGTGGAGGCGTTATAGATGACTTTGGGGCGTTCGATCTTACTGGAGGCCAGCTCGGTTGCGGAATCTTTCGTCAGGATGGCATTGCTGAAAGTCCAGTTCTTCAGATCAGTGGAGGTGTAGACGTTCACGCTGTCAAACCTGCCGCCCACCGCATGTTCACCGTACAGATAATACGTCGAGCCTACCTGCAGAATGTTGCCACTATTCGCATGGATGGGGTTGCCTGCGGTATCGAGCCAATCGGTACCGTTGGTTATTGTGACACTTGCTGCGCTTGTCCGTTCAGGATGAAGTCCAAACAGGGTGAACGTGAGTGCAAAGACCAGAAACCAGACGGCTTTCCTGTTACCCATTACATACACCTCCCGAAAGATATCAGATTAAATGTAGCGCTTTCATTTATATTGTAGTTGGGTCAGACTCTTTTTCAAGTGAACAATCCATCCATTGCTGAACAAACCTTCATTTCATCGTGGCTGAGCGGTGAGAGCGGAGGAAATGTTCCTAAATATCAAGTACGATGATGTAGAGAGGATCAGGTACACACGTTAAAATAAAGCTAGACTGAATTCACATCATGGTTGGAGGGTGAACCGTCATGAACAAGTTTATTGTAGATGAAGACCTTCAGGTGATATTGCATAATGACGAGGATAGAACGAGCACTCCGATTAAGGGAGGCATTACTACTCAGGATTTTGAAGTCATCTCTACTTATCAAAAGGGATGGTTGACCTTCGCCTATCTACGTGATCGTCAGGGAATATGGTGGTTCAATGCCCGTAAGAACAAGGCGAGTTTGTTCAGTTGGGATACGGAAGCTTTTCGTGTGATCGATGAAGATTACTGCTGCGACTCTCAGTACGTCTATCTGGAAGATCGGGCCATGCCTGACTCTGATCCGAGCAACTTTCGGCTATTGCCGGATACGCCCTACTTTGCTCAGGACCAACGTTATTTATATGTAAAGAGCAGCACGCATTTTCATCTATTTGAGGATATCGATACGAACTCTGTGATTGCTCATCACGACTATTGCACCGACCAGGACCATCTGTTCCATCTGTCCAGCTCTCTTCGTTACGCGAATGGGGAAAAGGATGAGGTGAGGGCATGGTTGCAAGAACATCATCCCGACGTACATGGCTGGTGGCATGCGCATTATGCCCACAGTGCAGAGGGCGCTACGCAGATCACAGGGAATTGGTATGAGACAGAGTCGTCTATTTTTTATAAAACCGAATGGGGCGGTACGGCTCATCGAGAAGCAAAAGAGGTATTCAACCTTGTTCGTGGAGCAGACAGGTCTACCTGTGAACCGCTGGATGAGCAGTTTGCACGGGACCGAAAACGTGTTTATTTTCAGTGGCGTACTGTACAAGGAGCAGACCCGGATACGTTCCAGTCACTAGGTGGACCTTTTGGACGTGATGGCAAACACGTGTATTACAACGGTTACCGTGTCGACGAGGCAGATGCTCGGCAATTTGTAGCGTTTGCCGGGACGGAGCATCTTGGACTTTCCATGGATCAGCAACATGTGTATCGTGCCGAGGTTGTTCGGACAAGTCAGCCTTTCGGTCATCCAGACGATGTGCTTCAGATCATCAAGGGAGCTGATGCTGCAACGTTTGAGTTAATAACACCTTCCGGCAGTTGGGCGGTGGATGCCAATCGTGTGTATCTATGGGGTAAACCAAATAAACATATCGATCGAGCCAGCTTTACACATCTATTCGATGCTGATCCCCAGAGTTGGGCAATGGATCAGAATGGTCTATATAATGCCAATGGCAACCGCACGGTAAAGGGTGTGAGCGGTAGTACATTTGTCATGCTGAATCAATATTGGGGTAAAGATGAGCGTGTGGTGTTCAGTTTTGTGACGGGTGGGGTTTATAAGTCGGGAGATGTAGCAACGTTTCAGGTTACGGATGATATCGGGGGCGCCGAAGATGCGCTCTTTCGGTATACGGTGGAAGGCGGTACAGTGCGGAAAAAGAAGAGGTAATGAAAACAGGGATAGCAGACTTAGAAAAGAGTCCACTATCCCTGTTTGAATTTCTATTTATTTGACCGTATTTACCAAACTATTTATGACCTTTGCGAACCTTGAGCTGCATCTTTTTGATCGTTGTGTTTTGCATGAGCTCCAGTACGAGGGGGCCTTTGCCATTCAGAATCTCTACATCCGTCACATTATCCAGAATCGTAATGATCCCGATGTCGTCTGCGGTTACCCCTTCGAGCTTGGCTATGGTACCTACAAAGTCTACGGCGCGAAGTTTCTTCTTCTTGCCTCCGTTGAAGTTCAGCTTCATGATCTGTTGGTTAAGCTGTTCACGCTTGTCCTTTTTACGTTCAGGAACGATCTTCAATCGTTTCTCAAAATCTTCTCTGCGGCGATCCACAGCTTCTTCAGAAGGTGCTTTCACGACAGGGATTTCGAATCCAATATAGGATTCAATCTCAGCCAGACGTCTGCCATCTTTCGGTGTGATCAACGTAATGGCTTTACCTGTTTTGCCTGCGCGACCCGTACGGCCTGTACGGTGAACATATCCCTCTTTTTCCAAAGGAATATCGTAGTTGATGACATGGGTAATATTTGTGATATCAATACCACGTGCGGCTACATCCGTTGCGATCAGATAACGGAATTGTCCCCGTCTGAATGCGTTCATCACTTCGATCCGCTCATCCTGCTCCATACCACCATGGATACGATCTGCTGGGTAGTCAAGATCAGCCATAACCCGGAACAGTTTATCCACATTCTCCTGCGTACGGCAGAACACGATGCAGCTATCCGGATTTTCCACAATGAACAAGTCTTGAAGCAGTGCGGTTTTGTTCACCTCGGGTACGTTAATCACAGCATGTTCAATCGTGGCTGTTGTCAGTCCACTTGCCTTGATTTCGATCTCCACCGGTTTGTTCATGTATTTGCGTGACAGCTTGGCTACATCTTCAGGGAACGTAGCGGAGAACAACATCGTTACTCGCTCCTGCGGCAGTTTCTGAATGATGGACTGTACTGTCTCAATAAAGCCCATATTCAACATCTCATCCGCTTCGTCAATAACGAGATAGGCGATCCGTTCGAGTGGCAGCGTGCCGCGTTCGATATGATCCAGTACCCGACCTGGTGTACCAACAGCCACGTGGGTTCTTTGTTTTAACTCTGCTTTTTGGATATGAAAAGGGGACTGTCCGTATAGTGCGGTTGCTTTAATACGCTTAAAGCGGCCGATATTCGTAATATCTTCGTTAACCTGCAAAGCCAGTTCCCGGGTTGGTGTAAGAATCAAAGCCTGTGGCTTATTCTCATTCCAATCCACCAGCTCGCAGAGCGGAATGCCGTAGGCGGCTGTTTTACCACTGCCTGTCTGTGATTTGACCACAAGATCCTGATTCTCTAGTGCTACCGGAATAACTTTGGTTTGAACCTCGGTTGGTGTCTCATAGCCCAGACTGTCCAGTGCTTTTACGATCTCTTCACCAAGTCCATAATCTTTAAATTGTTGCTCGCTCATCGTTTACCTCTTTTGCGTTAGTTTTGAATACTCTACATACAAGCATTGCACCGTACATTTATCGTATACCTCTTCATTATACTCTATATGCAGGCAGGCTAACGGAGTAAATGCTTCAAGTGTGTAAATTGTTTTCATCATTTCCGATTTTAGTAGCAACCACCCGTTGCTGTTCGTATGTGTATCATAACGTTCCACGTGAAACGAAATGTATCGGCGTATTTTGCTTGGTGTTAATGAATGACCATTTTTACAGCTTTGGTTTGGGGAGGGTAAGATTGATCAATAACTCCATTGATCCATACTTCTGCACTTCGACCAACGAGTGTCTCATCCAAAGAGACGGTGACAATCTCTTCTTCGATGATGAGTTCGGCGTCCTTGCTGAGCGAGACCCAAATCGGTCCAGAATCAACACCGCCATCTTCTTTATTCTCGATGAGTACCTGACCTCTTTCTTCCTCAAAATCCGTAATAATTCCTCGCACATGTGGCTTCTCTTTCCCTTGTTCCTCGGATTTATCTGCGCATCCGAGCGTTAGCAGAAGCAAGATAAACGGGAATACGAATAATCTTCGTACAATGGACATCGGGTTACTCACCTCTCATCCTTTTTAATGCATCTATAACTATGGACGTTACCTGAGGTGACGAAGTTCCTGTATATCAATAAAAAAGAACCAAAATCATTCGATTCAGTCTGGTACTGAAAATTGGAATATGTTAGCATATAGTTAACTTACTGAACGGAGGGATACGTGTGGTAAATTTTTTTCGATTGAGATAGTAGCGGAACGTTTGCTTGCGCTTGCTGTTTCACTGCCTGTGTGCAGATCATCGGGAGAAGTTTGCCTGTTTACACGTATGCCGCTAGTCGTCATGAAAGGATCACTTTTTGAAGTGGTTCTTTGATGTACTACTATTTTTTTGTGAGCATCCAGGTATGCCAACTTCCGAAATGAACTGCACAGGCGAACATGTCTGTGTTTTTTATTTTATCCAGGAAAAGGGGAGTACCTGATATGACAAAACCGAACTTAAATGAAAATTTGGCAATTCATAAGGAACTATTAACTTTAGCAAAACAGAACGGACTACTTATTGTTGAGAAATCCTTGGAGATCAACGAGTCGGGTATGGATTTTCGAGTAGCATTTGCCACGGATGAAGAAGGCCGCAGATGGGTTCTGCGCCAGCCGCGACGCGAAGACGTGTGGGAGCGAGCCGAGAATGAGCGCAAGGTGCTGGATGTGGTCCGAGGAAATATACCCGCACAAGTACCGGATTGGAGGATCTTCACGCCAGAGTTGATAGCTTATCCTTTACTTGATGGTGATCCGATCGCAGTTGTGGACCCCGCAGGGGGAGGGTATGTATGGCGATTCCCTCAGGAGAGCTTATCGGATACATTCCTGGATTCACTGGCTACGACTCTCGCCATGCTGCATAACATCGATCCCGACAAGGCGAAGAAAGGTGGAGTGCGGATCAAGACACCTATGGAAGCTCGCAAAGAATTTGCAGCCAATATAGAGGAGGTTAAGCAGAATTTTTCGGTGCCAACCGAGTTAGTTGAACGTTGGACGGTATGGCTTTCTGTAGGTAGTTATTGGCCTCAGCACTCGGCGTTCATCCATGGTGATCTGCATCCGCCGCATATTATTGTCGATGATGCCCAGCGAGTAACTGGGCTTATTGATTGGACGGAAGCGGAGATTGCAGATCCGGGTAAGGACTTTGTCATCTACTACGCACTCTTTCAGGAGGAGGGGCTGCGTGAGCTTTTGAGTCGTTATGAGAAGGCAGGGGGAAGAACATGGCCCCAGATGCTGGAGCATATTCGGGAGCAGTGGGCAGCTTATCCTGCAATTGTTGCCAAGTTTGCACTAATTACAGGAAAGGAGTCCGACATGGAGATGGCGAGAGGCATGCTTGCGAATTGGGATGTAAAGAGAGGTTGAGCATCGAAGGCATATATAATTGGTTCACCCGTTATGGCACGTACTCTCGCAAAGCAGTTACAGCGTTACTCTAACGGTTCGTTAACATAACAAAGGGCGATCCCGACCATGAGTTCCATGGGAGAATCGCCCTTTTTCTTTTTCATTAAGCGTGGTGCGTCACGAATGTGTTTATTTCATTATACTCACGTATTTCCCGTATACAAATGCTACACGTCCATCCAGCTTCACTTTTACCCAACCATACTTGTCTGTACTGATCACTTCAAGCAGGGTGCCTTTCGGTACAGCAGCAATGACCTTGGCTTTGGATGAAGCGCCGGCGCGTACGTTCAGGTAAACCGCAGTAACCTTGGCTTGTTTGCCTTTGGTGACAGTTCCTGGTTTACCTGTGTTCGGTGTTGATGGCTTGCCAGGTTTCGACGTGCCTGGAGTCGGTGTTGGTTTTGGTTTCGTTGGCGTTGTCGGCTTCTCAGGTGTAGGAGTAGTTGCTCCCTCGCCATTGCCTGCCGCTTTGCGAGCTTTATTCAGCTGTTGATAGAACGCTCCCTTGGTTTTCGCGCCTGCGAATTGTGCCGCACTCACATCTGCTTTGGCAGATAGCGTATCAATCTCTTCCTGAGTCACCGTATCCAAAATGTTAATGGAGGCAATGTTGGTGTACTTGCCATCTTCTGTTGTTGGCACAGACATAATGCCATCGTTAATTAACTCCACTACATCTGCACGCTCCGGTGCAGTCAGGTCTACGCCAGTGATTTTCCAGTTGTGTTGAATCTTCGGTTCGTAGACACCTTTCATGACATCTTTCAGATAGGCGATGGACAGGTTGCGAATTGTACCTTGAATCTCACCAAATGCCGAGGCATCCTTGGAGGACCAGAGCTGCTTGAACTTGCGCCCTTCCATGGCGCCGCCTTTGGCAATCAGGGCTTCCATTCGATAGGCGTTCATGCCAAGTTTCAACGTATCGTCTTCTTTTACTGTTGTACCGTTGCTGTACTTGAGATTTGTAATCCGACTGCCGTATGGTTTGGTCAGGTCAATCTCATACGTTACGCCGCCAAAGAAATCATCTGTGCTGTATTTGGAAGCACGTCGTTTCGGATCAAAGCTGATGGTCACATCACCCGGGCGTGTGGAGTTGAAGTATCCCGCAGACCACTCCATATAGTCCATCAGATCGCGTCCGGTCACTTCATATACGGTCACTTCACCAAAGGTGTATTGGTAGTTGAATGCAATATCCTTTTTCTTGATCGGGCCTACATCCAGCTTGGCCTTGTCGTTATCAATCTGGTGCGCGACCACATCGGCATCACTGTAATGCAACATCACTTCGGTGAAAAAGTCAGACAAAGGTGTTTCCTGGATCTGCACCGCAGGGATACCCTTAATCTCATCAGCAGGGACCAGGTTTGTTCCTTTCAGTTCAGCCACTTCAATATTGGCATCGGCACGAGCGAACTCGTGGAATGGGTGAAGTGTTTCTTCCAGCGCAGGATCGGAGACTTCATATGTTCCGTCTGCTGCTTTCACAGCGAGAGCTTGAGCTTCCTTGCTTTTCAGCACAACTTTGTCGCCGTCTTTTTCAAATGTCAGATCAATTCGAGAGATGTGTGAGCCATATTTATTCGGTTCGGAGATCAATACGCCGTTAACCGTTTGGGATTCAATCAAGGTATGCATGTGTCCGGCAAATATGGCAGCCAGCTCCGGGTTGGCATTGGCGATATCCGTCACTCCGGTTCCCGGATTTCCGTTCTCGTTGTCCAGTCCCATATGCATGAGTCCAACCATGACATCAACTTTGCCTTTCAGCTCAGCAATGGCCTTCTTGGTCTCTTCCACAGGATCTTTGACGATGATGCCGTCCAGGTGATCCGTACCTTTCTCGAACTCGGTAATCATTGGTGTGTTCATTCCGATAACACCCACTTTGATTCCGTCTTTCTCGATAATCGTATAGGCAGGCATGTAGCGGTCGCCGTTTTCTTTGAAAATATTACCCACGAGAGGTTGTCCATTGAATTGGGAAGAGATCTTCTCCAGTACGTCCAGCCCAAAGTTAAACTCATGGTTACCCATAACCCATGCGTCATATTTCATTTCGTTCATTGCCACCATCATGGGAGATTGGGGCTGATCATTGAACAACTCAGCCGAGTTATCCTGAATCATGTCGCCTGCATCGAGCAGAATCGTATTGGGATTCTCCGCACGCACTTTTTTCACAATCGTGTAGAGCTGTGTCATGCTACCGGTTGGGTTTGGACCGTCCAGAGCATAGTCCCACGGCATAAATCGACCATGAATATCGGATGTTCCCAGCAACGTGATCTTAGTCTCCTTGTCTGCCTCAGCAGCCTGAACCGGAGTGGAAGCAAAAGGGGCAAACAAAATGGAGGCACATAAGAGGAACGATAAAGGCCATCCGGCGAAACGTTTTGTTGAAATTTTGCGCATGTTGTAATCTCCCTTGTTATCTAGTGTGTGTAAAGATATGTATCATTTCATACTAGATAAACATGTGGTGAATGTAAACTCCAATGTAAGAGTTATGTTGGATTTAAGAGAGTGAATCTATAAATAGCTTCAGAAAAAGCATTTAATTCTATTTTCTTTACAATAAAATACTATAATTTGACAGGTGTTAAAAACCAAAATTATCCAGTAAAATGATGTTTGTAAGCGCTTAACAAAAAATGAATACTAAGGAGGAAAATCATTGATTAAGTCTAAGTGGTTCAAAACAGTCGGCTCATTGGCATTGGTAGGGATTCTCGCTGCTTCTGTTGCGGTTGGCAGTGTGAGTGCTGGTTTGGCGAAAGGTAGCAAATTTCTGGGCAATATTATTGCCAACCAGGTTCCTTCGAATTTTAACCCATATTGGAATCAGGTAACTCCGGAGAACTCTACCAAGTGGGATGCTATTGAAGGCACACGCAACGTAATGAATTGGGGCCAGGCGGACATGGCCTACAACTATGCTAACAATAACGGATTTCCGTTCAAATTCCATACGCTCGTATGGGGAAATCAACAGCCAAATTGGATTAACAGTCTCTCAGCCGCAGATCAGAAGGCTGAAGTGACACAATGGATTAAAGCCGCAGGACAGCGGTATTCGAAGTCTGCCTTCGTTGATGTGGTGAATGAACCTCTGCATGCGAAACCATCCTATCGCAATGCCATTGGTGGAGATGGGGCAACGGGTTGGGACTGGGTTATCTGGTCATTTCAACAGGCGAGACAAGCCTTCCCTAACTCCAAATTGTTAATTAATGAGTATGGTATTATCGGTGATCCCGCTAAAGCGGACCAATATATCCAGATTATCAACCTTTTGAAAAACAGAGGTCTAGTTGATGGTATTGGAATCCAGGCGCATTACTTCAATATGGACAACGTTTCTGTGAGCACGATGAACACGGTATTGAACAAGCTCGCAGCGACAGGGTTGCCAATCTATGTATCCGAGCTGGATATGACAGGTGACGACAATACACAATTGCAACGTTATCAGCAGAAATTCCCTGTGCTGTGGAAACACTCTGCTGTTAAAGGTGTGACGCTGTGGGGTTACAACCAGAATCAAACCTGGCAGGCTGGCTCTCACTTGGTCAATAGCAACGGTACAGAACGTCCGGCTATGCAATGGCTGAGAAATTACCTGGCGAATAATCCTTAAGCTTGCGTTTTGACGAGTCTGATCTTCTATGTAGATTGGTTGATTATATAACACCATATAGCGCCTGTTCCACATGTTAAGCATGGGAACATGGCGCTATTTGTGTTAATGCTTTGTCTCAACAGTGTTCGGCAATTCATGGTGCAGGGAAACATTTGATTTTAATCCAAACCAATACAAAAGCGATCAGTGCAAAGATCATTCCGCTCCAGATCAGTTGATGTATTCCTAGGTTCGCGATGAACCAGCCGCCGATAGCAGTACCCAGGGTAATACCTAGGTTGGAAAAGGATACATACAAGCTGTTGCCGAATTCAGGCGCGTCCTGCGCTTCAGCGGTTAACCAGGTTTGGCTTACAATTAATCCTCCTGAATGCACGGATGCCCAGAGGATGACTACAATAACCATCCACATGAAGTGAGGACCGGCCCAATAGACGAGTGCGTAAGCTGCTACATACAGCAGGGGGAAGATGAGGACAGTTCGGACCACACTCTTACGCAGAAACTGTCCAAACCCCAAATTTCCGATAATCATGACGACACCAAAGACGGTCAGCATGACGCTGATCCATGATCCGCTCATGTGGGTGACCTGTCCAAGATACTCGGCGAAATAACTGTACACGGAGAACATGGCGGCGAATATAAAAATGACTGCGGCAACATTCAGCCATAATCCAGGTTTGCGCAGAATACCGAGCTGCTTGCCATAGGACATCTTTTCCTTCACGGGCATCGAGGGTAACCAGATCCATATGCCGATCAAAGCGACCACACTGACCATCGCTCCAAACAGGAAGGCGATTTCGAGGGATAGGCGTTCAGCAAGATACGATGTGAGTGGCACGCCAAAGGCAAAGCCCGCTGTAACTCCAGTGAATACTTTGGCGACGGCCTGACTGCTTTTCTCTGCTGTTACGAGTTGGGCACTGGTGACCAGGGCTACGGAAAAAAAGACGGGATGGAATAACGCGGGAATGATACGGAAGATAAGCATGGTATCAAAGGTTGTGGCGTAGGCATATACGACGTTTGAAATGGCAAACATCAGCACAGCGGTTAAAAGGATGATTTTGCGATTAATTCCGGACGCCAGCAAGGTGAGAAAAGGGCCCGCAATGGCTACGACTAGCGCAAATATACTGACCAGCCAACCTGCCTGTGCAGCCGAGATGCCGAATTTATGCGCAACCTGAGGAAGTACCCCCACGATTCCCATTTCTGTTGTAATAATTCCGAATACCCCGAGTGCCAGCATCAAGATAAGGAGTGGATTGACCTGTTGTGATTTCATGCAAAGCGTACCTCCAATAAATTTAAATATACAGAAAAGTAGATATATCATGTCGTAATGAGCCTGCCTTGCCTCCTATAATATGATGGACATGAGAGTAAGTTCTCTGGATTACATTATATCTAGATTTATAGATTTGTAAATATAAAAGGTGAAACGTCATATCTTTAAGTCGTCTTCGGCTTGTGTTCTACAGGAGTAATCATGGTGACAATAAGCATGGTCTGGTCCATGAAAAATAGCGCCGGCTCAAGGAATTCCTGAGCTCAACGCTATTGATGTCCGCGTTTTTAACGATGTGTTGGATTAGTTATTTCGGATGAATAACCATGCTGTTGAATGAATCGGCTTCCAGCTCCATGTGTAGGGTCTGTCCTTCCTCGATGGTCAGATACAGATTTCGACGGTCTTGGAATGGATTATTAATGACAATGATGAGACTGTTATCCGGGTTGCGGAAAGCAACGGATTTACCGCTCCAGGCGCCAGACAAGCCGACTCTTCGAGCACCAGGAACAATATGATGAGCGAAGTGTTTCATCACATAATACTCAGGGTTCCGAGTAACCTCCTTATTGTCGGGATCTATCGTAATCATGGAGTTCTGCTCCCAGCCCCATGTGCTGCGGCCTTTGGGTTCCAGAACCATGTTCCAGTAGATGTACGCGTTCACTCCATTGCTGAAGTAGTGCTGGTAGAGGTTATATACATATTTGGCATAGTTCCATGAGTTGTTGCCATCACCGCATTCGTTCTCGGTCTGCATATAACGCAGCTCCGGATAACTGGCCGAGGTACGTTGAATGGCATTTTTGCCTGCCCATTGATACCCAACACCTTTGATATAGGAATAGGCCTTTGGATCACTCAGGACAAGCCCGGCATACTCATCGAAGTCGTTTGTTTTTTTCTTGATCAATTCTTCCCATGGATCAGGGGCATTGATCGTTCCGAGCCAGATTTCCGTATCCAGACCGTGTTGGTCAAAAGCCGGGCCCAGATAATCGGCGATAAACTCACGAAGCTGCTCGCCTGTCCACATGCAAGAAGGGAATTTCTGATCTGCAATCACTTCGTTCTGCACATGCACCTGATGGATCGTAATGCCTGCTTCACGGTAGGCCTGTACAAATTTTACAAAATACAGAGCGTAGGCCTCCAGAATATCTTTCTCCCAGCGCAGTGTCCCATAGTTATAGGCTTTCGGCGACTTCATCCACGTTGGCGGACTCCATGGCGAAGCGAAGAATTGCAGGTTCGGGTTATAAGTCAGAGCTTCCTTGATGTAAGGAATCAGATATTTGAAATCACGATTGATCGAAAAATGTTCCATGGCCACGTCGCCGTCCACCTCATTGTGGCTGTACCACTGTTCTGCATAATCACTTGCGCCGATGGGCAGGCGACAGATGTTAAACTTGTGCTCACCCTCCGGATGGAAGAGAGAGTGAAATACCTCATGGCGCTGCTCCTCATTTAAGTGGGACAGAGCCATATAACCAAGCTCGTTGAAACATCCGCCAAACCCTTCCACAAGTTGGTGCTGTTCACCCGTCAGTTTTAAGTTAGCGCTTTCATTAGTCGGCACAAAAGATAGCTCTCTCCACGGGCTGTCTTGGGTTGTGGAATAACCAGTGAGCGTGAATGTCATGTGAATTTCCTCCTCGCTTGAACCTCAGTTGTCATATATATTACGTTCAGTATAACAACTCCCACGGCAAAAGAAGATATGCTAAACCGTGTGAAATTTACCCTAATCCAAGATGAAGCATCATGAGTTCGTATCCGCACAGACAGATGGTATAGTGTGTTTGCTTGTGATCGGCGATGTCCATATACCATTATCCAATGTCATAACACAACACAGCGAAAATCCCCACTGATTGTTCAGACGGGGACTTGCGCTATGTTTCTCAAATTCTCTTAAGGCTGTACACTTTCACCAAGCTGTTTATTTTCAAAAATCAGAATCGTTTTGCTGCTTCCGATGTAACCAACAGAGGTATTGAATTGCTCTGAAATGAAGCGTACAGGTACAAAAGCTTTACCATTTTTCATCAGAAGAGGAGCATCATTGATCGCAAGCGTATCATTCACGGCAACTTGTTTGTTACCCACGCTCCAGCGGATGGTCTTATCATGCTGTGTGATCACGGCTTCGCGCGTACCGTTGTTCCAGTTCACACGGGCGTTTAACTGCTCCGAGACAAAACGCAGAGGCACATAGGTGCGCCCTTCATCGATAAAAGGTGCAGCATCCAGTGCATAAGCACGATCCCCGACATAGGCAGTGGTGGACCCTTCAATCAGACGTTGGAAGCTGCCCTGCGGCGTTCGTTTCTGCTCCCGCACATTCATCTGGTTCAGAAGCTGCATCGTATGACTACCACTCACAACATCCAGATAATTATTCTGCACTGTGAGTCCGGCAGGCACAACCTCTGAGACAGACGTTTGAATACCCGAGGATAACGAGGTAGACGCCGAGATATCCTGTATAACATTTGTCGCTGACTGATCACGGGTAAACGTAAAACCTGCAATCGGTGTGAGATCCCACACCCGGTTGTTGGATAATTTTAATACGTCCAGGCTGGAAAGCTGCCGTAAAGGTTCCAGATCATAAATCTGATTGGATTCTGCATTCAACTCCGTCAGCCCAGTCAGTCCCTCAAGCCCTTTGAGGTGCTGTACTTGGTTACCAGAGATATCAAGTGTCCGAAGGCGTGTCATGTGCGCCAGTGGTGTCAGATCCGTGATTTGGTTGCCTGCCACATTCAGATTCCGCAGTGTATTTGGCAATTCAGCCAGTACGTCCAGCGTCTGAACCTGGTTGTTAGCTATGTTGAGTTGTTGGAGCCGGGTTTTACCCATGAGCGGTGTCAGATCGCTAATGGTATTGTTCGAAATCTCAAGCCACTTCAGTGCATCCGCATCCGAGAGGGCCGCAAGACTGGCAATCTGGTTACCGCTGGCGTGGAACGTATGTAATCGGTTGAACCCACGTACAACCTCTATAGAAGAAATGGAATTATTGCTGATATACAGCCGTCCCAAGTCTTTCAATTCAGTAAGTGCGTCTATGGATGTAATGTAATTATTGCGAACATCGATCTCGCGAAGCTGGGTTAGGTGCTCCAGCGGTGTGAGATCCTCAATCTCATTCCCATATAATCGGAGGTGTGTCAGGTTGGTTGCATATTCGAGACCGGACAGGCTGTGAATACCTGCATTGCTCAGATCCACCACTTCAAGCTGCTCCAGATCCGTTGAAGTTAAGGGCACATCCAGAGGTTTGTTCAGGATTAGTTTCAGTCCGTCCTCCAAAGCAGGATCTTCAATGATTCCCTCGCCCAAGTTCGTGGTTGTGTAAGCCATGGCTTGCCCCGATGCCCCGAGACTCAGGATGAATACTAGAAGTAATAGCGTCATTCTTCTCATTGCATGCATTCCCTCCGATTTTTAGAATTATAAAATAATCCGAACAGATTGAGTTAATTAAGTATAGTATTTACACGATAACAGCAACCGGAAGGTTGTTCTGCCCACGGGAGTGCTCAGTGTGAATTGAATAGTTTAACATATGCAGGTTCGGCTCAAAGCACATCTATAGTTATTAACCCGTCAACAGGGAAAAGGAACAAGAAATTTCGTAATGGGTATTTCTCTACTTCTATTCTATATGAAACAAACCCTGCTCTGCACTCTTCAGAGACATGTTTATCAAAAAAAATAGAACATCTCCCACAGACCCTATTCAACCCACCCTTGAAACGGGTAATGATGAAGTAAAGATGCCATTTTGGAGGGGAAGATGTGAGTATGCGCCAAGCCATGATCATTAGTAATCCATCGTCTGGTAAGGAAGAGGCCGAGCAGTATGTGTCCCAAGTCAGAGAAATTCTGGAGTCACAGCAGTATGAGGTGGTTGTTAATGAGACGGCCGGGGAAGGTGATGCCACCAACTACTGTCTGAGCGCCTGCAAAGATGGCTGTGATCTGGTCATCTCGATTGGAGGCGACGGTACACTGCATGAGACGATTAACGGCATGATGGATCAGGATCATCGTCCCCGATTAGGCGTTATACCGCTAGGTACGGTGAATGATTTTGCGCGTGCGCTGAATATCTCGCTTGACCCGGGAGAAGCCATTAGGCAGTTACGTTCGAATCAGACCCATATCGTGGATCTGGGGAAAATCAATGATCGCCTGTTTGCCAACGTTGTGGCTGCGGGTTCTTTGGCAGAAGCTTTGTTCTCCGTATCTTCAGAAGAGAAGTCGAAGTTGGGATCATTCGCATATCTCAAAGAAGGCTTGAAAGACCTGGTGAATACACCAGCCAATCATCTAACCATCGAATATGACGGACAGATCTGGGAGGGGGAATCGCCACTTTTCCTGGCGGCGCTGACCAACTCGGTTGGAGGATTCGAGAAGTTGTCTCCGGATGCAGAGGTGGACGATGGTTTGATACATTGTTTTGTTGTTCGTAATATCAGTGTGTTCAACAGTCTGACCCTTGGCACTTCCCTTTTATTTGGCAGTCTGAAAGACCATAAGGACGTGGACTATTTTACAGCCAAAGAAGTTCATGTTCGCTCAGACGAAGCCATTCGCACCAATGTAGATGGGGAAGAAGGTCCTGCCCTGCCGATTCATATCCGTGTCCTGCCAAGGCATATTGAGGTTATCATACCGGAAGAAGTATAACTTATTCTTTTGGAACTATAGGCTGGAATGAAGAACCTATCATTTCTCCATATGAAAGTAGGATAAATCTATTGAAACCGATTGCAGATATATGTCACAATCAAAAGTAAGATACACGATAATATTCGAATATGGAGGGAAAACATCTTGAGAACGATTAAATTGGGCAGCAGTGCACTAGAAGTACCTGTAGTCGCGGTGGGCTGCATGCGGATTAATTCACTAGACGGTAAGGAAGCCGAACATTTTGTTCGTTCTGCAATGGAGGTTGGTGCGAATTTCTTTGACCATGCCGACATTTATGGCACAGGAACATGTGAGGAGATCTTCGCCGAAGCGGTACAGATGAATCCCCAAGTTCGTGAAAATATGATTCTTCAATCCAAATGTGGTATCCGCAAAGGCATGTTTGATTTCTCCAAAGAGCACATCCTGAATTCAGTCGATGGCATCCTGCAACGTCTGAAAACGGAATATCTTGACGTTCTGCTGCTGCACCGTCCAGATGCATTGGTTGAGCCAGAGGAAGTGGCTGAAGCCTTTGATCAACTGGAGCGCGAAGGTAAAGTGCGTCACTTCGGGGTATCCAACCAGAATCCGAACCAGATCGAATTGTTGAAAAAATACGTGAAACAGCCACTGGTAGCCAATCAGTTGCAGATGAGTATTACCAATACGACGATGATTGACAGTGGCATCAATGTGAACATGGAGAACGACGCTGCGGTTAACCGTGACGGCAGTATCTTGGATTATTGTCGTCTGCATGATATCACCATTCAACCTTGGTCTCCGTTCCAGTACGGATTCTTCGAAGGTGTTTTCCTGGGTAGCGACAAGTTCCCGGAATTGAATGCAAAGATCGACGAGATTGCTGCGAAGTATGATGTGAGCAATACAACGATTGCAATCGCATGGTTGCTTCGTCACCCTGCGCAGATGCAACCTGTGACAGGCACGATGAATATTGAACGTCTGCAAGACTGTGTAAAAGCAGGAGATGTTCATCTTACTCGTCCAGAGTGGTATGAAATTTACCGTGCGGCAGGTAATATACTGCCTTAAATTCAAGTTATAGTGAGTATGCTGACTGCTGAGTCAGTTGAGAACACGAGCCCGTGGCTGGCTCGTGTTTTTTGCCTATTTTCAGGTTTGATGCCAGGTGCCTTTCCGATATAAAATAAGGATAGGATTGTCCCTTTTAAAAAAAGGATTAAAATGGTTTTAATACAAATTAGTTGAAATTATTATATTGACCGATACTTTCTAATTACATATAATTACTTTTGCATACCGATAATCCCGTTTATGTTTTTTATTTTGGAGGGTGGTGTTCGTTTGGAGTCGACAACCACGATACGCGATCACTTGGAAAGTTATCTGAAGCGTGAACAGATGTCCATTAGTCATTTTTCGGAAACGTCAGGGATTAATTCGGGTACGCTCAGCAATATTTTGAATAAAAATCGGCCTATTGCGATGCAGCAGCTGGATCGCATTACTTCCGCCATGAGACTGGAAGAAGGTTACTTCTATGAGTTATACATAGATGAGTGTTTTGTACACGCGACCCCAGACTGGCGAAGACTGGGACCCTTCCTTCATCGCTGTGCCGAGTTGGACAAGTTGGACTGTATTGAAGAGGTTATTCGTCTGATGATGGATAATCTATCTTATATTCCTTTGTTATTTGATGTGGCTGAAGAATTCTACCAAGCGGGTAAATTCAAACCGGCCATTCTTCTATATGAGAACATTGCTGAAAGCGAGAAAATGCAACATTCCGAGCGGCTTGCGCTCTGTCAGTATCGACTGTTCCGGTTGGGACTGACCAATGATCAGCACCGGAATCTGATTATCGCATCTCGGTTCGAATATTATGTGGATCGGCTGGATGAACGCTACCAGTTGGATGCGCTTAACGAACTGATTAATGCTTTTGGAGCATTGCATAGATGGGACAAGGTTCAGGAGTTATCTGAAAAATTGAAAATAAAAGCGTCCATCCATTATGAGATGAATGGCCGAAGGAAACAAGAAGAGACAAAAAGACCAATTGTTTTCTATATTCTATACTCCGATCTAGCTGCAGGAAGTGCCTGTTATCATTTGAAGGACTACACTGGGGCACTTAAATATGTTTCTTTATATTCGGATAATCGCTGGGTGAGGAACCCGGATAAAGATGAAATCATCGTTATGAATCAATTTCAAGAATGGGCTGAAGCTAATCGATATATATATCATTTAATGGGTGGACAGTTTGAGGTATTACCAGATTACCTGGCGTATATCTCGACGAAGGAAAATGAGATATTCCCAGCGCTTTGTGATATTGTAACGGCGGCTAATCGCTATGATAAGGATATTGATCATGTACTCAAACAGTATGAATCCTACTTCACTTATCAGGAACAGAGTAACCGAATTGGTAAAGTAAGCAGACAAGTTACGGATGATCGATATTTACGACTTTTAGCAGACTTGGGCGCATATTATCTTAAGAAAGACGAGTATCATTTAGGTATAGAATTTGTGCTGGATAGTTTAAAATTTTCTATTGAAATTAGTAGTGGACGAGGTATGCTTAGAGGTGTCGGACTGTTTGAGCAATACCGGGAATTTGCATCTGAGACGGCGAAACAGCAATACAAAATGATAATTAGTGAGGTGCAGAAACTCAATGAAGAGAAAGTTGGCTTTGCTGATAGCTACCTGTAGTATCGTTGTATTCATCGTAGCCCCTGCTACGGAACCTGTCCCAGGCAAGGAAATCCCGAACCCCGAAATTATGAGACCCGCTGATCATGGATTTGGAACTTAATAAAGTGAAGAACGCTTCTGATTTATTCAGAAGCGTTCTTTTTTTGTGTGTCAAAGTGGAAGAATAAGTATGTCGTATCTCACATGCGCTTTTGATTGGCATAATACACTAAAATATGACAAAAAGGAGGGATACTATGGATCGCCTGGATTTGATATCACGGATCGAAGATGCCAGACAGTTGTTATATCGCATGCATATGGAATACGGCAGTTTGCTTCATCCGGAAGTGATCCAGCAATCCGTAGTCCTGGACGGGCTTATTAATCAATACAACAGAGCTAAGGTAGGAAAAGCGATGAATTAAGTTCGCCTATTTACATTTACGTCTTTGTATACTATAGTTAGTTACATGAGTAACTAACCGACTAACTGACTAATGAATACGTATGAAAGTTGGAAGCACATGAAATCGACTTTGGATGAATCTCAGCCTATTTTTCATCAGATTGCCACGATGATTATGGACGATATTGTGGAAGGCAGATTGAAGGTGGAAGAACAGGTTCCCTCAACCAATGAACTGTCACGCTTCTACAATATCAATCCGGCTACAGCCCGCAAAGGACTGCAGGAACTCGTGGACAAGGGGATTATATACAAACAGCGAGGTGTTGGAATGTTTGTTGCAAAGGGAGCAAGAGAAGCATTGCTCGTTGAACGGAAGCAAGATTTTTATGAAGAATACATCAAGCCTTTACTTGAAGAAGCCAGACGGATTCACATGAATGAAGACATGATCATTGATCTGATTCGCGGCAAGAAGGATAAGGAGAGTGAGTTATGATTCATATGGAGCAGGTCAACTACAGCTACCAGAAGACGCCCGTTCTGAATCAGGTTACGCTACATGAGAGTGAGCCAATCATTAGTGCGATCTGGGGAAGAAATGGAGCGGGGAAAACAACACTGATGAGTTTACTTGCAGGGCATAACCGCCCGGACAGTGGAACCGTTCAGATCATGGGTCAAGACCCCTATAATAATCTGGCCGCCCAAGAGCATCTGTGCTACATCCAGGAGAATCATCCCCTGGGGAAAAACTGGACAGTTAGTGATATGGTTCAAATGGGACAATTTTTTCATCCGCAGTGGAATCAGGAGTTGGCGGAACGTTTAATCGATGTGTTCGAACTACCGGCGAAGAAAAAGATCATTAAATTTTCGAAAGGCATGAAGACTGCTGCCCAGATTATATTGGGTCTTGCCAGTAATGCAAAGATAACCATTCTGGATGAACCTACCAATGGACTCGATGCTGAGAAGCGTAAATTCTTCTACAATGCGCTACTGGAAAGTTATGAAGATAACCCGCGTCTGATTCTCATATCCAGCCATCATATTGAGGAGATTCAGCCTTTATGTGAGTCCCTTATCGTTTTGCAAGCCGGAGAGGTGTTGTTAAATCAATCGATGGAAGAGATGCGCGAAAAAGGAGTTCTTCTAACAGGGGGAATTGATGATATTAACCGAGTTACAACAGGTGTTAAAGTTATAGAGTCTTCCCAGATGGGATCGACTGTGAAAGTGATGATTGATGAGCCCTACTCGAAAATGTGGAAGGATATCGCTCATTCACAGGGGCTTTCCATTGAGAAAGCGACATTACAAGATTATTTGGTTAACAGAACCCGTAATCAAGAGGGGGTTAAACCATGAACGCAGTAAAAGGTACAAACCGACTGATTCGCGATGATATGCGTTTGTATCTGGGCATATTTTCATCCATCGCTCTAATGCTCGCCGTTGTATATCTGGCCATTGGCTTCATATTTGATGTCTCGTATACTACGCAACTGTTTGGTCCCATGTACGGAGGGATATGTACGTTTGCAATCGGGGGAATTATAACACTGTTTCCGGTTGCGATTGGTATGGGCAGTACACGAATTCAATTCATGAAATCCTTCTATATGAACTCGGTATGGATGGTTGCAGGCACCATGATCATTCTGCATGTGGCGTATTTCCTCATACACCTGCTTCAGGGAAAAGGAATTGTTGACGTAACCCTTTATCAACCAGGCATGTTGTATTCAAACGAGTATCATTTCTTATCCTACCTGTGGATCGATCTGATGTGCGGCTTTCTCGTACTGGGAATCTCTGTTTTCCCAACGGTTTGTTGGATGCGCTTAGGGATGCGTAACTTCTTCATTATGTTCTTTGGGGTAGGCTTGGTCATTACGCTGATAATTACATTGGGCGATCTTGGTGAGTTTATGTTGTGGATTGCTGGGATCAATCGCATGACATTGTTCACCGTTCTGGGATTCATTGGTGGTGCACTACTACTCTCTACGTACCCGATGATGAAGAATGCGCCGCTTATCATGAAATCCAAAAAAGACTGACAGGAAACAGTTATAAAGGAACTGGGCAAGGAATCTAAGCGAAACTTCCTGTAAATATGAAAAACACGAGTGCGAACACGCCTCGTGTTTTTTTGTATCATATTAAATCACTGAATATACCTATTCAACAATCTTTGTGCGGAATTCCAAACTGAAATGTGTATGAGTTAAGCCTGAGCCTGCGGTTTGAATCCTTCGTCTTTGAGGTACTCGCCGGCTTCGCTACGCGTTTCAAAAGCCATATCCAGGTTATCACCGGAATATACATACCACATGTCATCTTCGTATTTTAAAGTCAGCGTATGTCCATCTTCATCGATCCACGTTCCGCCACCCGTAGAGGTTGTAGACAATGCAGGAGCAGCAGCTTTTACTTGTTCTGGCTCTTGGAATTCAGCTGCGTTGGGATTGTGAGACATCGCTTGGATCGTTTGATCTAACAATGTGCGCAGATCTGTTTCGGAGTAATCACGAATATTGACGAATCCTTTAGCATCGGTCTCATAGTTAGGCAGTAGTCCTGCATAGATATAACCGTTTCCGTTAGGGTGAATATGGAGAGCAACAATTTTTTTATCATACGCACTATCCTCGTAGTGGAAATTAACTCGACCGAGAGAAACATCTTTGCGTTGCAGTTGGGGATACGATTGTAACACTTCAAGCTTTTGTTCCACGTTAAGCATAATTGCCTCCTGTAAATGTTCAATAGAGGTGATTATAACATGCCCTCCTGTTAATTTCCCGATAAAATGTTTCTCGCCAGTTCTTTCAGGTGTTCCATAACTTGCAGATAGGGATAAGGCCCATAGCTTACACGTGCTACACCCAGTGTGGCAAGCTGTTTTGGTGAAGGCTCAGGAGACGTAACCATGACGTTAATTGGCAGCGGTGAACGCTCACACAATTCCTGAATCAGTTGGTGATCCTGCAAACCGGGTACAAACAGACCACTGGCTCCTGCATCTGCATAATGGCTCGAACGTATAAGTGCTTCCTCCAGGAGAGAGTGGTTATGGTGTTCAGGTTCATGTTGCAGAAAAATATCTGTGCGAGCGTTAATGAACAACGGTATGCCTGCCTGCTCCGCAGCTTCCCGGGCGGCGGACAATCTCGGGCATTGCTCCTCCACGGTGTACAATCCCAAGCCAGCGGGAAGTTGATCTTCCATGTTGATTCCTACAGCACCATGATCGATGACTTGCAGGATATTTCGCTTCACTTCTGACACAAACCTCCCATACCCTCCCTCTATATCGATCGTTACAGGCAGATCCACGCTTGCTGTAATCCGTGCGAGATTGGCAAGCACCAGATGGAATGGCATGGCTTCACCATCGCGTTCACCATGGGCCGCAGCAACGGACCAGCTTCCGGTTGCAATGGCCGTTGCTCCAGCGGATTGAATGGCTTGTGCACTTCCGGCATCCCACACATTGACCAGAACAAGTGGTTTTCCTTTCACATGGTATTGTTGGAACAACGCTGCTTTTTCTTCTAAGGTACTCATATTATGTTGACTCTCCTTTGTTATATCATGCATTTCTTTGGACATTTGATGCGTACTTCATTAATTCATTACTTCATTCTGTTTTTCAGCTACCCTGTTTTTGTTTCTCGTGAGTCAAAAGCCAGTTTTTGCGAGTTAATCCCCCGCCGTATCCGCCCAGCTCACCACTGGCATTGATTACACGGTGGCATGGAATCACAATCGCAAGCTGATTGGCTCCATTCGCCTGTGCCACAGCTCGGCAAGCAGTCGGTTTCCCCAGTGCATTTGCAATCTCCTGATAAGACCTCGTTTCACCAGCCGGAATGGCCAGCAACTCGTCCCACACACGCTTTTGGAATGGTGTTCCTAAACAGAACAACGGTGTGTCGAATGCTGTCCGAATACCTTGAAAGTACTCGTTTAGTTCACGCTCAATGGACTGGATGGGAGGTGTAGAGCCGGGTACAATCGCTGATTTGGTTCGTTTGCGCAGACGCTCAACTTCGCGTTCCAGACCTCTGCGGTCCACAAATTCCAGTAAATATAGCGACTCCTCATCAGCAATAGCCATCATCGGGCCGAGGCGGGTGTCAATCCAGGACGCTTTTAGGATATGTCCTTCATCGACTTGTGTAGGGGCAGCACCCATGATCCGTGAAAAGGCATCGCGGAAGCCGCTGCTTGATTCATATCCGGTAGATAATTGGCTATCAATCACGGTGCGTCCGGAGCGAATATTTTTCAGGGCAAGTCCCATGCGGCGAGCGCGAGCATATTCTACAAAGGTCATGCCGAACCGCTTCTTGAATTGTCGGCGAGCAGTGGATTCGTCGATGGAGAGGGCCTTGAAATCCTGTTCTTTCCAGCGTTTCTCCGGATTTTTCTCCACAGCTTCCACTAATATGCGAACGACATCGGATACTTGGTTAGGGTGAGAGAGCGGACGACAGCGCTGGCAAGGGCGATAAGAGGCCAGAAGTGCCTGCTGAGCCGTCTCATAGAATTCGCAGTTTTCGAATTTTGGCTTTCGCGCCGGGCATGTGGGACGACAGAACACACCCGTGGTTCGGACCCCAACATAGAATAAACCCTCGTATTCCGAATCCTTGGCCACAAGCGCCTCGTAATATTGTTCCTTTAGATCAGCAGAAATCATGGGGCACGTCCTTACTCATTAGAATCTTTATCTATAACCTATTATAGAAAAACGTTACAGCAAGCATCGCCGAAAATCAGGCATGAATATTGGATAGATTAAATCGGATATAACATTGAATTTCGGTTGTTCAGAATTTGTTTAGAGTGAACTGGTAGTATAGACCTATCAGGGTAGGGATACTTAGGCAAAGATACCTATACAGTGAAAAAGTGAATTATTGATCATTCATTGTTATAGGAAAAATACATAGGTAAACATGAATTAAAGATTAGCGGAATGAAAGTCTGGAGGTCGACTAGAATGAGATATTCTACGTACAAAAGTATTTATGAGTCCGTTTATACCAAAACGTCCGAGTCTCGCACCGTGTATGTTAAAGATCAATTCATGCAGCGTGTGAAGGCGCCATCTTGGCTAATGAAGATCGTCACTATAACTCTAATTATAATCATAGGGTGTAGTGCTGTATTCACTGCATTTGCCGGGGATGAGCAATTATTATCGGGTGACCAGATCATTGTATCTCAGGGAGATACACTGTGGGGCATTTCATTGGCATATAAACCTCAGCAGATGGACACTCGTGTGTATGTAGAAGCAATCAAGAAAGTGAACAAAATCGAGCATAATGCCATCCAGATTGGACAAGTGTTGGTCTTGCCTGGGTTTGATCGATAAATTAAACAGTGCATGACGTCATGAACAGAGTTCTTTTTTTACTCATCGAGGTGCAGTTACATACTGAATTTATTAATCATTTACATATAATGGAGCTTCATGTGGGACGATATGGTGTAGTGATTAGTAAGTAGTATGTTGGATATACGTGCTGTAGATAGATGAAGGGAGAATTAGATGATGAAAATAAATATAAAGAAATCTGCACTTTGCATGTCTGTGCTATGTATTTCGTTATTAGTCACTGCCTGTGGCACTAGTGGAGAATCGGTTCAGGAGCACGCCTATCCGCAATCGAAGCAACCCGTAGAGGAAGCTGGGGAAAACTCTGTTCCGAATGC
Source organism: Paenibacillus sp. AGC31 (assembly GCF_057334655.1). Lineage (NCBI taxonomy): Bacteria > Bacillati > Bacillota > Bacilli > Caryophanales > Paenibacillaceae > Paenibacillus > Paenibacillus sp. AGC31. Next base: position 57,059 of record NZ_JBHFJH010000005.1, read on the forward strand.
GGATGCGAAGAATAACAATGATCAAGGTAGTGCCAGTGGTGATGAGGGCAAGCCTACGGCTCAATCGGAATCCACTGAACCGTCTGAGCAGATTGATATCGTCATTGACCAGTCGGAGAAACCGAGTGAGGGTAACAGCTTTGATTTTGGATTCAAGCAGGTTCCGAAAGGGTATACACTAACGGAGATGCGATGGACGTCTAACACGGTGACGATTGTGAATTCACTACAGGAAGCCATTGAACATGGTGGAAATGGTGAAGAGGGGTTCTACTTTAGCGGCAATGGACAATTCTCCGGCTTTATCTATTCGGATGAGATGAAGGGTGAGCGGGGCAAAGCCACATTTGTCTTCACAAATGATGAGGGGAACGAAATCATGTCCGAAAAAGAAATTACGTTGAAGTAGCAGGCACATCATGAAGGCTCCGACTGGAGCCTGTTGAACAGGAAAAGCAGCCACTTGGGCTGCTTTTTTTGACATACATAATTACAAGCTCGCCGATCTATCCGTTCTGTTGCTACATAAAGTCAAAGAAATAACGGACCACGTGGAACATAACCGGCGAGGTATAGGTCAGGCTGTCGACCCGGCTCAGGTAGCTTTTTTTGAGTGAATCGAACTTATTGTCATCTCCGATTAACAGATCGCGCTTCAGTACAGACACCGTCAGACTGCCGAAGAATCCGGCCAGACTGATCAAGACCCCGATGAATAGCGAGAATTTCCAATCAAATGGCGTCAGGTAGGGATGGATAAAATAAGACGTTGCTGTCGTTACAATAAACGCACACGCGAACCCTTCCCAGGTGACAAAAGGATTGGCGGTAGGCACCACTTTTCGTTTGCCCAGATAGAGAGAAACCAGATAGTGCACCACATCATTAAGCTGTGTTAACACGACCAGGAACAATACCAGCTTGGACCCGTACTCCGGTGTGGCAAAAGGAAAATAGGCCAGGTGGCTCAGTCCAAACACCATCAGCATCAGTCCCCATTGTGTGGAGCTGACACTGCGCAGGAACCCGACCGTACCTTTGTTAATCAAACGTGGCAGGGGCAGCACTAGGAACACATATAGGGGAATAAACACGATAAACATGCCATACCATCCAATGTAGATCCAGTAGAACTGAACCGGAATCGCCAGATACGCCCATAGGAACAGCCTGCGGTCGGCTTTGCGTGTGCTGCGAATCATGGAGAAGTATTCTTTGAGTGAGAAGAATGCAAGCACCATGAGGGAGATGAGGGACACGATGGGGTTGAAAAGGGTGGCGAGGCAGAAGATCACAAACATACCCCACCAAGTTTTGATTTTTTGGCCGATGCCTGAATAGTCTTTGCTTGGCTGGAGCTTTGCAATAATTTTGTACACGATATGTATCACAAGTAAAGCTGTGAAGATTAACGTTAGTGTAAAGAGTGAACTGCTCACGTACTGATCACCTGCTTATTCAAAGTAAGATTCCATTATAGGGTACCTATGTTATTATGAAGGAATAGTACCGACTTGATAAGGGGAAATTTTGCTATGACAGATGAACGCTCCATCTATATCTTGCTTACGAATACAGGAACGCTGTTTACCAAGGTTATTCAGAGTTATACCCGAGCGCCATATAATCACGCATCGATCTCGTTTGACCGGGAGTTAACCGAGCTGTACAGCTTCGGACGCAAACATCCGAGCAATCCGCTAAATGGCGGGTTTGTGAAGGAAGATATTCAGACAGGTACATACAGCAAATATCCCAATACCACATGTGTCATATACAAGCTTCAGGTGACGGATCGTGAAGTGGAAAAGATGAAACGTGTGCTGCACATCTTCATCCGCAGCCGCCAGAAATATATGTACAATCTGCTCGGCGTGATTGGCATTACACTCAAGGAACCGGTGGAGTTCAGCAACTCCTACTTCTGCTCCCAATTTGTAGCTGAGATTCTACAGCGTTCGGGAATCAAATTGTGGAATAAGCTGCCTGCGCTGGTGACACCGGATGATTTTCGCCAGAGTGAACGATTGCAATTGGTCTATGAAGGAAAGTTAAGCGAGTATACGCTGGGGAATGCAGAGCAAGAGTAGGTGCGTGTGCTGATGCTTGCCAAGGAAGTCCAATCATGAAATAGCCTGCTGCCACGGATGACTAGGCAACAGGCTGTTTGTGTACTTCATATGGATAATGGTGAGGATGAGGATCGGTCGAAATCAACCTCTTCCAGGAATTCGATCACTTCACCATTGGGGCTGTGGACAAGCGCATTTCTAACCCGAAGTGCAGGTTCGCCAAGCGATATCCAATCGAGTTCAACATAGGCCTTGGCTCCATGGGCGAGCGCTCGCTGATAGATATCTTCTACATCATGCACGTAAAAGGCAAAATGTAACAGTGCGCCGTGCCGGACCGCTTCAGGAGAGGTGGCAGGTTCACCCTCCGCTGGAATGACAGCTTTTGGGTCAAATACCTCAATACAGGTGCGCTAATCCGGAGAGATCAGCATACATGCGCGATAGTCTGATAGTAGGTCATAGATAACATGTTTAACAAAAAAAATGTTGAATTATGACGAAAAAAATGAAATAAACCCCCATATTTCATATATATTATGGAAATGACCCCTTTTTTTTGCTCCAATGTTCAGAATCCGTTCAGAGTTGTGTACTACAATAGGCCTATCTTTTGAAAGCGAGATTAGGGGGATAAGAAATATGCAGTACAGAAAAATAGTGAACATATTGCTCATTTTGCTATTGGCAGCACCATGGTTGGCACCAGTAGGAAAGGTTAGCGCAGAAGTATCGTATCCGGTACCGGGGAAAAATGGTCTAATTACAGTAAAGAACATTGGTGATGACTCGGTTGAACTAAGTTGGGAGTATGCCGAGTCAGTTACAACGTCTTCACCTGATCTGAATTATCAAGTATTCGTCTCCCAGGCACCTAATATCAAAGATATGGAGGAAATCAGCGGATTTCCACAATACGCCTATGGTAATTGGGTTGGTGGTAGCGATTCCGAAACAGGTATATTCACCAAAGTGATTACGGATTTAGTCGAAGGGGAAACGTATTATTTTAATGTAATCGTTCAGGATAGAAATAATATGGAAATTGCATACCAGATGCAATCCATAACATTTACATCGAATACCTTGCTAAGCGAATTCAACAATGTTATTGGGGCAAATTTTGATGCCTCAAGAATAAGAGAGCTACTTCAAAATACGAGCTTCATCACCATGGTTCCAGCATTTGAATCACTTCCTCCTGATGAACAGAATGCAATCATATCGTTAGTGGGACATTCCCATCTACCAGATGGTAAATATCTGAACACGGATCAAATTCAATTTACGGTTGATCTGGCATTCCAAGGTCTATTAGTTATGCGTGAACATCAATTGCCTGTTATGCAAGCTAAGCTAACCTCTTATTTTGAGAAACTAGCTAGTGCGAACAATGTATTCAGCCCAGCGTATTTAAGTGCGATTCAGCCACAACTGTATCAGTATCTATTGGGGGCCGATCTAGATAAAAACATATTATCATATTCAGTTAATCTAGATAGAATTGGAAATGATCTATCACTAGAACAGTCTGTGATGAATCTCAATATGATGCTTAGTCAAAGTTTCTATTTCACCAAAGCATCAACGACTAACGAAATGAATGAAGCTTTAACAGGGCTATATAAAATTCAACAAAAAGCGGAGCAATATAAGGGAACTCCTAAGGAGAGCTTCATAGGGATATTCCCGCTTGATTTCCATAAAATGCAGACTATTTCTTCTAATGTTGCGGAAATGGAACGGTTGTCAAAGTGGATGTTGGATAGAAAGCCAAATGGGGGTTACACCAATTACAGTGAGATACAAATAGCTTTCAATAACTTCTTCTTCCCAATGATTCCACCACTACCGACATTCCCACCATTCCCACCAATTCAGCCAATACCGGTAGCACCAGCAGTAAGCGTAGATGACAATGTAAATGTCATTGTTGATGCCGATGAGACTATGGAATACACTCAGAACAATGGCGAAAATTGGTTTGTTTACAGCTCCACGAACCCACCCCAATTTGAAGGGAATACAACGGTATGGGTTCGTGTTAAGGCAAACGGAAGTAATACTGCAAGCCTCTATAAGATCTTGGTTTTTACTCAGAATATAGAAACAGACTCACTTGAGTTATTGAATCTAGCTAAGAGTAATGAAGATGTAAAAGGTGTGCTTGCCGCAATCCAAGGTTCCACGTTGGGACTCGAACTGCCTGTAGATTTCAGTGATTGGAGCAACGATGAGAAAGAATCTGTAGCTGTATTTGTCACTTTAATGAATGGGGCAAAGGAATATGTGAGTAAAGAACAAGTACAATATGTACTTGATATGGCTGTAGAACCACGAAACCTCTTTAATAAACCTGCACTGACTGATGTTGAGGAGAATATCAATGCTTATTTTTCCAAATTATTAAATTTACCTGAAGTTTTTAGCATAAACCTCGACCCAAGTATTCAATCACTATATAAAGTAGGGAAAATGTATGAAAATTTGTCTGTTGTAGATAAACAAATTTTTGCATACCGCATGAAATTTTACTCAATGCGTGATGAGATTCCTTCATATCAGAACAGAGATCAACTTTCTACGTCGTTATCTACTTATAATGCAATCAATGATGTAACTACTCAAACCAAGATGTATAATGCTTTGGTACGTCTTCGTTTGGTACAGAAGGAATCAACACAGTATAACAATCTCCCTAGTACTATCAAATATATGGTAGAGTTTCCGCTTAACATGGACAAAGTGGATAGCATAGATTATGCGACATATAGAAAACTTGCCCAGTGGATGATTGATAAGCGTCCAGTTGGTGGTTATGAAAACTATAAAAACATCCAAAAAACTTTTGATCAGTTCTTTAATCCAGCAGATCCTTTGAAGGTAATCAACGAAGCGAGAGCTACGAAGAATACTGATGCTATCCTGGGAGTAATTACTCAACCGGAATGGTTGGATCTTCCGGCTGGCTTTGACACTCTCCAACCTGAGGAGAAGAAAGCCATAGCTAATGTGGTAATGACCTTTTTACCGAGTGACTATGCCTATAATCTTAAGAAACAAGTAGAATATGCTGTGAAAATTGGATATAAAGGCATCCAAACGATCAAACAAACAGACAGGATCCTTTTCCAACAGCATTTGAATGAGTTCTATTCCCTTTTTGTTGAGTCAACAGAGTACTTTGAATATCCAGGGATGGAAATGTTTAAAGAGTTAGGTCAAAAATATTTAAATGCATCCAATGTGGATAAAGAGTTGCTTGCTTATACCGCAAAACGTCTGTTTCAGGGTTCGGATCTTTCAATTGAACAGGTTTACGGTGCTTCTTTAATGTTAGTCATGAATTATTCCTACATTAATGATGCTAGAGGCGTTAGCGAGATGCAGAATGCCATGCTGATGCTATACAGCTTCCAACAATCGACTGAGGCGATGGAACCTTACGAACCATTCCTACTTAAGTTGAACGCTATGAAGGATCTAGTAGAAGATGAGAATCGAATGGGGAAACTCGCCCAATGGATGCTGGACCGCAAGCCTGCTAACGGATACAGCAGTATTAGCGAAGTGCAGACAGCATTTGATCGTTTCTTCGATCAGGTCATAATTATTAATCCAACACCAACACCAACACCAACACCAACACCATCAACTGGCGGTGGAAGTGGAGGAGGATCTTCACCTGTAACCCCTACACCTGCACCAACAACGAAACAAGAACAGATCGTGGTTGACGTTAATGGAACAAACGGCACCAACCTGACCAAAACACCAATCACACGTACAACGGAAATCAACGGCACGATCAAAGATCTGGTGAAGATGACCGAAGCGATTGCCAAGGAATCCGTTGAAAAAGCGAAACAATTGAACATGAACACCGCACGCATTGTTATTCCAGACACCAAAGATTCCGTGTCCGAGACACGGATTGAACTGCCCAAGGCAGCGGTGAAAGAATTGAATGATGGCTCGCTCAAGTTGGAGATTTCCACTGAAAATGTAGTAATTTCCGTTCCAACGAATTCCATTGCTGGATTCGATCAAGACTTATACTTCCGCGTTGTACCTTTGAAAAAGGAATCGGAGCGCAAAGAAGTTGAAGAGCGTGCGAAGAAAGAGCAATTGATTCAACAGGTTGCTCCAAATACGAATGTTCGTGTATTGGCTCGTCCGGTAGAGATCGACACGAATATGCAGAGCCGCGAAGTGACACTCACGTTGCCACTGCGTGACAGTCTGCCAACCGATCCGGCTGCTCGTCAGCAAGCATTGGACAACCTGGCGGTCTATATCGAACACAGTGACGGCACAAAAGAATTGATTCAAGGCAAATTGGTGAAACTCGCGGATAACAGTGAAGGCATCGAATTTACCGTAACAAAATTCAGTACGTTCACCCTCGTTGTTGTGGATGGACTGAAAGCTTCACAAGGTACACACCAACCGTACATCCAAGGATTTGGTACAGATTTCCGCCCAGATGCATTCGTAACGCGTGCACAGATGGCAGCCATGCTGGCTCGCAATCTTTCAACTGAAGCGGCAGTAGGTTCCACCAATAGCATGAGTTACAAGGATGTATCTGCGACACACTGGGCAACAAGTGAGATTCAAAAAGCACAATCCGCAGGTATCATGAACGGCATGAGCAACACCCAATTTGCACCGGAAGGTTTGATCACCCGTGTACAGATGGCTACCATTGCGTATCGCTGGATGCAGCAACAAGCGAGTAATACAACAGTGAATGGTACAGCAGTTTCCTTCACAGATGTATCCGTAGACCTGTGGGCAGCAGATGCGATTGCATACGTGCAATCTGCTGGCCTGATGGTCGGATATAATGATGGTACATTCAAACCGGACAGTAAGCTGACCCGTGCTGAAGCGGTGAAAGTGCTGAATGTATTATTCAACCGCACACCTCTAACTGGCGCAGTTACGCAAACGTTCAGTGATGTGCCAGCAACACATTGGGCATATGCAGATATCGAAGCTGCAGCGCAGAAATAAAATAGCATATTATAACTTAAAAAGGGGTGTCCCAAACCATGTAATCATGGCGGGACACCCCTTTCACTCGTCTATAACCAGAACAAGTCTTGTGGATACATCATTGCTCACTGAGCTGCTTTTTTTTAGTTTGCGTACGGAGCTTAACGGACTTTCGAGTGGAGAAGATGTGAATCGGGACTCACTCACCATTTGGATTGTGGAGATCAGTATGCTTCCAAAGAGTGCCGTAGCAAACTCTGGGAATCTGTTATGACAAGCCTATATTGAAGCTTTTCACATCATCATCTTTACTTTGATTTATACATTAACCAAATATTCGTTATATCTTCTATGAATCCTTTCGGGAACATTGAGACCAATTTCAGCTAATTTGGCTTGTATAGTTTTAAAGAATTTTAAACAATCTTGTTTTTTATTTTGTTCAATTAAGAATTCTAATAATAAAAACATATATTGCTCATTGAATTCATCCAATTCTAGCATCATTTGTAAACAATTGAGTTTTAGTAAGGGATTAATTGAGTTGGTGCTTGTGACATATTGTTCAAGTGCATGCAGTACACCCTGCTTTAACCGGAGTCTTATTTGAATAGCCCATAGGTATTCTTCCTCCACCAAATAATCTCCCTCATAGCAATTCATTAACTGTTGAATAGACTTTTCATCATGTTTTTCCCGTTCCAGCAATTGATTGAGCTCCTCATAATCACTTTCAATTTCAACATTTAATTGGTAGTGATTATTTACCAATTGAATCGGGTCTTGTATTCCCTTTTCTTTTAAAAGCTTTCTCAATTGATAAATAGAGGTATGTAAATTACTTGAGGCCTTTTCAAAGTCCAAGTTTATCCATAATTCTTCAGAGATGATGGCATTCGACATTGGTCCTTTTTGATTAAATAATAAGAATAAAAAAAGTTCGCGTACTTTCCTTGTACGCCATTTTACTACCTCTTGCTGAGTATCAAGAAGATAGAAACTGCCTAAAGTATGAGCGTATAAAAGGTTCTTTTTATTATTACGGGGCGCTTTAACTTGTAATTGCGATTTTTTCTTTGCCTTTGTTAGCGCTGTAATCAACCGTTTTTCATGTACAGGCTTTAATAAATAATCGGTTGCCTCTACTTCAAAAGCATCCACTGCGAACTGCGCATGTGCTGTCACAAAAATGATTTGTAAGGATGGGTATTTTTGTAACAGTTGTCTAGCTATTTGCATACCGTGCATATCGATCATTTCGATATCTAAAAAGACAAGTTCAATGGCCTCTTTCTCCAGAAAACGAAGGGCATCTACTGCATTTGTAAATGCCCCCTTGATTGTAACCTGGAATTGTGTCAGCCGTTTAATCATAATGCTTAATACATCGATTGCCATTTTTTCATCATCAACAATAATTATGTTCATGCTCGACCACCCTCTGGTAATAAAATGACAATAGTTGTTCCCTTTCCTTCCTCGCTATATAAACGTAAACTTGCATTTTTCATTAATTTGAATTTTTTTAATGGGTTCATAAACCCAATACGTGTGCTTTCTTCATGTATCAGCTTCTGAAGTTTTTCCTCGGGAATACCTACACCATTATCATAGATTTTAATTCGGACAAATTGCCCTTCCCGTTGAATACTTACCTCAATTGTACCGCCTGATTGTTTCTTAGAGATACCATGGAAAACAGCATTTTCAACTAATGGCTGAATGGATAGTGCTGGAATCATTAATTGAACGGATTCATCAATATCATATTTAATATTTAAACGATCAGCATAACGCATCTTTTCAATATATAAGTATGCCTTGACCAGTTCCATCTCTTCTTCAACAGAGACATAGCTATTTCGGTAATGGACATTAAGTTTGGCGCGGAAGTAGGTCGCCAGACAGTAGAGTGCTTCACGGGTGTTGTCCATATCCGTATAGCTTAATCCAATAATTGTATTCAGCGTGTTGTAGACAAAATGCGGTGTGACCTGTGAATACAAATAATTCATTTCTACTTCAATTGCATCAATTGAAGATTGACGGACGGCTAACAGAGATTCAATACGAATAAATAGTTCATCCATTAAAATAGGTTTTTGTAAGTAATCATTTGCACCAACTTTTAAAGATAACACTAAATCAGAATGCTTCATGATCGCTGTTAAGATAATAATCGGTAATTCCAGCATATCATATTGTTTTCGTACTCGCTTACATAGCTCATAACCTGACATTCCATTCATCATTAAATCTATTAACATACAATCTACCTGATTGGTTTTAATATAATCTACTGCATCGAAACCATTATCTACTGCAATTACAGTATATCCCTTAAGTCTTAGTGCCTCAGCTAAAGCCTTTATATTGACATGGTTATCGTCTACCACAAGTATTTTTTTATTATTTCCTTTATAGATGAGAGGCAATTGAAGCTGTAATTCTCTAGCTCTATGCCCAGTAATTGTAGATGATTGCTCAATGCTTATCTGTTCGTCAGTGGCCAGTGGCATTGTAAATGTAAATGTAGTACCTTCTCCTAATGTACTTGTAACATAAATCGCACCTTTTAACTTTTCGACAATATTTTTAGTAATACTTAATCCCAAACCGAGCCCTTCTTTTGTATGATGATTATTTCCTTGGTAAAAGGCATCAAAGATCCGATCAATCATGTGTGCCGGAATACCACAGCCTGTATCTCTTACTTGGATGACCATCTCATGTTGATGGACATAGGCTGTCACAGCAATTTCCCCAACTTCTGTATATTTAATAGCGTTGTGCAGCAAGTTGTATAGAACCTGCTTAAAACGTAATTCATCCGTGTATATATTCGGTAATTCCGAGTCCACTTCTGCAGTAACACTTACTTGATGACTCTTTGGCATCACACTGCGAACTTCCAACACGACTTCAGTAATAACAGAGAGTGGAACACTACGTGGGGCAACTCTTACTTCTCCGGTCATTTGATTTGAAGAGAACAACAAATCCTCTACTAAATGTCCTAAACGTTGAGTGACACTATGAATTAAAATGACTTGCTCCTGTTGAGCCCGTTTTAAGGGTCCCTGAGCTCCTTCCATTAAGGATTTCGATAAATTTAAAATACCGTTAAGGGGTGTGCGTAATTCATGCGAAGTATTCAGTAAAAATACATCCTTCATTTGATTATGTGCAAGCAATTCCTCTGATAGTGCCTGGACTTTCAAAATAGCCTGGTTCGCACGGAAATTTAATAATGAAGCAAACCCGAATAATATAAGTAAAAATAATGCAAATTCTGTGTAATCTATGGGAATCCCCATAATAAAGTTAAACATCAGTAAAATGCTATAACAACAAATCGCTGAAATCACAATTAGAACATAACGAACGCCTTCTAGACGTTGTATTGTTACTTTAATAAGAGCCCATAGATTATAGAATATGACTGGAGCCGTAACACAGATATAGGCTATTTTTCTCAGAAACAACTCCAAATCTGAAGAAGCCCTGTGATTTTGGGTAATCGGGTTATAAATACCATAAAAAACAATTACAATCCCTAGTAAAATCATAAGTAAATATATCGTTCTTCTTTTTTGTACTTGCGGGTACATCGAATAAATAAACAGTGTTAAAGCTATTAGCGCGATCGGAATAATACTGAGCTGTAAACGCAATTGATTGGCAGGTAAAATGTCAGGGAATAATAGGAAGAACACTTTTTGGTTAATAAATGACATATAAAGTCCTAATGAGATGGTAAAAAGACCAAAGAACAGTTCTTCTTTGCGTTTCCGATTCTGTAAAAATGTAAAGATATAGATGATTCCGAATACCACATGCCCAATACATACGAATGAATCTAAAAATACCTTCCAACGATATTGTTGCTGAATGGCTCCCATCGTCCCAAATTCAATAGGATAGACAATACCTGCCTGTGGGGAATTATAGTTGGATACTTGAATAATAATATCCAGCTCTTTATGTTCGCTACGAGCAAATACGGTATATTTATCATCATTTTCGGATCCAAATTCACTTAAAACAGTGCTTGTTTTCCCCCTCGCTCCTAGTTCCACATCATTTATAAACACACGATTTGCTTGACGAATATTCCGTATAAACAAACCGTAAAATCCCTCTGTCGGTACATGAATCCTAACATGATAGGTCCCAACTGAAATTCCTTCTTTATTGGGTTCTACGTACTCTTTCCAATGAAATGGTACATCAAGTGTAATTCGTTTATTCTGATAGCTATCCAGTTTTTCGGAAGATGCAATTAGGACGTTTGGGTAAAATTCCCAATCACCTTCCAACTTAACCGTCCTTTGTAACTGCTCCGTATCTATTTTTACAATTCCATCATGTACAATTTTGGGATGGTTACTGGTAAGATAATGCCAATTGCCAAGTGAAAAGACACTTACAAACAGCATGATAATACTCACAATGATTAGGATATTCCTTTTCATTATCATGCCTCCATATATGATTGAATTAATATGATGTTCTCATCATATTGTTAATGTTTTTTTCAATCAACTCCTTTTGGAATGTTATCATATTGCGCTTGAACAAAATCTGAACAACGGAGCCTATTCTTAAAGATTTATATTCATATCAAAAACACCCCGTCAAGGTAAGATCCTGGACGGGATGTTTTACTTTAGCTCATTTCATAGATACAGATATTATTTTAATTCTGCTGAAATGATTACATTTTGAGCTTCTGCATTGGCAGTAATAATTACGTTATTATTTTCAGCTGTAATAGCGTAATTCGGAAATGCATCTGTAAATGCCTCAGCAATGGCTGCAGCAAGCGTTGAATCCGTTGCTTCACTTGATAATGTAATTACTTTTTCAACTGGCGTTCCATCAATAGTGATTGCAATGGTTTGATTACGTGTAGTTGTTCCTTCCAACGCAATCACATCTGATACTGTAAATGATGCAATTTGTTGTGATCCTGGTGAAGGGATTAGACTTGGATTAATTACCTCAGCTTTATACGTAATTCCCGGATACATTATATTTCTTGTAAGGGCTGGGTCTGTTCCACTTGCTACCTTTTCAGTCACCGTTACAATTGTTTTTGGATTTCTTCCATCATCTACGGAAACATCAACATCATATTTTTCAGTTGCAGCTGGAGTTTCATTTTTTTTCATGACACCTCCACTTACCTGAGCAACATATATACCACCTACAGCAAATCCTTCTCCATTCGTAGTAAGGTTTATATTGACGGAAAACTGATAAGTCCCTTGTTGTGTTACCGTTATAGGTTCAGCACCATTTTGTGTATTATTTACAACAGACATTTTAAATGCCTCGATTGCACTTGGTACTGTTAATTCCACTACACTTTCATCTTTAGTATTATGGGCCGCATCCTCTAAGTTAGTAACCTTTACAGTTACTGTACCAGCTGCTGTAATATCAGCTGCTAAGGTTACAGTCAACGTCTTCTTATCTTCCGACCAAACTCCCGATTCCGGATCGATTTCTTGGTCACCAATGGATAATTGACTGAAAGTTACAGGTTCACTAAATGTCAGCTCAACATTCTCACCCACATTAGCTTTTCCATCGGTATTACCATCTACTAATGCTGCTGAAGTAATGGTTGGAACCTTATTTTCCTTAATCGTTACTTGGAAATTTTTCGTTTTCGTCATTCCATTGTGTGTAAGTGTGGCTGTTAATGTCACCACATCATCCGCATCGTCATTGCTGCTTCTAGTAACCGTTCCATCAGCATTGACTGTTGCACCATCAACGGTATCAGCAGTCCATGCAACTGAAACGCCATCTACATCCGTTGGTAAATTTAAAGCCTCGGTTACTTCCTGTAAGGTTGGATTATTGGCCTTAATTAGGCTTTCATCCATTTTTGCCCATGCATTATTAAGTGCTGCTAAATCTTCAGGTGCATACTCGTACGGAGCTTTTCTTTTTCCAGAAGCAGCAGCGTCTATATCAAACACAGTGGTATCCGAAACATTCAAATTGGTATAATTAACATTATTTCCAATCCCAAATCCATTCGCGGCTGGAGCTTTGACAACAATTTCACTTGCACCACTTGTTGTTAAACTAGAGCCATCTCCCAAGTTAATACCATATACGGTACCCGTGTACGAAGAATTTGCTTCAACATTTATTTTACTATCAGCGATATTTACAGTAGCATTTTTGGCCGTTTGAATAACTCTAGAACCACCGTTTGCACCATTTGATGAGATTGTAGAATTAATAATATCTATTGAAGCACCTTCTGCATCAGCTCGTATTCCATATGCGTAATAAGCGGGATTCTGGTTGTTATCGAATTTAAGTAGAATACTTGTATCTTTGATTGTTAGTTTTGCATTCGCATTTTTTAATATAAGCGCTGAAAACCCATAACCACCAGTACCCGCTTGGGCATCAACTGTTACATGATCAAATGTAACGTTTGCTGATCCACTAATATAAACGGGTCCACGATCTCCACTTTGTGCGGAATAACCACCTGTTACCTTTAGATTTTTCAATAAAACTTCATTCTGATTTGCTGTGACCCCCAAGCCACCCTTAAATTCCAATTTATTCTGACCGTCAATAATAACGGGGTTAGCTAAAGTGACCTTAGGATCTGAAACAAGAACTGAAATAGTACCTGTTACAGTGTCATCCACTGTTATTGTTTTTACCAAACCATTTTTCACAAAGTTATGATTAACACTATTTACTACTTCCGTACTGTCTTTTACACGTAAAACAGTCGAAGTGGTAACCTTAAGAGTTTCCCCATCTGCAAAAGTGATTTTTTGCAAATTACCGTTTTTTGTAACATTTACAGACTTGAGCGAAAATGAACCTGAAGCGATGGTACCTTGCGCGAGGTCTTCATCTGTGTATGAGATCTCCAAGCCTTCAACCGGTTCCCCATTCTGTGAGAAAGTAATCGAATTTTTTATTTTCCCAGCTGCTTCACTGACAACTGCGCCATTCTCCCAAATAAAGTCGCCTGTTAAATCATTTTGAACAATTTTATAAGCGAATGGTTCATGCTGCAATTTTACCGAATTGGTTATACTTTGCCCACCATTTGCATCTTTTACTGAGCCTTCCACTAGGGAAATCTCAGAGCCAACTTTAAAAACATTAGGGCTAGTAGTGTCTCCACCGATTGTCATTGTAAGACTTGTCCCATCTTCAGACCAAACAGCTTTTATATCATCACCCATGCCAAATACAAAATCTTTTCCAAAAAGCTCCAGATCAATATTATGATCCTCTGTGTTCCCACTATATCGAACAGGTTCACTAAATTTGAATGTAATTGTATCACCTGCTGAAGTATTTCCGTCTTTATCGATATCATTTAAAATTGCACTTACAAGGTATGGCTTTTTCGATTCTAACACTGTCGTTTCGATGGAAGCCTCCTTGATTGCATTTCCATTCGTTGCTGTAACCTTCAAAGTCACTTGGTCATTTTCATTATCCGCATCATCTTGCGTTACGTTTCCTGTTGAAAGATCAATGCTTGCGTTATGGTCGCCCACTTTTGTAGCTGAATCCCATTTAAAGCTTGTACCATTCGGTCCCACTGTAACTAAATCGAGTGGAGTAGATACCTTCTCTAAGCTTGGGTTTTCTTTTTTAATAAGTGAAGGGAGCAATGCCGTATCGACTACTAACTTTAATTCATCCCCTGTTAAAGGCTTCCCTTTTTCAGCAATCGCTTTTTTCACTGCTGTAGTTACATCTGTGATATTTTCCGGCTTAACACCCTTAATATCCATACCTTCGAACAGTTTTATCAAAACCTCTGCAGCCGGTGCTGGTGTTGCATTGATTTTATCTTGCATTACCTCTACAGGGCGTTTAATCGTATGTGTCATTTTACCATTAGCATCTACTGTTACGATAATTTGTGACTCTTTTAAGGAAGGTGCATCTTCTTTAATTGAAATAGTAGCTGTACCCGGACCTTTTGATGTGATGATGATTTCTCCATCCTTTAAGGTAGCGGTTGCGACTGTTTCATTATTTGATGTAATTGTTGTACCAATCATGCCTACAGCAAGTGGGTCTTCGTTGTCTGTATCTTCAATATTATTGGCTTTTAAAGTTTGAGAAACAAATGGATTCGGTACGCCCCCATTGTTTCCACCGTCAGTTGATCCGCCACCATTAGATCCACCACCAGTAAATCCGCCTCCACTCGAAGGTGCAGTCGGTGTTGTTGGAATGATCGGGGAGGTAGAGCGTTCTACCTGCCCTGTATTCGTCACATTTTTAATTGCTGACGATATACCTCCAGGGTATTGCACAGCTTCTTCAGGCTTTATATTTACTGGCTTAATTAGAGTATCAATTGTAGTGTCTTTTGGCACAATCAGTTGACTTCCGTATTGTTTCGTTTCTACTGTCGACAGTTGGGCTTTGTTTTCAAGCGTTACTTTTATTGGCGTGTCAATTGTTAGATTGTTTGTTTCAAGCTGTCCTTTGACGACTACGTTCTGATTCCCATTAAAATGGATTGAATTCATTTTACCGGCAACTTCGATACCCGATACATTATTACCAACCATAATAGATGGTGTAGCATTATTCGTGACAATTTCAGTGTTGTCACGATTCACAACAACTTCATCTACTGTCGTGTTCGTAAGCTTAATAACTGATTTTTGCTCACGTTTTGCATCCCCTTCAATGATCAATTTTCCGTTTAATGCAAGCCCATTTAATTCAATTTGCCTTTGGTCACCTTTTTTAATCGTAATATCACCAGTAATATTAGCATTTGCCAGATTAATATAATCGCCCGCAATGGTTATATTTGCTTCGACATTACCTCCTGCCAAATCTAATATTAACGGGTTATCCACCGTTCCTCCATTAGTCAATTCCAGGTTGCGAATACCGATGATTTTTGTGCCAATTTTGATAAAGTCTAAATTCGCCTCATTCAACGCTGCTAAATTTTTGGAATGAAGTAATGGCTGAAGCTCTTTTTTGATGTAAAATACCTGACCACCCATAGTCATTTTATTGCCGCTAATCTCAGAAATGATTTTCTCATCTGGTTGGCGGTTATCACGATAATCTGTTGTTTTCTCGGATCTTATTGTGAATGCTGCCATATCTCCACGAGTTAGTGTCGAAATTCCGCCGTATTTTAGGGCGGATTGTCCGGTTGTAATACCTAGATCATATAAGGTTTGAATATATGGAGCAGCCCAATTATTTTTTAATTGTGTATCCGTAAATGGTAAATTAATTTCTTTAGCAGGTTCTAAACCATAGCCATTGACAATAATTTTTGCCATTTGATTTCGTGTAATAGGTGAGTTCGGTTTAAATGTCCCATCCTGGAAGCCATCGATAACACCTGCTTCTTTTAATGCTTCTATGTATGGGTATGCCCAGTCACTCGTTGAAACATCTTTAAACGTAGGATTAAAAGATTT
The DNA here is from genome assembly GCF_057334655.1 of Paenibacillus sp. AGC31. Lineage (NCBI taxonomy): Bacteria > Bacillati > Bacillota > Bacilli > Caryophanales > Paenibacillaceae > Paenibacillus > Paenibacillus sp. AGC31. The sequence continues at coordinate 73,602 of NZ_JBHFJH010000005.1, forward strand.
ATTAACATTTAATCCTAGATTGAGTGCTAGAATTTTAGAAGCTTCTGCTCGTGTTAACAGTCCTCCTGGCTTGAATGAACCATCTTTATAACCACTAACAAAACCACGCTCAAATAGTTCATTCACATATTCATAGTAATCCGAAGCAACTTTGATATCTGTAAAAGTTTCCCCATTCTCACTCGCTTTTATATAGTCCGGTGCCACAACGGTAAGTGCGCTTGTTGCTATCGTTGTAGCAAGTGCTATTTTGAAAAGTTTGTCATATAATACGGTGTTTTTATTCATCCTACTACTTCCTCCTCATGATTTAATTTCAGTTTGATAGATATGTCCTTAATTTAACGAAGTGCATCTGAACAAAATCTGAACAAAATCTAATTAAGACGCTATGCCCGATGGAGGCAAAGAAGCGTTACATCGCTTGTAGATGCTTTCCCGTGGGACGTTCATCATAAAGAAGTGAGAGGTACTCTTGGCTATTCCGTGACCGCACTGTATAGCATTCTTGGCGACGGCACAACGTGGGCGATCGAGATGGCACGTATACATTTTGATCGAATTGAACACCTGCGAATCCACGAGTGTAACAAAGAAGGCCACCCCTGGGGGTGGCCTTGTGTTGGTTTTTCGTAAGAAGCTCGTTTCATTGATCGTGAATGGGAGATCTTTTCGCAACGCTGTATTAATCACTCTCATGTGAGGCGTCTTTGAAAAAAACACCATCCCGCAGTTGGTCTACAAATCCCTGCAACCACTCATAATACTGCTCGGCATGCTGAAGTTTATGCAAATCCCGCAAAGCGTCTTCCCGTTCCTCCGGCAGCGTTGTTCTGGCGAGAATAATCTCCGATAACTCCGGAATGACCTCGCCAAGGCTTTCCTGCATCACGTCAATTTCCCGTTGAAGCTTGGCCCCGAAGAAGTTCTGAAATGTACGGAAAAAGTTGGTTTCAGCCAGATACTGATCCTGGCGTTCCCGTTTTTCCTCCAATTTATAGATCATCTGGGATTCGGTAAGAGAACGTACTGCATAACTCATATTACTCTTGCTCATGTTCATGGATGTTTTCATCTCTTCCAGCGTCATAGGGCGATCTTCAAAATACATAATGCCATACAGTTGACCAAATGAATGATTGACTCCGTAAAGATCCATCGTATTTGCAATCGCACCAATTACCTTTTTCCTCAGCTCAGGCCGATAGGACAACGAAGAATGGTTCTGATCCTCGGCAGCGTCATTTCCCACAATCTCACCTCTAGTATATGGATGGGATTCCCTGTTTTCATTTCACATTTTACATGACTTGCTCCAATTTTAACATAAGCCGGAATTAGAATTTTCAATACGAGTGTACAATCAATTTTGTACAGAATAAATATAAAGCTGATTATACTCAAAAATTCCCAATCATTAAAGAAAAATTGGACAGTAAGGAGTGGGGGATTTGCGTTTAAAACTATGGAGGGAGTCTGAGGCGGTTCTATTCACGCTGCCAGCTCTAATCCCATTGCTGATCTTCTGGCTGGGACCTCTGGGATATATCGTTTATCTCAGTTTCACCGATTGGGACTTCATGAGCCCGGATAAGCTGTTCGTTGGTTTGGACAATTACAGTTATCTGCTGACAAACTCTGAATTCTATCGTTCATTGAAAGTAACCTTGTTATTCGGACTTGGAAGTGTAATCCCAACCATTGTGGGCGGATTGGCACTTGCGATGCTCATGAATAGCAAGATCAAATCATCAGGCATCTTCCGGACATTACTCTTCTCACCTTGGGTCACCCCGACAGTTGCGGTGTCCATTGCGTGGTCCTGGATCTTTGAACCCGAAGTGGGACTCGCTAATCTGATGCTGGGCTGGGTTGGCGTATCTCCGATCGGATGGTTGCGTGACGCGGACTGGGCACTGGTTGCCGTTCTGATCGTCACACTCTGGAAGTCGATCGGGTGGGCGATGGTATTTTATCTCGTTGCGCTACGAAATCTACCGTCCGATCTGCTCGAAGCAGCTTCAATCGATGGAGCCAACGGTTGGGACAAGTTCAGAAGTATCACACTGCCGCTGATCTCACCAACGACATTTTTTCTCTCGATTATTCTTACTATCCAGTCCTTGCAAGCCTATGACCAGATTAATGTCATGACGCAGGGTGGACCAGCGGGATCAACGAGAACGTTGCTGTATATGTATTACCAGTCTGCCTTCGAATCCTTTAACGTAGGTGAAGCTTCGTCCATCGCCGTTGTGATTATTCTGATCTGCGTGTTGCTGTCGGGAGTATCCTTCCTGCTTGGCAGACGTCTGGTGCACTACTAATGACAATGACATTGCCTACCAAAAAGTCAAAACGGATGAAGCGCAAGGAGTTGCAGAATGTGTCACAACCGAATTTTAAAATAAGTAAATTAATCCGCTACCTTCTGTTAGCCGTTATCGCGCTGGGTACAGCCTTTCCCTTCTATTGGATGGTCATTAGCGGGTTTAAAACCAATGATGAGATCTGGCAGTTTCCGCCGACCTTCTGGCCAGAGACGTTCCTGTGGAGCAACTACGTGGATGCCTGGAATGCGGCACCATTTGCCCGTTACATCCTGAACAGTACCGGGGTGGCCTTAGCCATCTGTCTATTTCAGATCGTCAACTCCAGTATGATGGCGTACGCCCTGACACATATGAAATTCCGTCTCAAAGGTGTACTGACATCCCTGATTCTGGTGGGTTATATGATACCGAGTACGGCCGTGTATCTGCCTAGTTACCTGGTGCTTAGTGAGCTTAACTTGCTGGATTCCTACACAGGCTTAATTGTATCCAACTGTGTCAGCGTGTTCTCGATCTTTCTGATCCGGCAGGCGTTCATGCAGGTATCTCATGAATTGGTGGAAGCCGGACAGCTGGACGGTGCTTCTCATTTTCGGATTCTCTGGACGATTATCACACCGCTTGTACGCTCAAGCTTCGCTGTGATGGTTCTGATTACGTTCATTGAACAGTACAACAACTATTTCTGGCCTATGCTCATCACCAAAGACCCTGATTTACAGCTGGTATCAGCGGGTCTGCGCAGCTTCTTTGTAGAAGGCGGAGCATATGGACTGGCTTGGCCACAGATTATGGCTGCGAGTGCCTTCACCATCGCACCCCTACTTATTCTCTTCCTGTTCACCCAGAAGACGATCATGCAGAGTGTGAATATTACGGCTGGTGTGAACAAGAACTGAGATTAACTACCTTACTATATAAATTGAAATAAACATTTACACAAAACGAAGAGGACAGAAATAATCTGAAGAAGCGAAGCGCTCGCCTTTATCCCCGGATTTTACCTTTATAAAAAGGAATCAAAAAAATCTGGGGATAACAGCGATCGGAAGGTTGTTCTGTCATTGGAGTGGCTAGTGTAAATATTGTTTAGTTCAATTTATGCAAACTACCATTTCATCTAAAACGGGAGGAACAACAATGAATTGGAGTCAGGCAAGCATGACATGGAAAAAGAGATTGAGGTTGAACTGGAAGGGTGGCATGTCGCTGGTACTTGCGACCAGCTTTGCACTGCTGACCGCTTGTGGAACACAAGCACCCACAGAATCAGGCACGACGGCTGCTGCCAGTGGAACCGAAGCTCAGGCGAAAGATCCGGTGGAGATTGAATTCTGGTATGGTCTGGGTGGTAATCTGGGCGATAACATGAAAAAGACAATTGATGCGTTCAACGCCTCCCAGAACGAAGTCGTTGTAAAAGGGATTGTACAAGCAGATTACACGGAAACGGAACAGAAGCTGCAAGCAGCAATTGCTTCCAAGAAGGTTCCAGCCGCTGTACTCAGCTCCAATATAGACTGGGCACGCAAAGGATATTACGCACCCATGGATGAGATGATTGCCGCTGATCCGAATTTTAAGAAAGACGATTTCATTCAGACATTCCTGAACCAGGGACAGGTGGATGGAAAGCAATACTTTTTGCCAATGTACGGTACAACCCAGATCATGTATTACCGCATGGATACGTTCAAGGAGAACGGAATCGACCCAGCGAGTCTGACGACATGGGAGAAGCTGGCTGAGGCGGCTGCGAAGATGAGCAAACAAGAAAATGGCAAGACCACCTTCTATGGTTGGGAACCGATGTGGGGTAGAGACAATATGATCGATGCCGTGCTGGGTAAGGGCGGACAGATTCTTAGCGACGATGGCAAAACCGTCATGATCGACTCTCCGGAATGGATCGAGACATGGGACATGTTCCGTAAATGGATCAACGAAGACAAGATTATGGGTATTCACTATGGAGGTCAGGGCTGGGAGTACTGGTACAAAACGATTGATGATGTGATGAAAAATAAAGCAGCAGGTTATACCGGATCTAGCGGTGACCAAGGGGACTTGGACTTTAGCGTAGTCGCTGCCATGCAACAACCAGGCTGGGAAGGTGTTGGTGAAGGAAAACCGGTAGCCAGTGCCATTTCGGCAGGTATTCCGTCAGCTGCAACTCCTGAACAACAACAGGCAGCTTACAAGTGGCTTACGTATTTCTCTGAGACTTCGAACACAGCTTCATGGTCCATGAACACCGGATATATCGCAGTTCGTCAATCGGCTCAACAAGATCCAGAGTTCATGAAATTCAGTGAGGAAAATCCACAGGTCACTGTACCACTGCAACAGGCAGCTCACGCTTCGGCTCCATTCCAGGATCCAACGGGTGGCAAGATCAATGATGCATTGAAAGATGCAGCTGATCAGGTTCAGATCAATAATATGCCAGCAGAACAAGCGCTGAAGGAAGCGAAAGAGAAAGCGCAGAAGGAACTGGATCGTGTAGCAAAATAATAATCGTATACAGGCATGTGAATTAAGCGAAAAGGGCGGTACATGCTGTACCGTCCTTTTCGTTCATACAAGATCGCAGACAAGGAGTTTAGCCAATGCAAGATGAGACGTATGTGGACGGATTACCGAATCCGATTGAAGCCGTTTTGTTTGACAAGGACGGGACATTGCTTGATTTTACAGGTATGTGGGGATTCTGGACCGATTGTGTGTTGAACGACTTCAGAGATCAGTTGGCAATCCGAGGACTGCGTATCAACACAGAGGAACTTCCGCAGATCTGGGGTACATTCCACGATGAACAAGGCCGAATGAATGGGTATGACGTGCGAGGGCCGCTTGCGATGGGAACCATGGATGAAGTGTATGCCGTGCTGACGTGGCATGGATATCGTGCGGGCCTCAGCTGGGCGCAATCCAAGATTATGGTTCGGGGATGCTTGGCGCGAGCGGAGGAAGAGATGGAGCAGCATCGTCCAGCACGTCCGTTACCGGGAGTTCAAGCATTCCTGGAACAGTGCCGTAGCGAAGGCGTGGTTATGGGTGTAGTGACGGCAGATGATACACCAAGTGCAATTAAACATTTGCAGTGGATGGGACTAGAATCCTTTTTTGACGTGGTGATTGGTACGGATCTGGTGGAGCGGGGCAAACCTTTTCCCGATATGCTTCTGCTTGCCTGTGAACGGTTGGGTGTATCTGTGCAGCATACGGTGGTCATTGGAGATACGGATGGAGATATGGAGATGGCACGAACCGCTGGTGCGGGGTACAGGATTGGCATTGGAGAACCGGGAAAAATCCGCTTGGCGGATAGAACGATTCAATCGTTCCATGAATTGCTGAATGGTGGGCTTGGCCGATGACGAACAGTCACGCTTACTTGGGCTGGGTTCTGTTGGCTCTGGCCATCGGACTGGAGCTGAGTGCTACTATTTTGCTAAAAGTATCGGATGGATTCTCACGGTTATGGCCTTCGATTATGATGTTTGTTTGTTATGGCGCAAGCTTTACGTTCCTCAATTTTGCAGTGAAGTATATGCCGCTGGCTGTAGCTTATGCGATCTGGTCTGGCGTGGGCATTACACTCATTGGCGTCGTAGGGCATTACTATTTCGGTGAACGTCTGCGGCTCACGTCGATGGTCTGGATCGGTTTTATTCTGATTGGCATTATTGGACTGAAATGGAGTGATTCTTGATGGAAAATGAACATACACCTGAGCAACCTCTTACTACCTTCCAAGTCATTACAGATACGCATGTACGGGACGAGGCAGACCACATTCATAACCGACATCTGGAGCAAGCATTAGCCGATATAGCTACATTCAGTCAGGGAAGCAGTGGGATTATGCATGTGGGCGATGTGACGGATCGAGGTCTGCCGAGCGAGTACCGTGAGTTGCAACGTATATGGAAGCAACATGCGGAGCACTTGCCGGATATCCGGTACACGGTAGGTAATCATGATATTGGAGCCGTGGTATGGCAAGATCCGCCGATCATTTTGCTTGAGTTGAAAGAGGATGAAGTAGCCGACATGTTGGAGCAGGAAGCAGATATGGAGCTGGTCACAAAACAAACCGCTGCTGAATCAGCTGCACTGATTGAGCAGTTATCGGGCGGAACCTATACGTTGTCTGCTGCACCTACGGAGCAGGAGGGCCAGGATGGGGGAGCGATCTCTTCAGGAGTTGACCCCATTACAGTTTCCGGGTTATGGCAGCGTCGATTAAGTGATTTTGAAGGGACAACCGGCATGAGGGGCTCTTACCACGACCATTGGATTGATGGGTATCATTATATTTTCCTGGGCACCGAGCAACCTCATCCGAAGGATTGCGATATGTCGGCTGAACAATTGGCGTGGCTGGATGCCAAATTGTCTGAGCATGCAACACCGAATCAACCGATCTTTCTCTTCTTACACCAGCCGCTTATGGATACGGTGGCAGGATCGATGAAGGAACAAGGCTGGTATGGTGTGAATCAGGATGCAGAACTCAAGGCCGTTCTAGCCAAATACCCGCAAGCGATCCTGTTCTCGGGTCACACCCATTGGCAGCTGGAGGCACAGCATACGATGTACGATGGTGCAGGCCAGATGCCAACCATGTTCAATGCGTCGTCTGTAGGTTATCTCTGGACGGATCAGGATGAACATCTGGAGGGCAGTGAAGGACTTCATGTGGAGGTTTATAAGGATCGAGTGGTTGTGAAGGGACGGAACTTTGTTACGGGTGAATGGATCGAGGGTGCTGCGTTTACGGTGCATTATCCTGTAGAAGGTTAGTTATTAGGATAGTCAACGGGAAGGGGTCATTCTAAGGGTCAATATCATTAAGATAAGTTAGATTTGATGATACTGCTCAAAGGGTGGCCTTTTTGGTGTCCATCTTAAAGGTATGTATCAGATCATCCACCCCATAAAGTTCCACGTGAAACGTAGTAGGGGCATATAATACTGGGTAAAGTTGTAAATGGGTGTTCGTACAAACTATACTCAAATAAGTACACATTAACTTATTAATCGTTAGTCTAACCTATTCATGGAGAGGAAGTAGAGGCGGCATATGAAAGAACTTCAAGTTGCAACGAAGTACGGTACAGTTCAAGGCGAGCTTTTGCATGGTGCAAGCGTATGGAAGGGCATTCCCTACGCGAAACCCCCAGTAGGTGAATTACGTTTCCAGGCTCCGATACAACCCGAGTCATGGGATGGAATCAGACAGGCCACTCAATTTGGACCTGAGAATATACAACCTCGAAATCATCAACCAGAAGGCCTGACAGAACTTCCGAATGAGTCAGAAGATAGTCTATATCTGAACATCTGGGCGCCTAAGGAAAAAAGCGCGGAACCACTGCCGGTCATGGTATGGATTCACGGCGGCTCTTTCGTATCAGGTTCAGGTAGCCAGCCTATGTATGATGGTACGCAGTTAGCGGTTCGGGGTGAGGTCATCGTTGTGACAATCAACTACCGACTCGGACCTTTGGGTTTCCTTCACATGGCCCCATTGGATGATTCATTTGTATCCAATGCAGGTCTGCTGGATCAGGTTGCGGCGTTACAATGGGTGAAGGACAATATCTCTGCTTTTGGTGGTAACCCGGACCAGGTTACGGTGTTCGGCGAATCAGCAGGCAGCATGAGTATTGCGGCGTTGATGGCGATGCCAGCGGCCAAAGGACACTTCCATCGTGCCATTATGGAGAGCGGTGCTTCACAATTCATGCCGGCAGAGCAAGCTTCAGCTATGCGGGAAGGGATACTGAAGATTCTTGGCGTGGACCGGGATAATCTGCAGAAGCTAAGTACAATCCCTGTAGAACAGATTATTGCAGCTGCTGAAACGGCCAAACAGCAGAGCGGAGCGGGCATGGCATTATTCTTCCAACCTGTATTGGATGGGGAGATACTTCCACAGGTTCCACTGCAGGCGGTGAGCGAAGGATCAGCACAGGACATCCCGGTGCTGATTGGTACAACATTGCACGAGGGTGCACTGTTCATCCAGCCGCATGTACCGTATTCAAAAGAAATCGATATGGTTCAGGGCGTAGACTTTATGACACCAGATCTGCAGAACCGGGTATCCATCGCGGACAGTTATCCGAAAACGGCTGATGGACAAGCTCAAGTTATGACCGATATGTTCTTCTGGCGGTCATCGCTGCAATATGCTGCGGCACAGCAGAAGTATGCCCCCGTGTGGATGTATCGATTTGATTGGGTCATGCCGGAACATCCCCTGTTGAAAAGAGCAATTCACAGCATCGAAATGTTCTTTGTGTTCAATACACTGCATGTCCTTAAATTCATGAATGCGGAGCCCGACGAAGCTGCGTCGGTACTTGCTCTCAAGGTACAGGATGCATGGATTTCCTTTGCCAAGAATGGCAAACCTGAGGTTGCAGGTGTGAACTGGCCTGAATATGAGCAGGATCGTGCGACACTAATCTTCAACCATGAGATTGAGGTTGTACATGATCCGGATTCAGCCAAGCGAGAGCTGTTAGGGTTATAATCCAGGCTGGTTATTGTGTATGGATACTCTAAATAGTTGCAATGAGCAAATTAAAAAGAGGACGTTCATTCTGAGAATGAACGTCCTCTTTAGGTGATCCGGCTGAATAGTAAGCAGAACGTAAGCGCTAATTAGAGGGATATTATGCCTTCATTATGCCTTGTTAACTCCAAACATTATTTACGAGAAGCACGTGTGCGGGACACCTCATCGAAGTAGAAGGAACGTTTTCCACGGGAGAAGAGTACGGTCAAGACATGAACACAAAGCACGGCGTAGACTAACATATAGATACCGAATGTCCCCAAGGAGATCCACATTTGATAAGGCTGAAGCATAACATCCTGATGACCTGAAAAGGCATATTCGTTGACCAAGCGAATGATCGTAACTAGCAGCCATGGAACATAGAGTGCGGCAAATCTTTTGAATAATGATTCACTGGTAGGTGTGCCGGTCTGACGATCCACATAGCGGAATCGCAAGATAGCCGAGCCTGGAGTTACCCCATTTCGCACCCAAGGTATGAAGAACAGCACAATGACCATAGCAATGGATGTACTTAGCGCATCACTGATCACATCAGACGCTGTAAAGATGGAGATTAGATTCGAAAGGAAGACAACAACGACTCCATCAATAATTAACGCGAGCAATTGAGGCATAACATACACCTGGTTTTCCTCCACGATCTGTTCGCTCTTCGCCTGAATGCTTGCACGTGATGGGAATAAAGCAAGCAGGATGGGCGCTGTGAAGAATCCAATGACTGCTCCCGAAGTATTCAATAACAGATCATCCACATCGAACAGGCGGTAAGGACAATTATAATACCCGTAAAATCCGGTGATTTGAGTGATCTCGAAGAATAAGGAAAGCCCGAATCCACCAACCAGGGCGTACTTCCAGAATGATCTCTTTTGAAAAAAATAACGGATATATACACCCAGCGGCATGAGAAGCAGGACGTTAAATAGAACTTGCAGAAAAGCTCTGCCCTGAATCATACTGAGATAGCTGGAAGGCTGAGACCATACAATGGGTGTTTCCTTCATGATGTCTTTGACAAAAGTGAATGCAACCAGATTGTAGTAGATCGTGTCAGCAGCTTGCTGTGCACAGGTATCTCGCGTAGTCGGAAACGGGAGAATGACGAGGCAATAGGCGGCCAGAATATAAAAGATAAACGAAAAGCTGATGCCAAACCGTGACCAGCTGAAGAAACCGTCTTTACGATATCCGTAGATCAACCATGGCACCAGCAAGAACATGGCGGCAACGACAAAGATAAAAAAAGCCGTTTGCACAGGAAAAACATATGAGGACATGAGCAGGAACTCCTTTGGTTTTAAATATAATAACAGTTCATAGAGACATTAAAATTCATGTATGTGTAGTGCGTATCTATTAGTTACATCATAAGCAGTTACCCTTAAAGTGAGGGAGGCATGAACCTTAAATTTGGTTTAAATCCATCCATGCAGTGACCTAGCGTATGGAATATACCGTCGATATCCCGTATACTTGCGGGAAAGCCAATCGTAGAATGGAGAGTTTAATACATATGTCTAATTTGCCTAACTGCCCGAAATGTAATTCGGAGTACACGTACGAGGATGGTAACCTGTTGGTTTGCCCGGAGTGTGCGCATGAATGGTCTTTGGAAGCAGACAATGAGAATGCAGAGGATGCAAAAGTAATCCGTGATGCCAACGGAAATGTGTTAAGTGATGGCGATACCGTTACCGTCATTAAAGATCTGAAGGTAAAAGGTAGCTCACTCGTGGTTAAACAGGGCACGAAGGTGAAGAATATTCGCCTAATTGATGGGGATCATGATATTGATTGCAAGATCGACAGCTTGGGTGCAATGAAGTTGAAGTCTGAGTTTGTGAAAAAGATATAAGTTCGAGAAACGTTCAGTTCCGTATTCAATGGGAATTGAACGTTTTTTGTTTGACAGGAAATATTTGGTAGATATATACTGGTTGGAATTTAATTTTGAACATGGTTAGGTGGTCTACATATTAGAAAAGGCAGGTGTCAGAGCGATGAAGAGAGATCACATTATTAAATATTATTCAGGGTTTGATGAATGGGGCAGACTGGAGCGGGAACCAATTGAATTCATCATTAACATGCATTACATCAGGGGACATCTCCCCACTGCTGGTTGTATTCTGGATAATGGCGCAGGACCAGGAAAGTATGCCATGGAGCTTGCGAAATTGGGGTACCAGGTCACTTTATCGGATCTGACACCTTCCTCGGTGGATACTGCGAGGCAAAAGGCTGAGGAGTTTAGTTTGACACAGCAATTCGATGGATTCCATGTTCTCGATGCGACTTCGCTCTCCGGTATGGCTGACGAGACTTATGATGCGTCCCTCATGCTGGGGCCGTTATATCATCTGCAGACAGACGAAGAGCGCACGGCTGCTGTACGGGAGTTGTACCGTGTAACCAAGCGAGGGGGCGTGGTGTTTGTAGCCATGCAGAGCCGAATGCGCATGAGTATCAATTCGCTGCAATCCCCGCAGCACTGGAAACCGAATGATAACATGGATGCCATTCGTTCTTTTGTGGAAAAGGGTATATTCGATCATCAGGATCAAGGACGATTTACGGGAGCATACTATTTTAATATTCAGGACGTTAAACCCTTCATGGAACAACATGGATTTGAAACCGTGGATTTGATCGGTTCATCCAGCCTTAGAGCGATGCTTACGGACGAGCAGCTACAACACTGGCAAGAACGCGGCGAGTATGATGAACTCATGCACTATATGATTGAAGCCGCCAAAGACCCTTCCATATTGGGTGTCTCGTCGCACCTGCTGTACATTGGGAGAAAGAAATAATAGATTTACAGGCAATGCTCTAAAAAATTTATGTGATTTAGAATATCAGCTCAAGGAATGCTGTTTGCACATGATATAATATTTCTATCAAATGGTCTGGAGGTGTCACTATGCAATGGAAGGAAGTTCAGGAGCGATTCCCAAATGAATGGGTCGTTTTTGAGGCAACCAAGGCGCATTCAAGAGAAGGCCAGCGTTATATTGAAGAGATGGCTGTTATTGATTCATTTGATGATTCTACAAAGGCACTAAAACGTTATGGTGAATTGCATCAGGAAGATCCCAGACGGGAATACTGCTTTTTTCACACTTCACGTCCAGAAGTTGTGGCAAGAGAACGATATGTTGGCATGAGAGGTCTCTGATGAAACTTTCAGATGGAACACGATTAATAATTTTCAGATTGAAATAGGAAATATGGATTATGGTCTAGAGATTGACGGAATTCTGGGATTTAATTTTATGAAACAGACTGGTGTTGTAATTAATGCCAACCTGATGGAACTAAGTATAGATAAGCCATAATTTATAGAAAATAAACATAAATGTGCCCTCTGGAAACAGAGGGTACTTGTGTTTTTTATCAAAATAGTTCAATATTAAGATACATAACAAAAGGTGATCTACTTACAATAGGTAAGATGAACAACGGATCGCTTCATACCAGGGAGGAACAGACAATGGAAATCGGAATTAGTACATTTGTGGAGACGAATCCGGATGTAAAAACAGGAGAACTTATCAGTCATGCGCAGCGCATTCGCGATGTTGTTGAAGAGATTGTTTTGGCAGATCAGGTGGGTCTGGATGTATATGGCGTGGGAGAACATCATCGTGCTGACTATGCGGCTTCATCACCAGCAGTCATTCTGGCGGCCGCAGCTTCACAGACCAAGAATATTCGCTTGACGAGTGCAGTAACGGTGCTTTCATCGCATGATCCGGTTCGGGTCTATCAGGATTTTGCTACACTGGACGGCATTTCGAACGGGCGTGCAGAGATTATGGCAGGGCGGGGATCATTTATCGAATCGTTCCCACTATTCGGCTATGATCTGAACGACTACGATGAGTTATTCGACGAGAAACTGGATTTGCTGCTCAAGCTGCGTGATTCGGAAAAAGTAACCTGGGAAGGCAAACACCGCCCTTCCTTTAATAATCTGGGCATCTACCCGCGCCCGGTACAGGAGAAACTTCCGGTATGGATTGGCAGTGGCGGTAATCAGGAATCCGTCGTTCGTGCAGGATTGCTCGGTTTGCCACTGGTGCTTGCCATTATTGGTGGCCGTCCGGTACAATTTGCACCACTGGTGGAACTGTACAAGAAAGCAGCTGCACATGCGGGACATGATGCTTCCAAACTGACCGTTGCTTCTCACTCTCACGGCTTCATTGCCGATACAACAGACGAAGCTGTGGAGAAATTCTTCCCGCCAGCGCAAGCGGTCATGAACATACTGGGTCGTGAACGTGGATGGGGACACTACAGCCGTGCAACATTTGATGCAGCGCGTAGCCTGGAGGGTGCATTGTATGTAGGTGACGTGGAGACCGTAGCTCAGAAAATTATTTACCTGCGCAAAGAAGTTGGGATCACACGCTTCATGTTGCACACCCCCCTCGGCACCATGCCGCACAACGAGGTTATGAGAGCAATCGAACTGCTGGGTAAAGAAGTCGCTCCAATTGTGCGCAAAGAAATTGCACGTTGGGAAGCTGAGAACCAAGAGGCACGTTAATCGACTGAAACCGTTACGGAACTAGATAAAGTCAACCGAAAAAAGGAGCATGCCCAAGGCG
>NZ_JBHFJH010000005.1:87168-271984 GCF_057334655.1 Paenibacillus sp. AGC31
CCCTAGGCGTATTACGCCTTGGGCATGCTCCTTTTTCGTTATCTTCCAAAAGTATCTAAAACAGCACAGATCTAATGCTTATCCATTCGCAGATGTACTCACAAGGGAGTGTATAACCATGGACAACGTATGATCATAGAGGGTTTTGGCAGCTTCTTCACTCTCAATATGGCCTCCCAAATACAGATGAATAACACCGTGTAATGGAGCCCAGATCATCCGAACCGCAAGCAGGGGATCTTGCACCTGAAGCATTCCCTGTTCAATCGCTATCTCCACCAAAGCAGACACTTGCTTCAGTGCAGTCGCTGTTCCCTGTAAGGTCTCTCCATCTGGTTTGAATTCGGAAAAAGATCCTCCAAACATCAGCTGATAGAAGCTGGATTGAGAAATGCCGAAGTCCCAGTAGACGTAGGCCAGATCACGGAAATATTGTTCGAACGATTCCTGCCGGGGTATAGTTTCAAATCGCTGGGCCATAAGGGAACATCCCTCTAAATATAAATGCTTGGCCAACCCTTCTTTTTTGCCAAAAAGATTATATATGATTTTGGTGGAGCACTCCATGCGTTCAGCTACACGGCGTACCGTGACGGCTTCTGGTCCATGCTCTTGCAGTAAAGCAGCAGCAGCATGCACAATATTTTGCCGCAGATTATCCGAGTGCTGGAGTCTGGCTTCCTGAAAGGTTGTTACCGTATGTGCAGATTCTGTGGAACCCGAATTAAGATCCTTCATTGATTTCATCCTCGTAACCGTATTGTTGTTGAACAGAAACTACGTTTCCTTTTCTTAAGGTCATTCTACTGTTTTACGCCGGATGACGTCAATTTAATCCGAATTTAGTAAGTAAGCACCACGTTCTAGATTCAAATTTAACAAATGTATTTGACAGCGTCATGGATTTTGGTTACTATGGTTCTATAAAGAAACAGTGTTTCCTAGTGAAAACGAGTGTTTAAATTATGCATAGAGGATGGATGAGAGATGATAAAGGAACAGCATCAATGGGTACTTATTACAGGTGCATCTTCAGGTATTGGGGAAGTTTTTGCACTCGAAATGGCTTCCAAGGGTAAAAATATTGTGCTGGTGGCCAGAACAGAATCCAAACTGAATCAATTGGCAGAACGTATAGAACGTACATATCGAGTAAGGGCTGAGGTGATCGTATCGGATTTGTCTCAAGTCGATGCACCTCAGAGGGTATATGAGGAATGCCAGAATCGGGGAATACACATCGATATGCTGATCAACAATGCGGGATTTGCTACCCATGGATTATTTGAACAGGTGGATGGTTCCCGGCAACAGGAGGAAATTATGTTGAACGTGCTCGCCTTGACAAACATGACACATCTTTTCTTGCCAGGCATGTTACAGAAGAAAAATGGTGCTGTCATTAATGTGTCTTCGACGGCTGCCTTTCAACCTGATCCGTATATGGCTGTGTATGGAGCAACGAAGGCATTTGTACTTTCTTTTACAGAGGCATTATACGAAGAAAACAGGAAGCGTGGCGTTCAGTTTTTGGCACTATGCCCAGGCTCAACCGAGACTTCGTTCTTTGATGTAGTGGGTGCTGATGAAGCCTCGGTGGGTAAACGTGATACCCCTGAGCATGTCGTGGCGGTGGCCATGAGTGCACTCGAGTCAGGCAAACCTTATGCTGTGCCGGGGGCCGGCAATTACTGGACAGCGCAGTTCACCCGCCTCGTGCCACGCAAGTTGATGTTGCGAATTGTAGGAAGTATGCTCCGTCCACGTTCCAAGGATGGTAAAGCAGAAAAAGTACAAGCCTGATTAGTGGTATAGGGTAAAAGCTTTAGGCCAAAATGCCTTTGGCCCGAGCTTCCTTTATCCAGCCTGGAAATTCAGTGAGGAGACGATCGTACAATTCTTCATCGCTGATCTTGGAGATGTCGTCCAAAGCAAAAAAGTCAGCATTATCGATGAAACGTCCAGTCATGTCATCGAGTTTCTCCAGAATACCGTAATTGGCTTGTCCCAGGCCAACAAATTGCCAGAACAGGTTTTTGGTTGAGCTTTCGGTAATAAGCCGCATGATCTTCCCTTTTTGACTAACTCCGCCATCGCTAAAAAAGATAATATACGTTGGAATCTTCACATCGGGTTCCTCGATCGTATATTTGCGAATGACATCCTGCATCACAGGAGGTTCGTTATTGGTACCGCCTTTGCTCCCCAGTGTATATGTGCGTTCAATATAATTCTCGAAATCCCTGGCGGTGACGCTAGGTGCACGCAAGAAGTCTTTGGCGAAGAACCAGACGTCCAACTCTCCGTTATCATCAAAAGCGGATGCAATTGCCAGGATACGCTCGAAGGCTTCTTGCACGATGCCTTTGCGATACAGATGGTACATGGAGCCTGATGCATCAAATACGACAGCAACACGTGCCTGTATAGGTTCGATCTTTTTCTTTTGCAGAGAGAGGGTTACTTTACGCTTGAGGAGATCGATCTTGGTCAGGTTAAGCGGTGCATGATTCGTGTTTGGTGCAGCACCAGGTACCAAGACTTCTGGAGAGGCGGCTGCCACTTCAGCTTGTGCCGTGAGAAGAACCTGTTTGGCTTCAGAAGTGTCGTTACTCTCAATTTCAACACCGAATGACTCTGCCAGCGGCTGCAATCCACCAAAGAAACCTCGTCCAATCGCACGAACTTTGAACCCGTCACGATACTTATAGATTTCAATAAAAATAAGAGCTGTTTCCGCAGTGACCTGCGTGATCTCATAGGTGATCTGCTGGGAACCCGCTTGTACAATCGCCTGACATGCCTGAACATCGGCGAATGTGCCTCCCGCATCGAGAGTAGCCGTAAACACACACTTTTCCACAGGGGCCTGCCGTAATTGATTCGTATCCAGTACAAAAGAGGATTTCAGTTCCTCTGCCTGTTGCAGAAGTACACTTTGATGGGGATCGGCCTTCTGATTATAAAATACAAAATAGTCGTCAGATGGGACCTTTCCCTCTTCGTTCACCATAAAGCAGCTAACATCCAAGGGAGAAGGAGATGATGTACATTGAATGGTTACCTGAAGTTGAGCACATTCGTTGATACTGATATTCTGGCCTGTGTTTAAGTGAATGAACGAATCTGTCATAATCGGATGCCTCTCTTCTCCAATATAATGGTTGAAAATGTACAGTAACAAGATCGATTCTGAGACAAATGTTTCCATAAGTCAATCGTTTACCCGATGTTCTTACGTCTGCTCAGACTCGTACTTTTCCCGATGCTCCTTCTTCATCTTCACATAGTCTGGATCCGTCTTCGCAATCTCCCATTGTGCTTTGAATATAGCTGCGGCTTCTGCCTTCACCTTATCATTCTGATAGGAAGATAGAGCCATCCTCCTTCGAGTATTTGCGTCCTCCTTTGTGATTTGTATACCGTCTGGCCCGTGTATAACCCATCTGGAGAAATTTACGAGCCATATCCATACCCACGAAATCCCCCTTTTTCTTATACTCCAAAAATAGCTCATAGATTTTCTCCGATGACTCTGTCGCAATCTCTGGTGTTTTGAATCGCCAGTGTGGCAGAATCTCGCCCTTGTATGGCTCAACCATGAGAACACCCTGCTCACCCCGGCCTACGGTGTACAGCTCAGGATGTTTGCGCAGATCCAACTCATCATAATTGAGACTGTAATCAAATTTTTTCATGTTTACACCCTCCTTGATAGGGATTACCCCGATTCTGAACCAACAAGCACGGTTAATGGGGAACAATAGAAGGAATTACACAGGAGGGGTAGCGGTATGGGAATGTCCGGCAGATATCTTGTGGTAACAAAGGAGATAGTTGAATCCATTAAGTCAGGTGAGATCAGTGTGCATGATTGTGCAGTTGATCTGGATATTGATAAAACGTGGCAGATGCTTCAATTCACGCTGAACGGTAACTTGGTAGAAGGGGAGCCGCCCCTGGGATATGTGGTGCCTCTCGCAGGTGAGCAATACGTGGGAAACTATTCGGACATGGATCTGTTTTTGCTTAGTAACGAACAGGTGCTGGAAGCCTACATGGCATTGGAGCAGCTCACACCGGAAGAATTAAAGGAGCGGTATAGTCTGGACCAAATGATCGCTGAAGGCGTCTATCCTGTCATGGAAGATTGGGACGCGGAAGAGACATTTCAGGAGATCGTTCAGACTGTGGATGATGTCCAGGCCTTGTTTCAGGCCACGGCTGCAAGTGGGAATGTGATCATCTTTTATGTTTTCTAAGTGAGCATTGAAATTATGATGGAAAATGTCATGCCGATATTGAGGCAGGTTTGAACTACGCCTATTCGGGTTATTGATAGACACAAGGCTCAGGCCTTGATGACATGACAATCCGGTAGAAGAGAGGGAATGCGATATGACACAGGATCAGAACGAAGAGAACAAAGCGATTCAAGAGGACGAGCCGGATCAATTCGAGACTCCCGCAACTGCGGAAGATGAAGAAACGGATGAGAAGCTCGCAGAAGATCAGGAGCAAGAATAACTCCCAGTATTGCATAATGAAGCAGGATGTTTTATCGAATCTTACGATATGCTGAAATATAGATAGACCAGAGGTCGGACATGTTCCGGCCTTTTGGTTTATTTTTTTGCGTATCCGTTTACAAGAATTACCTATACCTTCATAATGGAAATGAACCATATTTTTCTAAGGAGGAGTTCATATTAAGAATCGGAAGTTAGTCCAATGGATGGCAGTGCCACTTGTATTATTAATGGTTGTTCTTACAGGATGTCAGGCTGTGGGTGGAGTAGACGTTGGCAAAGCAATGGCCAATGGCGCGAGTATCAAGTCCGGTGAATCCAGACAATCCATGAATATAAACATAGAACCGGCTAAGGAATTTGCTACAGAGAAAGACCTTGAAATGATCGAACTTATTAACTCCATATCCCTGGATATTGATCAAGCCAAAATGAAAGATGCGAAGACAGCATCGATCAAAGGTACACTGAGCATGGAGGGAGCGAAGTTACCTTTCCACCTGTCCATGAATGAGTCCCAATTGGTGATTGATCTGGACGGAGCCCAGAAACCGCTGTACATATCTCTGGATACGTTCCAGGATGCACAAGCGCTTCCAATGGTGGATACGAAGGCTCTGGAGAAACAACTCGAGGAACTTTCCCCGAAACTGTTCTCTTTTGTTCTGAAACATCTGTCCAATCCGAAGAACATCTCCGTAACACCGGTACAGGAATCCGTGAATGGCGAAGCGCTTAGCCTCTCCAAGCTGCATCTGGAAGTTAGTGGTGAAGAGATGCTTGCCATGGTTAAACCGTTCCTGACGAGTATTTCTAAAGATGAGCAAGGACTGAAAGACCTGATTGGCGATCTGTATGATGTGTTCTACCCTGTACTTGAAGCTGTGAATGAGGTTGAAGGCGGGGGAGATGAAACGCTGAATTCGATCGTTCCTGAATCGAAAGATGAAGCTGTTGCGTCACTATATGCCATCATCAAAGTAGGACTGGACAGTATGCTGGTCAATTACGATCAGGAGCTGAACAACCTGTTGAATGAGACCCCTGAATTTAAAACGGTCTTTGGCACAGATACCAAACTGAAATTGGATTTTTATCTCGACAGCAAGCTTGATGTTCGCAAGCAAAACTTTGAACTGAAAGTAGCGCTGCCTGCTTCTGAGGATCTGCCGGTGAACTCTGTAACCGTAAGTGGAGACAGTGAACAGTGGAATATCGGTGGCACAGTTGCAGTTGATGAAGTGGATGTATCGGGCGGCGTTATGGATCTGATGAAGGATGATATTACGCCTGGACAGATGCTGCGCAATTTTGATTCCAATTCACTGGCATACCAATTGCTGAAAGATGAAGCTGGAATCACGAGTAAAAGTGTAGTGCTCTTCCCGGATGATGAATACGCTGGAGCGATCACCGTTAAGAATACAACATTTGTTCCGCTTCGCTACGTGTCTGAGGAATTGGATGCGGAAGTGAAATGGACCAAAGGCTCAAACCAAATCGTTGTCATTGATGACATCACTGGTGATGAGATTGTCCTGACCGTAGGTTCCAAGAAGGCAACCGTTGCTGGTAAAGAAGTAACCATGGTGGAATCCGCCTATGTAGGCAAGGACGGCAAGACGTATGTGCCGCTGCGCTTTGTGGCTGAATCCCTTGGAGCTACTGTAGATAAGGAACAAGAAACAGGCTGGATTTACATTGACCGTCCTTAATTGCTTGAAGTAACAAGTAAAGTACAAAGACCCGACATAGATATATCAAAGAACGCCCTTTTCTGGCCATTTTGCCGGGGGCGTTCTTTTTCATGTAATCGAGATAACATATCATCCGCAGTTTAGGTGTGCTGTAGAATCTGCGGCTTTTTGCTGAATCCGGTACTCCCGGCTGTAAAGCCCATCTGACGATAGAATTCATGTGCAGCTTCACGTTCAGGGCGATTACCACTGTTCAGAGACAGGGAGTCCACGTCATGCGTGGCGGCCCATTGTTCGGCTTCCAGAATGAGCTGACGGCCGATGCCTGAGCCCCTGAACTGGTCGTGAACAACCAATGCCATGATACGGCAGTGTCTTCCGTTCTTTTCATACAGATAAGACGTCTGTAATCCGATCAGTCCAACTACACGTCCGCGTGCTTCAGCAACCAGTGTGGTGAAGTTAGCATCTGCAGCAATGTGGGTATAGCGCTCCTCCATCTCGGCGTACGTGGTGGGATAACCAAGTTGGTCCATCAGAATGACCATATCTTGCAGATCTGTAGTGGAGCTATGTCTAATCGTCACATCCAGGCTCATAATGTTATATCCTCCTTGGGTCTTTCCTTCAATGAAAGTTCAATAATGGTATCCAGCAACTCTGCAAAAGAAATGCCTGCAGCGGCTGCACTTTTGGGCAGCAGACTGTTACGGGTAAGACCCGGCAGCGTGTTTACTTCAAGCACATAAGGCAAACCTTCGCGAATCATCATATCCACGCGCGCGTAGACGCTGCATTTCAGCACCTGATAACAGGCAAGTGCCGCGGCTTCCACACGATGGTGAAGATCCGCAGGCAATTGCACAACCTGCTCATCTGCTCCGTGGTCATCGTATTTGGAAGAATAATCGAAAAACTCGGCGTTCGAACGAATGGAGATCACCGGCAGCATCTTACCATCCAGAATGGCACAGGTAATCTCCTCACCTTCGATATACTGTTCAATCATGACTGTATCATCCCAGGCGAGGGCAGCCTCCACAGCAGCGGGCAGGGCGGCAGCCTCTTTCACTACTTGGGTACCGATGCTGGAACCGCCTGAATTGGGTTTGACCACCACGGGGTACGTTAATTGTTGAACAGCAGTTGAGGACAGTTCCTCGATATGACTCACTCGTAGCCACTCTCCGGTAAGCACACCTGCATGCTGCATAAGTTGTTTGGACATGTCTTTATCCATGCATACACTGCTCGCCAGCACACCACAACCTGTGTAGGGAATACCCAGAGATTCCAATGTGCCTTGGACCGTACCGTCTTCGCCGTATTTGCCATGCAGGGCAAGCAGTGCCACATCGATCCCCGCTGACTTGTCGATTAGATCGCGCTTGGTATTCAGCTCAATGGGTACAACCTCGTATTTGTCTCTATTCAGGTTTGCAATCATCTCCTGTCCGGTCAGCAGGGAAATATCCCGCTCTGAAGATGTACCGCCCATAATCACTCCAACTTTCATGTGAAATCCTCCTTATCTCATTTGAGCTGCTGTCTCGCCAATGATGCGAATGCCTTTACGTATATTTTCATCGCTGACTCTGGAGAAACCCAGGCGCATCGTGTTTACACCCTGACCGGGTTCCAGATAAAAGGTATCCCCTGGTGTGAACGTCACACCTTTCACTTTACAGGCCGCCAGCAGTTCACGGGTTCTGTATTCGGACGGGAACTGCACGAACAGATGCAGACCACCCGCACCGGAGATCCGGCACATTGGCAGATGCTGCTTCAGGCAACGCACAACCAATTCATATTTTCGCTTATACTCCGTCCGAGCTCTCTTCAAATATTTCTCGAAATTACCGTTGCTCAGATATTGATACAATAACGATTGGTCCAGCGTGGAGGTATGGATGCTGCGTGCCCGTTTCATACTCTCCAGATAATCAATCAGCGCCGCATCCGCAATAATCCAACCTACCCGCAGGCCTGGGAACAGGACTTTGGAGAAGCTGCCCAGATACACCAGTCCATTGCCTTTGCCCATGCTGGCGATCAGGGGAGATACGTGGGAACCGGAATAGCGCAACTCTTCGTTGAATCCATCCTCAATGATGGGTACTTGATACTTGTTCATCAACCGGATGATCTCTACCCGTTTTGCAGGGGACGTCACAATCCCGGTTGGATTGTGATAGGATGGCACGAGATACGCCAGATCATATGGACTTGCCTCAAGTTCATGTTCCAGTTGCTTCAAGTCCAAGCCATCTGGCTCCATGTTCACACCGGTCAGGTGAAACTGGTGCAGCTTCAGATTTTTGATCGCCGTGTGGTGCGTTGGATTCTCGCAGAGCGCTTTTCCGCTTTTTTTGCGCAACGCTCCAAGCACCAGATCGAAACCTTCCGTGAATCCGTTGGTGATCAGAATGTCCTTGCCACGGAGGTCAACACCTTTGTTCTCCATATATCGTAGTAAATAGTTCATCAGCGGTCTGTATCCCTGCGCATATCCGTAATTCAGCAGTACTTCGCCTTCAAGTGACATGCGATCCAGAAAAGCCCGTTTCACGTTGTGCAGATCAAACAGCTTTTCATCCGGTGCTATGCTGGTAAACGATATCTCGCCGCGCTCTGCTCCGGAGCCATGCTTCATCAGATCGTACTGCTCTGCCTGAATTGCATATTCACTTACCTCTGTCTTCCAGTCCAGTTCCCAGCTCGCTGCTGCCTCAGGTGTTTCGATGGAGGCACTGACGTAATTGCCCTTGCCTTTGACTGCGTAGATCAAGCCTTCATCTTCAAGCTCGGCATAAGCGAGCAGGACTGTGCTGCGGCTAACCTTCATGAGTGTACTGAGTTCACGGGTCGAGGGCAGTTTTTGTTTGGCTTGCAGGCCGCCTTTGAGCATCAATCGCTTCATATAATCTTTGACTTGTATATATACAGGGCGGTCCTCCGTCAGTTGCAGATCGGAATACATCCCATCACTCCCTCTACTGGTATCTTGCCATATTATAAACCCAGCAGAAAGAACCACGATACCTCTGTTTCCCTGAGCGTGTGGTTGGTTGTTCGCACAAACGCAAAAAAGCCCTGGCAGTATGCCGGGCCTGGTGGTGAAACTTGATCCATTTTCTATAGTACTGCTGCTATAATTTCTACAGTTGTATTGCATGACTAGTCTCTCTAGGATCGATAGCTATCTGACCTTCTACGTGTGTCTATTAACTTCAGTACGACTATAATTGCAGGCTTTCTAGGTGATACTAAAAATCTACAGTGAATCATGAATCTAGGTCTTCCTAGGTTTGCTTGCTGCAAGGGGTCGATTAGATGATGAATCTACAATCTATAAACTAGGGTTCTTGCTAACTGTACTCTTGTCGTGATCACATAACAGAATTCAGCATGAAAAAGATATTCAATCATAGGGTACAATAGACGGAGGTAGATATAAAGACGTATGTCTCAGTGCCCAATTTCTTCCTCATACCCCTATAGTACCACTTTGAATCAGGGAAGTTAACCTTTTTTTTGAAATATTTGTCGTAATAGCGAAAATTGCGTGAATTGTACTTCATATAGAATGAAATGGTGTCCCTTTATAATATGTGATAAGATCTAAACCTATAGATAATGAGGAAGTGAGCCTATTGATTAATATTACTGTGCCAACACCGGATGTAACCATCACAAAGCAGGTTGATCCACAGCTTAGTCACATTTATGGATTTACTGATTTTCACCTGATTACCCGGGAACTAGGCGGGATTTTCATGTTTTACAATGCCGCTGGAGAGTTGTTATTTGTCGGTAAAGCACGAAAATTAAGACCCCGCATCAAAAAGCATTTTGAAGACACCGTATCACCAATCAAGAATCACCGCGAGGAAGTAACGAAGATTGAAGTATGCCTGGTTGAAGATCCGGTAGATCGTGAAATTTACGAGACGTATATCATCAACACGATGCGTGCGAAATACAATGTAGATAAAGTGTTGTACAAATAAGACGCTTAAAAAGCACATGAACATGCAATGTCTGGGACATATGTCCTAAGTGTTGCGCCAGGGGGTAAGGATGTAATCGAAGGATTGCATCCGATTCCTTCTGGTGCCATTCCGATCTTTTCGAGGGAGTAGCTTGTAGAATTTGAAACGTAGTAAGCCCAAGCCTAGTATCACAGATATACCAAATACATATGAAGAGGTGATTGTGTTGATCGGTCGTAGCGGTAACCCTACACTTAAAGACAGCACGTTTGAAAACAGAGGATATGGAGAAGATCGGTATCAGAATTACATGACGATCAACGGCACGGTGAACAAAGCGTTTATTACGCTGGTGATCCTGCTGGGCAGTGCATTTGCAACCTGGATGATGTTCTTTAACGGACAACAAGTGATGCCGCTTGCTTATGGCGGATTAATCGTTGGTTTTATCCTGGCGCTTGTGATTTCGTTCAAACCTGTAGCGGCACCTTATCTCGTACCTGTCTATGCCGTGGCAGAAGGCCTGTTCCTTGGAGCACTCTCCGCAACCTATGAGTCCCTGTATAACGGAATTACCTTGCAGGCGGCTCTGTTGACCATGGCTGTATTCATCGCTCTGCTGGTGGCATACAAAACCAGATTGATCAAAGCTACGGAGAACTTCAAGCTTGGGGTCGTGGCTGCAACTGGCGGTATCATGATCATGTATCTGCTGAGCTTTGTACTGGGTTTCTTCGGAATTACAATCCCTTATCTGCATGATAACAGCTTGATCGGCATCGGTATTTCGGTCGTTATCGTCATTGTGGCTGCCCTCAATCTGGTCCTTGATTTCGACTTCATTGAAGGTGGTGCTGAACGTGGTGCACCCAAGTACATGGAGTGGTACGGTGCATTTGGATTGATGGTTACACTGGTATGGCTGTACATTGAGATCATCCGATTGCTTGGCAAATTGCGGAGCCGGGACTAGTCCTATTCAATACGTCAGATAGAAGTTAAACTGAGTGTGGATTTAAAGCTAAAAAGCTAACGCGTGATACTCACGTCGTTAGCTTTTTTGATTAACCTTAACAGGATATTATTAATGGCGGCCTCTTACATAACTCAACTGATTCCAACTCGTTGAAGGCCCAACCAGCCACACACTAAACCAAATCCGTATATAGATCCTCCAAGGTTACGATTTCCGGCTTGCTCGGCAGCTCTTCCCCGGCTGAACAGGCTGCGAGCATATGCTGGTTATCGAGTCGCTGACTGAGAAAGAGATATGTCCCGGCCTGTTTGCAATGCCAATCTTCCCGCTCATCAGGTAGGATGGCGAAGGAGTCCAGTGGTATGGACAACCCCATACCCACTGCCTTGATATAACTTTCCTTCAGCGTCCATAGACGGTAGAAGGTTTCCAGCCGACGATCGTCAGGCTTGGCAGCCAAGAACTGGCTCTCCTTAGGAGAGAAGAAACGCTCTGCAATCTGCATGTCAATTGGAGCTATTTTTTCCACATCCACGCCCAGTTCATCTGTACCGCCGGAGATCAGAGCAATCCAATCACCAGAATGGGAGACGTTGAATGGTACATCCGAATGGTGACTGAGCGAAGGTTTGCCGTAGGAATTACGGGTAAAAGAAAGATCAGCAGGTCTCAGTCCAGTTAACTTGCTCAAAGTCACACGAGTCAATATCTCTCCCAGCACGGAGCGATACGCGTCAGCCTGACGCACAAAACGCGAAGCCTGAGCACGTCGCTCGGCAGAAACTTGCGACAAAAAGTGGTTCCAGCACGCCTCGGGCAATACTTCTGGAACTTGGAGCACACGAATAGTTATCATCATTTATCACCTGAATACGTATTCGGCGTGGATCAATAACTTTCCTTTATATGGAATGGACCCTCAACTCTTCCTCCTAATCATCATGCTTCTTGCGCTTGTTTCCATTCCATATGTGCAGCCTGCACTCGCTCCCACATATCCTGGCATTCCAGTTCGCTGTAATTCACCAAGGGTTCATGGAATATTTCAGTTAATACGTTACGCCACTCGGTATAATTCCGGATCTCCGTTTTCTGAATTCCTTTCATATCATGTGTTCGGAGCATACATCCACGTAGTTCATGACTGCGGTTCTCATCCCGCTGACGAAGTAAAAATACGTTATGCCAAGGTGATTCTGCCGCCTGACTGTAGAATTCATGTTTGGGAATGAACTCCCCCAGATCGTGGACTACCTCGGGAGCATAGTCAACTCCTTCACTCGGACCATTCGGCTCGTACTCAAGCCGCCATCCCTCAGCAGCAACAGATGATGGCATTAACTGATACGTAAACGGAGCTGAACCATAGGTTCCATAACGAAGTGGTAGAGGTTCAAAGGGCATTCCGCCCAGACCTACATCTACAATCCAGCGCTCAACTGTCGGGTCAGCATCCGGCAGAAGCACAGACAGACCGAGATGGAATGAGTTCACACGGGGTTGTTGCTCATGAGGCTGTACTCCCCCGCGATGCCAATTAACCGTATAACCCAGCGAGCGGAGAAGAACACTAAATGCACCATTTAGATGAAAGCAGTAGCCGCTGCGTCCCTGTAATATAAGTTGAATCGATTCTTGAAGACTGATTCCCGTAGGACGACCTGCAAAAATATCGACCGTTTGCCAGGATAAATATTGTACATGTGCTCGCTGGAGTTCAAATAAGAACTCCAGTGTAGGTTCCTTTATATCATCCATGCCAATCCGTTTCAGATAGGCTTGTATTTCAGCTGTATTCAATAGTTCAATCATCCAGATCACCTCACGTCATATAGTGGGCTGCAGGCGATGATTATAAAACGTCTGCTGCCCTGAGTTCATTGTAAAAGTCAACGGGTGAAAACAACATAATCAGTTGAGCAGATTGTAACGGTACAATTATTGAACAAAGCCTTGAAATTCATCTCAAGAGATGGACATGGTTCTGATGTCATTGAAATAAAATATATGGATGGGCTATTTCTTTTTCCGGGGTATGCTAACCCTTTGGAGTGGATATAGGTTAGAATATAGATAGATAGCAGGATTAGGAGATGGAAAAATGGCTAATGATGAAGTGATTTTGACACAGGAAGGCTTGGAAAAGCTGGAGGACGAACTGAAGGATTTGAAGACGGTGAAGCGTAAGGAACTGGCAGCTCGTCTTAAACTCGCGATCAGTTACGGTGACCTGAAGGAAAATAGTGAGTATCATTCAGCCAAAGATGATCAGGCCTTTATGGAGACACGGATTTTGATTCTGGAGAAGATGTTGACAAAAGCAAGAGTCATCTCTTCAGACAATATAGACTCCAACAAAGTGAGCATTGGATCAACGGTGTTACTTAATGACATTGAGTTCGCCGAGAAGATTGAATATAAAGTGGTTGGTCCTGCCGAGGCCGATGTTGCGGATAATAAAATTTCGTACGAGAGCCCACTGGGCAAGGAATTGATGGGCAAAGAAGTGGGCAGCGTCATTCATGTCAATGCTCCGATGGGCGTTATCAAGTACGAGTTACTTCAAATTAAAGTGTAATTCAAAAAGAGAGGTGTTCCGCAGTCATCCAATTGGCTGAAGGGACATCTCTTTTTGATTCTATTGGGCTTTGAACGGTTGGGAATACGGATTTGTTGAAATTTCATACGGTTGGACTTACGGACTTTATCACATACTGTGTTTAAGGAACTTATGAGCTGAAGATTTCCGTGTGTTTTATATGTAAAAAAATAACATTTCGACAAATTTCGAATTTCGAATGACCTGACAAGGTGAGTAGTATATAATTACGGGAAAACTTTAAAGTGATGGAGTAGATACGATGAATTTTAGTAAGCCTAATCTCGATCAAGACAACACTGGCAAAGGTGAGCGCTTCTCTCGCGCCGGATTCATTCTGGCAGCCATTGGTAGTTCGGTTGGTCTGGGTAACATGTGGAAATTCCCGTACATTACGGGGGAGAACGGAGGAGCTGCGTTTTTCCTGCTCTTCATCGTTTGTTTGCTGCTGATTGGTCTGCCGGTACTGCTCGCAGAACTTGCGATTGGTCGTAGCGGCAGAGGAAGTGCTGCAACTGCTTTTATCAAAGCAGGCGGACATAAAGGCTGGCTCGCAGCCGGTTTGCTGCAAGTACTGACACCTTTTATCATCCTTTCTTTTTATGTCATTATTGCAGGCTGGACCTTGCAATATGCGATTACGTCCTTCAGTGGAACATTGTTTAACAATCCGGATTATGCGGGACAATTCAATTCCTTTGTAGGCGGTTATATGCCAATCGTGTGGCAACTGGTCTCGGTACTTATCGTAGGCTGGATTGTAGCCAAAGGGGTATCCAACGGGATTGAGAAGTTTAACAAAGTGTTAATTCCCGCCATGCTGGTGTTGCTCATTGTTTTGATGATCCGGGCCGTAACGTTACCTGGTGCAGGAGCAGGGGTTTCCTTTTTCCTGAATCCTGATTTCTCACAACTTACAACGGAGTCAGCATTGGTGGCGCTCGGACATGCCTTCTTCTCGCTGTCACTCGGTATGGGTATTCTAATAACCTATGGTTCGTATGTGGACAAAAATCAATCACTCGGAGCGGCCACCATCGCTGTTGGGGCGGGGGACCTGCTCTATGCATTCATTGCCGGCCTGATCATCTTCCCAACGACATTCTCGTTTGGTATTGCACCGGACCAAGGACCGTCACTCATCTTTATAGCACTTCCGGCAGCCTTCTCGGCGATGCCGCTTGGCTTCCTGTTTGGCGGACTCTTCTTCATCCTGCTCGCTATTGCCGCATTAACTTCGGGAGTATCCTTGCTGGAAGTTCCGGTGAAATATTTCATGGAACGTCTGTCCTGGAGCCGCAGTCGTGCAGTATGGGTGATATCACTCGCAGTCTTCATCGTGGGACTTCCTTCAGTATTGTCGCTCGGCTTGCTGCCTGAATGGACCATTGGATCGAAGAGTGTGTTCGACTGGATGGACTTTGTAGCATCCAACATCCTGCTGCCTGTGGGTGGATTGCTTGTGACGATTTTTGCCGGATACTTCTGGAAAACGGCTGCGGAAGCTTCAGGACTGCGTTCCGGATGGTTCCGGGTATGGTTGTTCATGCTTCGTTACGTGGCACCGATCCTGGTTCTGCTGGTTCTACTGCACACTTCCGGTATCATTCACTTCTAAACTGAAGACCAGATAGGTATAAATGTTGTCTGTTGTGCAGATTTGCCATAGATAAAACCTCTTGGAAGAAATGCTAAAGCCCTTGTTTTCCCGCTTCAATTTTGGGACAATACGGAGTAGAGGTTTTTTGGGTAGGACCGATAAGCCATAGCTTTTTAGCGAAAAGAGGATTATACAATGAACAAGTCATCCATATATGGATTAACATTAGAGCAATTACGTTCCTGGCTGCCGGAGCATGGGCAGAAGAAATCCCGTGCATCCCGGATCTGGGAATGGTTATATCAAGAGCGTGTACATGATTTTCCTGCGATGTCTGATGTCCGTCAGGAATGTCTGGATGTACTCTCCGAGCATTTCACAATGAACTCTCTGAGCGAACATGTGAAGCAGGAATCAGCAGATGGTACCGTGAAATTTCTGCTTCGGATGCAGGATGGCAACCTGATTGAGACGGTATTGATGCGGCAAAAATACGGGCTTACCGTTTGTGTGACCACACAAGTGGGCTGTAATATTGGTTGTAGCTTCTGTGCGAGCGGTCTGATCAAGAAGAGCCGAGACCTGACCGCTGGAGAGATTGTGGAACAGATTATGCATGTGCAGCGACATCTGGATGCAGCGGGTCAAGACGAACGGGTAACCAACGTGGTTGTGATGGGTATTGGTGAACCATTTGATAACTTCCAGCACATGAGTGATTTCATCGAGGTCATTAAAGATCGCAAAGGACTGGCACTTGCCGCCAAACGGATTACTGTATCCACGAGTGGCCTTCCGGACAAAATCAAGGAATTTGCGGACAGCAGTCTGCAGGTTAATCTGGCGATCTCTCTGCATGCACCGAATAATGAACTGCGCACACACATCATGAAGATCAACCGGGCTTTCCCGATTGAGCAATTGATGGATGCGGTGGATTATTATTTGGCTACAACGAACAAACGTATCATGTTTGAGTACATCCTGCTGCGTGATGTTAACGATCAACGTGAGCATGCCGCGGAGTTGGCTGAACTGTTGTCCAGTCGCAGAAGTATGGTCAGTGTGAATCTGATCCCATACAACCCGGTGGATGAGCACAGTCAGTATCAACGGAGTACAGAAGAATCGATTCTGGGCTTCTATGATACACTCAAAAAGAACAACATCAACTCGACTGTACGTATGGAACACGGTACCGATATCGA
This sequence comes from Paenibacillus sp. AGC31, assembly GCF_057334655.1. NCBI lineage: Bacteria > Bacillati > Bacillota > Bacilli > Caryophanales > Paenibacillaceae > Paenibacillus > Paenibacillus sp. AGC31. The sequence continues at coordinate 103,770 of NZ_JBHFJH010000005.1, forward strand.
TGCCGCCTGCGGACAGTTGCGTAGTAAACAAATGAAGAACAACGCTGCCGAATCCGAGCCAGACCGTCTGGCAATGGGGTAAGGCACAGCACGGAGCTGGCAAGTAAGTAGAATGCATGGTTATTATAATCAGTGCCTATACTTTGTACGTGCCATTTACCGTTGTTGAGTCACTCATGAATGCGTTGCTTGAATGCAAAACGCCTCTGAATATCACTGAGAAGTGATAACGGAGGCGTTTTTTGGAATGTCATTATTTCAGTTTTTTGGTCATGAGCAGATGGGGAATGCCGTCTTCCATAAATACTTCCGACGCGGGTGCATATCCAAGACGTTCGTAGAACCCGGAAGCTTGTACCTGTGCGTGCAGCTTGGCTTTCTCAAGACCTTCAGCAACAGCCATCTGCTCCAGCTTGTCGATCAGCACACGGCCCAGGCCGTGTTTACGGTAATCGAGCATGACACAGATCCGTTCCAATTTGGCGACCTGTTCCACAATGCGCAGTCTGGAGGAAGCAGCAGGTACTCCGTCTACGTAGAGCAGAATGTGGCGCGCCTCCGCGTCTAATGTATCATAAGCATCGAATTCATCCGCTGCGGGTACGCCTTGTTCTTCAACAAAAATAGCGGTGCGAATGGCGAAGCAGGCATCGAGCAATTCCTGATTATTAACTTCAACAATCGTTGTATTCATGAATGTTTCTCCTTTGGGTGATCGTAATGTTATCCTGACGTGATAAACTGGTACATAACAGGAATGTGGAACGAATCTCGTTCTTTTCAACAGTAGTTATACCATCAATTATGTTGCGATTGCAACAATTTTATAGGGGCGTGAGTGTGTTGACTGAGAAAAAAGAAGTGCTGCGTGAAATTGGTATGATTGCCCGCTGTCTGGATTCAATCAGTAACGTCGAGTTTCAGCATCTGAACCTGTCCCGTGGACAATATCTATATCTGTATCGAATCTGTGAGAATCCGGGCATTATTCCGAATCAGCTTGCTGAACTGATCAAAGTGGATCGCACGACGGCGGCCAGAGCTATTAGCAAACTCGAATCCGATGGATTCATTATTAAACAGCCAGCAATGGGTAATAAGAAGAATAAAGTGTTATATCCCACTGAAGCTGGGCTTGAAGCATGGGAATTCATTCGTAAAGAGGGCTTGCATTCGGATCAGGTGACTCTGGATGGTCTGACGGAGGAAGAGATCGAGACAGCGGTCATGCTTCTCCGTCGAATGCGCCATAATATCGAGGTGGACTGGAAATTTGTCAAAAAGGGTGGACGACGATCCTACATGGATATTTTGGAATGAACAGAGGAACGATCCTTGACCCCTCCATCCCAGACTCTAGCCGAACCTATCTAAAGGAGAAGAGCCATTATGACAGAGCAGCATCAGTACAGGAGGGAGTCATGAAACGGCTATACCGGAAAAGGCTAACGTGGTGGATCATATTGGCAGTCAGTATCACGGCAGCATTAATTATTTTTGTGAAGGAGCGGTTCGTGATGAATGAATCATCCCCTACGGTATCCTTTGTTCAAGATCATATGACTAATCCCAATGGTACAATTGCGACTTATTTGCAAGATGCTACCTCAGAGAGAGCGGACATCGTAGCAGGCAGAGAGGCTTTATCTGAATCACTTGGTCTTTGGATGCAATATGCTGTAGCCAAGAATGATCAGGTGTTATTCGAGGAAAGCTATGACCTGCTGACCACCTATTTCCTCATGCCGCAAAAATATATAGCTTGGAAGCTGGATGCCGAAGGTGAATCTCAAGTGACTACCAACGCGCTTGGCGATGATTTTCGAATTGTCGGTGCTTTATTAAAGGCAGCAGATCAATGGAAACAAGGAAGAGAAGCCAAGCTGGAAACGGCTTCGGAAATATCCCGTACACTTTCGCAATCGGTTCGGAATAAAGGATATTATGTGGATTTTCACGATTTTGCGAGTGGTCACTCCACAGATACATTAAGCCTGGTTTATGTTGATCTCCCGTCTCTTCAATTGATGGAAAAACATCAGATGGTGGAACCGGGAACCTATGCCAAGTACGAAGCTTTGCTGAAGAAGATGCCTGACGATGGATTGTTCTATCCGAAGACCTTCGATGTGGTCCATAAAAAATATACGTATGATGATACGGTGAATCTGATCGACCAGTTGATTGTGGCGAATCATCTAACCGTGACCGACCGCAAACCGGACAAGCTCATTTCTTTTTTGAAAAAGGAGTTCAACACCCGGCATCAGCTACCCGGACAGTATAAGCGAGAATCACGCACACCTGCCGTCTCTTATGAATCTTCCTCGGTATATGGCCTCGCCATCTTACTCGCTGTTCGTTCAGGTGATCCAAAATGGGCCAAACAGTTGTATAACCATATGACTACGTTGCGTGGTAAGGACACTCGTTATCCAGGTGGATATGTATTTGACGGTAACACACATCTGTTTGATAATCTTTTTCCTTTATTGGGAGAAGTCAATTTACAGAAAAATATTAAAAAGTAAGGATTTTGTCATTTAATGAATTCTGCAATGTGTTAGCATATCTTTGTCTAAACATGTCATAAATTGTTGCAATATATAAAGAAATGAGTTTGAACAAGAGTTCTATAAATTCAACGGAGAGAAGGAACTATGAGAAATAAAGCACCTACCCGCCGTATTGCGTGGGGATATGCCCTTTTAATTGGACTAGCCCTCATGCAGCAACTGATGATTTATCTTAAAGTGTACATGGATCAGAGCTACACTACAGGGGATATGATTTTTAGTATCGTGTCGCTGGGTGCTTTGGTTTTCGGTCTTTTTCTGCCTGTTGGTGTATCCGTCGTGGCGGGGTTTGTATATCTGGTTTCTTATTTTGTGTGGCTTGTTACTTATGCTGATGCAAATGTGCTTGTATTCTCCTGGTGGTTGCTCATCCCTGCCAACGTTGCCGTGGCTGCGTTCATCAAGGTAAGTCTGCTGCGCAGTGCGCGTGTAGTGGAACGTCTTCAGGATATGCAGGATCGTAACCCGGAAATCGATCTGGATACCACGCTTGGTAATAAGGGAGCTCTGGCAGATACGTTAATTAAACACAGTAACCTTGCTCGTCGGTACTCCGAAAAGTATGGATTCAGCATTGCCATGTTCAAGATTGAATTCTTGCCACTGGTGATGGAATCCCTTGGTTCAGTCCGGTATGCACAATTCCTGCTTGAAATCTCGGGTACGATCCAGAAGCAGATTCGGTATGAGGATTATAAATTTTTCGTGGATCGTGGGCGTTTTGTCATCTTATGTCCAATGGTGAATGTGGAATACCTTCCACTTCTTACACAGCGGATCAAAAAAGCCATCATGGATCTTCATATTATTGATAAAAAGGGAAATGAACTGCAGACGGTGATACGCTCTGGTGCTCTGGTATTCCAAAAGGAGCAATTCAGCAAGTACGAGGACATTGACGCGGTTATTGCTGCCCTTGAACGAAACACAGAGACCGATCTCATCGGAGAATATATATAACGGGAAGGAGAGAGGCGCTGTGGACTATATGTCCTGGTTCATCCCGATCTGTATCGCCGTCAGTTCTTTATTTGCGGTATTCACGATTTGGTTAACAATTGCAACCCTTCGCTTTCGGTCGAAAGTTATTCGCAAGTATGATCGGAGGAAAGTAAGTGGCTGATTTTATATTAATATTATCCATATTTAGTATCTGGATTGCCGTATTCGAGTCGATTGTTATTATGGCAGGTGCGATTCGTTTTATTAATAAACAGGACAAAAAAGGGATTCAAATCCCTGAAGATATGGATCATTATCCAACAGTCACGGTCATGGTACCTGCGCATAACGAGGGTCTGGTCATTGTTGCGACGGTAGAGCACATCCTGCGCCTGAATTATCCGGAGGATAAAGTTCAGGTCATTGTGATCGCGGATAACTGTACAGATGATACCGCAGAGAAGTTGAGATCATTCCTCAGTCAGACCAGCTATATGCATCGTAATGTGACGGTAATGGAGCGAAAAGGAACCGGTGGCAAGTCCGGGGCATTAAATGACGGACTGGACATAGCCACGGGCGATTGGATCTGTATCTTCGATGCAGATGCCGCACCTGAACGTAATTCATTAATGTTTTTGACCCAAAAATCGCTTGAGAACCCTGAACAATATGGTGTGGTTTTTGGCAGAAACAAAGCACGCAACAGAGGACAGAATTTCCTCTCCAAATGCATCAACCTGGAGATTATTACTTCGCAACGTGTGTATCACACAGGGCTATGGGAATTGTTCCAGCTTGGTTCCATCCCGGGAACGAATTACATTATCAAAACGGAGTTGATCCGGGAGATTGGCGGCTGGGATGTGACAGCCATTACAGAAGATACGGCGCTATCATTCGAGATTTTGAATCGCGGACAGTTTGTGGCTCTTGCGCCGCAAGCGGAAGCCTATCAGCAGGAACCGGAACAGCTGAGTGTATACATGAAGCAGCGCGAACGCTGGGCCAAGGGGAACTACCAGGTGGTACTGGATAATATCCATAACCTGTTTAATCGTTCCAGTTGGCGTAATAAGTTGCTGGTTATCTATTATGCCGTCAGTTATTTCTGGTTTATGCTTGCGATCATTGTATCGGATATTATATTTCTCGTGAATCTGGTTTATCGGGTCATTGCCATATTTAAACCAGAGGTAAGTTCACCGTTCCAGTTTGCCGGCGATGCGTATGTGTTCCTGGTCATTGGTTGGGCACTTATGTACTTTATTTACGTGTTACAGATCAATCTGGCACTAGCCGCAGATATTGGACAGAGCAATACTCGTAATTTCATCTATGCCTGCGTATCCTATTTCACGTATGCACAGCTGTTCATCCTGATCTCGATCAAGGCTTTCTACTCCTTGATCATGGACAAGATTCGGAAACGCGAAAGCAAATGGTACAAAACAGAACGTTTTGGCTAGGCGGCGAAAATTGTAGAAGTGTAAGGCAGAAAGGCTGTTACTGGACAACTCCAGACAACAGCCTTTTTTTGTTATAGTCAGACACATCCATATTCTGTATACTCTTACAGGCTGTAAATAGGAAGCATGCTTATCCGAAATGGAGGGTCACAGAATGAAGGGCAGAGGATCGGATTTTTACGATAATGAGGCGAACTTCGAAAAGTACATGGAACGTCGCAAGTGGCAGGAGAACGCCAATGATACATTGGAGAAGCCGGTGATGCTGGAGTTGATCGGAGACGTTGCTGGCAAGAATATTCTGGACCTTGGTTGTGGAGATGCAAGGTTCGCGGCAGAATTGCTGAGTATGGAGAGTGAAGATACAATATATACGGGAATTGAAGGTTCTGTGAATATGATTCAGGCAGCTAATGCATCAGTAAAAGGATTGAATGCGCGGATTGAGCAAGCGTTCATGGAAGACTGGACCTATCCGGACGGAGTGTACGATCTGGTTATATCGAGACTGGCTGTTCACTATATTGAAGATGTGGAGAGCCTGTTCCGCAACATATACAATACGTTGAAAGAGAACGGGACATTTGTATTCTCGGTAGAACATCCTGTGATCACGTCTACACTGCAACCCTCCGGGACACGAACGGATTGGGTGGTTGATCAGTATTTTGTGGAAGGATATCGGGAGCAGCAGTGGCTGGGCGGTTCTGTGAAAAAGATGCATCGTTCCATTGAATCATACTATATGGCGTTGCAGCGGGCAGGATTCCGTGTAGAACATTTGCGCGAGTCAGCACCACAACGTGCCTATTTTGTAAACGAGGAAACCTATCTACGCAGGCAGCGTATTCCATTGTTTCTGTTTCTAGGTGCCCGGAAATAGGATAGTGGTAAAACGTATAGATAAATAGATGAACCGTAAAGTTATACTCATAAATTAGAAAGTTCTACACAGAAAACGGTGGATAACACTAGATATAGGAGTAAAAGGCCCAAAATCTATCCACATGTGGATAAGATATTGGGCTTTTTACTGTTATGTTTCTACACCTATGTTACGTTTGCTGTGTATAACCCCGTTATTATGAATCCGCCGCAGCTCTGACATAGACACGTTCACCATGTCGATCCACTTCCACAGGTGCCTCGAAGAAGTTGCTCAGCACTTCTGTGTTCATCAGATCGCCAGTTAATCCGCTACTGACAACTTCACCTCGGCGCAGCAAAAGGCTGTGACTAAAGACGGACAATATTTCCTCCGTGTGATGGGTGACATAGATGAGCGAAGGGGTATCGGGTCGCTGGGACAATTCACGAATACTCTCCAGCAGTCGTTCTCTTGAGAACAGATCCAGTCCATTGCAAGGCTCGTCCAGAATAAGTACGCGTGGATTGGCCATAAGTGCTCGGGCAATGAGAAGTTTCTGTTTCTCCCCTTGAGAACAGGTACGATATTCGCGATCCCACAGGTGCTGACAGCCCAGCGTTTGCATCAATTCCTGTGCCTGTTCCAGATCATCATCTGACAGCTTGTCATACAAGCCAATGGTGGCGTGTTTACCGCTGATCACCACATACTGCGTGCGGTCTGTACCGTGCAATTTCTCTTGCAGAGATGAACTGACCCAGCCGATGGATTTGCGAAGTTGTCGCAGATCCACATCACCATATTCATGGCCTAGCACGGATATCTTGCCTTCAGTCGGCCAGAGATATCCGGTGATCATGTTCAGGAGTGTTGTTTTGCCGGAGCCATTCAGGCCAAGCAATGCCCAGTGCTCACCGTCATTCACCTGCCAGCTCACATCGTTCAGCAGGGTAAGGGGTCCCCTTTTCCAAGTGACATGCTGTACATCAATAATCATGCGTTATTCCTTCCTTCTGTTATCCTCGAGTGTCCTAGGTGTATTGTAGTCACAAAATCAGTGAGGTTTCAACGGTTATCACACTGTTCTTGGTTGGTCCTTGCGCAGAAATACAGCACACACACCAAGCAGTGGCAAAAACGAACATAACTTGATAACAAACGAAATGCTGGTCACGTCAATTAAGGAACCTAACACAACCGAGCCAAGTCCAGCCATGCCAAACGACAGGCCAAAAAATAAACCGGATACCGTTCCAATATGACGAGGAAGCAATTCCTGTGCATAAACAATGATAACGCTGAAGCCGGACATCAGGATGAGTCCAATCATTCCGCACAAGACCATGGATAAGACGGGTCCTGCATAAGGTAGCAAGAGTGAGAACGGTGCAGTGCCTGCTATGGAGAACCAGATCATCGGTTTGCGTCCATAGCGATCAGCGAGCGGGCCACCGAGCAAGGTTCCGACCATGCCTGCAAATTGCAGAACAAATAGACAGATCTGTGCCTGGGAGAGCGGCAAGTCATATGCATCGGCATAATAGAAGGCGTAGTACCCGGTCATGCCTGCAATATATACGAATTTGGAGAACAGCAGCAGGATGAGAATTCCCATTGTAAAAGCGATGAATCCCCTGCTCACAGGTCGAGCTGCTGGCTCTACGCCACTTGATTTTAGAGGGCGTTGCTGACGAATGCGAGTCTCGGCAAGCTTGTCTCTGTACCAACGACTGACCATAGACTGAATGAAGATGCCGATCAGGGCAAAGCCCATCAGCCATAGAAAACTTCGCTGTCCATGTGGCAGCAGGATGAAGGCGACCAGTAATGGAGCAATAGCCTGTCCTGTGTTGCCTCCCACCTGGAAGATCGACTGCGCCATTCCGCGTCCTCGTCCGGCTGCCATATGGGCCACACGTGAGGATTCGGGATGGAGGATGGATGAGCCTATGCCAATCAATGCTGCCGAAACAAGCAGCATCCATAACTCGGAAGACAAGGCTAAGCCGAGAACACCGATCAGGGAGAATAACATGCCTCCGGGAAGCAGGATTGGCATGGGCTTGCGGTCTGACATATAACCGACCAGTGGCTGGAGGACGGATGCGGTAATATTCAGGGTGAAGGCAATCCAGCCCATCTGGGCGAAACTGAGCTGCATGGTCTGCTGGAATAGTGGGAAAGCAGACGGAACAACTGTCTGCATCGCATCATTCAGCAGATGGGCGAAGCTGACTCCGGCAAGTGCCCAATTGGCGGAGGAGTTGATTTGCATTTTGCTTAAAGTGGCCTGAGCCATGGGAGATCACCTCGAATTATTTTTTTCAATGATAAAAGATGGGGGCAGATCATGTCTTTGTGAAAAGTGCTTGGAAAGTGAGCACGATTTGCTATAATGTCAGCAGGTGAGCAAACGATGGAATTAAACATGACGCTAAATGGGTTGGAATTATGGAAAGCTACTGGAGGATTCGCGAATGAGCCGCATGTACATGACGACTGGTATCAGCTAACGCTACCGGTCAGAGGTCAATGTCATCTGGTACAGGAACGGCATGCATACCCGCTAAGAGCAGGCATAGGGATTATTGCTCATCCCCAGACTGAGCATTATTTTGAGATAGGGTCGGATTCGGCTGTCATTGTGATCAAGTTCCGTAAACCGCCATTAGGTAGTTTCGAAGGTGCGGAATTAAGTGGGGGACGAGCTGAGTTTCGACCTACCCAGACATTTGATCCTGCTGAGATCAGCAGTCTGTTTCGAGGCTGGAATTCCATTTTGTTAGATGATGTGCCCGAAATGCTGCAAGTGCAGGAAACAGAACTGGCGGTTGAAACGTATCTAAGGCGTATGTTGACGGGGCAGGAAAATGGAAAAAGGACTGTAAATCCCGGTACATTCATTGATCCTCATCTCCAACGAGTGCTGGATTACATTCACAGTGCCTACACAGGTCCAATGGATATTGATTCGATGGCGATGGTCGCGCATCAGAGCCGGTATCATTTTATGCGTTCTTTCAAGGCTATTACGGGAACAACACCGTATCAATATCTGCTGAATTTGCGCGTAGAAGAAGCGTCCAGGAGGCTCCGCCATACAACGGATTCAGTGACCACAATCAGTTATGAACTGGGATTTTCCAGCGTCAGTCAGTTTTACAGAGCCTTTCAGCGAGTGTATGTGATGACACCGATGGAATATCGGAATCACATTTAGATTTTAACGGGCAGTCTCGCGTATGCGAGACTGTATTTTAGTACGTTACAGCATGTCACTGATTTTTGTTGTTGCCAAACATTGAAGACTTTGCTAAGATGGGAAAAAGTTTATGTAAGCGTATACATTTAAATTAAAATTACAACGTTGTAATTATGGCTATGGCAAGTGTTTAAAAGAAAGAAATACGGTGTAAGGAGGACTATTTCAAATTAGTTATCTCGTTATTACGCAGATTAGTATAGGTTATTACAAAATGTGAATGAGATAAATAACAAATACGTCAGTGGAATGACAGTTCCTTTTTATTCAAAAATTCAAACGTTGTAATTATGTAGCGAAGGGGAGTGTTTCACGTTGAAAAAACGCATGTCCACACTGTTCAGCCTGATCAGACGGGATAAGTATTTGCTACTGATGTTTTCGCCTATCTTTCTGTATTACCTCATCTTCATGTACCTTCCGATGCCTGGCGTGTTATTGGCATTTCGTAATTTCTTGCCGGGGCAGGGCATGCTCAGCGGGGAGTGGGTGGGACTGCGCTGGTTCGAACAATTCGTGAATTCCATTTACTTCTGGCGACTGCTGCGTAACACATTTTTGCTTGCCTTCCTGCCACTCTTGTTCGGCTTCTCCATTCCGATTTTATTCGCTGTCTGCATCGTGGAGATCAAGAACCGGACATTCAAACGATTTGCCCAGACCGTTACGTACCTTCCTCACTTCATCTCCACTGTTGTTGTAGCCGGCATGATTATTAACTTCCTGTCACCAACAGACGGTATTGTGAACACCCTCATCGCGAGTCTTGGCATGGAAAAAGTGAACTTCATGATGGATGCGAGCTGGTTCCGTACCATCTTCACGAGTTCCGACATCTGGCAGAGCTTTGGCTTCAGCTCCATCATCTACATTGCAGCCATTATGGGGATCGACCCCGAGATGTATGATTCCGGCAAAATTGATGGCGTCAACAAATTCCAGGAGTTATGGCACCTGACCCTTCCCAGTATCAAACCAACCATTGTCATTCTTCTGCTTCTGTCGCTTGGCGGCATTATGAGTGTAGGTTTCGAGAAAGTATATCTGCTCTACAACGGAGCCACCTACGAAACGGCTGATGTCTTGTCCACCTATGTATACCGGATGGGGATTGAGGGACAGAATTACGGTTTTGCCACAGCAGTGGGTTTGTTCAACTCCATTATCACCTTTATCCTTGTTTTTGCAGCCAATTCCATGACCCGACGCCTGACCAAGATGTCACTCTGGTAAGACTATAACCCGGACCAAAGGAGACCTGTATGCAAAAATCGAGAAGTGACCGTTTGTTCTACGGATGTGTCTACCTGCTGACCATACTGGCGGTTGTTGTCACGTTGTATCCCTTTCTGTACGTCATTAGTATTTCATTCAGCTCAGTGGATGCCATCGACAAACAAAAAGTTGTATTGTGGCCCGTTGGATTTACCCTGTCAGGTTACCAAATGGTACTGCAATACAAGGAGTTGTGGGTTTCGTTCTATAACACCCTCTGGTACACCGTGGTAGGCACACTATTGAACATTGTGGCAACATGTCTTGCCGCGTTCCCATTATCCAGACAGCAGTTTTTCTTACGCCGCAAGCTGAATTTCTTCATCGCCTTTACCATGTATTTCTCGGGTGGACTCATTCCGGTCTACATGCTGATTACCTCGCTTGGGCTGTACAACACCCGCTGGGTTATGGTGCTGCCTGTGCTGGTGATTACGTTTAACGTCATGATCTGCCGCTCAGCGTTCGAAGGTATTCCGAATGAAATATTCGAAAGTGCCAGTATAGACGGGGCCAACGAGATGACGATGCTGTATCGTCTGGCGGTTCCCATCATCAAGCCAACACTGGCTGTGCTCACGCTGTACTATGCGGTATTCCACTGGAACAACTTTTTCACGGCCCTATTATATCTGGGCAAACAGGATATGCAACCCTTACAGATGTTCCTGCGAAGAGTGCTGATCATGGCTTCGCCGGAAGTGATGCAGAAGATGGGCGGTACGATGACATCCGGTGCGCTGGCGGTCTCTTCCCTTCAGGTTCGTTATGTATCCATTGTGGTCAGCATTCTGCCTATTGTTACGATCTACCCGTTTATCCAACGGTACTTCGTTAAGGGGATTACCCTCGGAGCCGTGAAAGGATAGCTTTACTTACTTAAGTGTCATGTCATTCAAGGGAGTTCAAAATGGTTCATACCAAGGAGGAATGATGGATGAGATTTAAAGGGGCAGGAAGAAAAAGTGTAATCGCAGCGATACTGGCAATCAGCCTGGTGGGATGTAGCGGTGGAACAGGGGCGGGAACCGATGCGGGGAGCACCCCGTCCAGTTCGGAGCCAGCCTTCAATTATACCGGAGCAGGGCCGGTGACGGATCAACCGGATGCCAAGTTGTCTATTCTCGGCACCAACGCTTGGACGACCAATGTGGACTTGTCCACCGCAGCCATCGTGAAGAAAATTGAGAGCAACGCTGGTGTGACGGTGGATTGGGATCTGATTCCGCCGCAGAACTATGCGGATGCCGTCAATCCGAGGCTGGCTGCTGGTACCGGCTTGCCCGATATCGTGTACCTGCCGGATCAGGATCAGCTGATGAAGTACATTAACAGCGGTCTATTCATTCCGATTAATGAACTGGTAGAGAAATACGGCGTGAATCTCAAAAAAATATATGAAAAGTCGCCTTCGGTCAAAGCCAGTTTAACAACGCCAGATGGTAAAATGTATTATATCCCGCAGCAGACGTTAACCCGCAACTACATGCCGGTATTTATGGTTAATGTGCGCTGGCTTGATAAGTTGGGATTAAGCGAGCCGACCACGCTGGATGAATTCACGGCGATGCTGCGCAAGTTCAAGACAGATGACCCGAACGGCAACGGAAAAGCCGATGAGATTCCACTGTCCATGGAAGCAAAATTTGTGTCCATGGCCTTTGGCCCGGCATTTGGACTTGATCTGTCCAATCAGTTTTATGCAGACGATCAGGGCAAGGTGCATTTCAGCTATTATGAGCCTGCCTACAAGGAGTACTTGACCTATCTGAACGGACTCTACAAGGAAGGTCTGCTTGGGGTGGATTATGCGAGTACAACGAGTGATCAGGTTACGTCGCGCATCTCTCAGGATGTGACGGGCGCAACGTTTAATTTTAGCTGGTATATGTCGATGGTCTACAGTCCGTTGTTCAAGGATTACAATCCGGAAGAGCCAATCATCAAAGGCATTTTACCACTGAAAGGACCGCATGGGGATCAGTTCTATGTAGGACGTACACCAGTGAGTGGCATCTTTGGCATTACACGCGATAGTAAAAATCCCGAACTTGCTTTCCGCTTCCTGGACTATGCCGTAAGTGAGGAAGCACAGACGTATTATACGTGGGGCATCAAGGATGACACGTATACGGAAGAGAATGGAGTGAAGACATTCACGGACAAAGGCAAGGACAATGAATACATTCAGAAGCTGGGCATTGGTCCGGTGAATCTGCCGAACATCCAATCCACCGATTCTGCTGATTCCGTCGTAGCCCCTTGGCATGCAAAAATGGATAAGGAACTGGAGCCGTATGTGCGCGAACCGTTCCCGTTTGTCTATGCCCTGCCGGATGAAGCGAGTGTGGAAAGCATGGCGATGCCTGACATCACCACATATGTGGAAGAGATGAACTTTAAGTTTATTAGCGGGGACGCCAGTCTGGGCCAGTTTGACAGTTATATTGAGACGTTGAAGAAGATGAATATAGAGCAGGTTATTGCGGGCAGACAGGCACAATATGATCGTTATAAGGCTGCACAGAAATAGAAAATTAGGGTTTCAGGCGTATGAGAGGTGTTGATTGATTTTGATAACCATTAAAGACATTGCCAAACTGGCGGGGGTGAGCTATAGCACGGTATCGAAGGCGCTGAATGATGATCCCGCGATCAAACCGGCAACAAAGCAGAAGGTGCTTGCGGTCGCGGAGAAACATCAATATCGGAAAAACATGCTGGCCCGGCAGCTCTCCACCGGCAGAAGCAACATCATCGGTTTTGTACTGGATGAGCTGAGCAATCCGTTATTCTCGAACATCTCCGGACGTCTGCACACCGAGCTGAAGAAGCGGGGATATCAGATGATCCTGGTTGTGGCGGATGATGGCGTGGATGTCTTCAGCCAGCTGCGCGTGGACGGATGTATTCTGTGGGACTATGCACTGGACAATCGGGAGATGTTCTGGAAAAAGTTCGCAACACTCAACATGCCATGTTTTGTGCTGGGTACAGATGAAGCGCCGAACTCTCCTTACATCAAGATTGACCGCAAAGAAGGGCTGTTCAAAGCAGTGGAGCATCTGAAATCGCTGGGCCACCGCCGAATCGGATTCATCGGAAACTCCCAGCATGTCAAGCTGGAGGGATACCGGGAAGCGTTGCAGCGTACGGGTCTGGCTTTTAACGAAGACCATGTGCTGCCAGCGTATTCCTCCTGGGAAGACGGGTATTTTGCCATACGTAATCATGCGTTTGGGCCGGATTCGCCGACAGCTTTTATTGGACTGAACAACCTGGTCACCCGAGGTGCGCTCCGGGCTTTACTTGAGGCAGGTTACAGCGTTCCACGCGATATCTCGTTAATCGGGTATGATGATCTACCGGATATGCAATATGCCGAAGTGGCTTTGACGACGATTGGCCCGTCTCTGGATGAACTGGCCGTGCAGGCAGCAGAGCTGATTGTATCGTTAATCCGTGATGAACAGGTCGACGTTCCGGTAGTTATTCAGCCCAAGCTGAACCTTCGCAATTCAACAGCAGTTAGTCATACATGTATTAGGTGAGTACAACATTCAAGGAGGAATTGCTTATGCAGGTACAGACACAGTTATCCTGGTCTGAGCGAATTGCAGCAACGATCATCCAGCAATGTGACGGGGACGGTTATCATGCGTTCCCTTCGGGACGATGGGCATACGTGGAAGGCATGACCTTGATGGCGATGGCACGAACCGGGCAGTATTATGGCAAGCAAGAGTATGTTGATTTTATGAAAAAACATATGGACCTGTATATCCAGCCCGACGGCTCTATCGGCACCTATACTTTGGAAGAATATAATCTGGATCAGATTAATCAGGGGAAAAACCTGTTTGCATTACTGGATGGTGCTGAAGATAAGCGTTACGCAGAAGCGGCGCATCTCTTGGCAGCACAACTTGCAGGGCAACCCCGAACATCAGAAGGCGGTTTCTGGCACAAAAAAATCTATCCATTCCAGATGTGGCTGGACGGCCTGTATATGTCCTCTCCCTTTCTGTCCGAGTATGCGAAGACATTTCATCATCCCGAGTTATGGGATGAAGTGGCGCATCAGATTTTGCTGGTCGAACGCCAGACCCGTGATCCGCGGACCGGACTGCTCTATCATGGCTGGGATGAATCGAAGGAGCAGGTCTGGGCAGATTCATCGACAGGTTGCTCCCCACATTTCTGGAGCCGGGCGATGGGCTGGTATGCCATGGCGATTGTAGACAGCGTGGAGCATTTCCCTGTGAATCATCCAAAGCGCGGAACCATCATCGGTATCTTCGAACGGATGTGCCATGCTTTGGTGCGCGTGCAGGAGCAGGAGAGCGGGTTATGGTTCCAGGTACTGGATCAGGGCTTCCGCAAAGGCAACTATCTGGAAGCATCCGGATCAAGCATGTTTGTATATGCACTTGCGAAGGGTGTGCGCTTAAGGTATCTGGAGCCACATTTCAGAGCTACGGCGGAGAAGGGATGGCAAGGACTGTCCTCCAGATTGGTGGAGGAGACGGCTGACGGCGTTCGGTTAAACGGGATCTGTCATGGCGCAGGACTAAGCCTGGATCGGGATGGCTCGTACAACTACTATGTAACCGAAGCGGTTGTAAGCGATTCCTTTATGGGTGTGGCTCCGCTTCTGCTGGCAGCACTGGAAATGGAGCGACTGCCATGACGCAGCAGAGATTGCCAAATACAGCATTGGAATCATCAGCTCCCTGTCTGACTGTTGCTTCAGATGGGACAGGGGATTATGTGACGATTCAGGCCGCAGTTGATGCGTTGCCGGAGAATGGCATCGGAATCGTTCCAATTCGAGTGAAGGCTGGTGTCTATCATGAGAAGCTGCATATGGAGAAGCCGGGCATCCACCTGATTGGTGAGGGGGCGGAGCAGACGATCATTACGTATGATGATCATGCACTCAAGAAGTTCCCGGATGGTTCGCCATATCATACGTTTCATTCCTATACGGCTTTCATTGGTGCCGATGATTTCACGGCAGAGGGGATTTCCTTCGTAAATGCTGCCGGGCCGGGCAAGCAGGTTGGTCAGGCCCTGGCCGTTTATGTGGATGGAGACCGGGCGGTCTTTCGCCGCTGTCGTTTGATCGGTCACCAGGATACGATCTTCACCGGCCCGCTGCCTGAGCAGCCCATGGATCGCAGTTATTTTGGTGGGCCACGCGACGGTGCCGAGCGGCGCAAACTGCGGCAGTATTTCGAGGACTGTTACATCGAAGGTGATATCGATTTTATTTTTGGTTCGGCTACGGTGGTGTTTAAGGGCTGCGAGATCTTTACGAAGAATCGCCTGACTGAAGCGGAGGCTGCGGATGGACAAGTGAACGGTTGGATTACCGCAGCCTCTACGCCGGAGGATGTGCGTTACGGCTATGTGTTTCTGGACTGTGATCTGACCAGCAATGCTCCGCCGCAGTCGGTGTATCTGGGCAGACCGTGGCGTCATCATGCCAAAGTCTGTTTTCTGAACTGCTGGATCGGCGCTCATGTGAAGCGGGAGGGATGGCACAACTGGAACAAGACAGATGCAGAGCAGACCGTTCAGTATGCGGAATATAACAGCGCCGGGCCTGGTGCCGGATGTGCTGCTGATCGTGTGCCTTGGGCCAAAATACTGACCGAACAGGAAGCGGCCGAGTACACTGTACCTCTGATTCTGTCCGGCGTGGATGGATGGCAGCCTTTGGAAGTGAGAGGGGAGCAGCGGCAGTAAGATATGCCCTCTTCTCTGCGCAATATCTAACATAGGTTTTCGTTCAAGTCTCCTAAGGACTTGAACGAAAACCTTTTTTGTGCGCTATATTACATTTTTCGCCCCCAATAGAACTATTTTATCCCTTATCTCTTTTGCAGTTTACTGATTAAATACAGGGTGAGGATCTGTAAATTCCCTGTAAAATTTGGATGGTGTCTGCAAAAAAAGAACACGAGAGGGAAGGTCCACTTTGGTAAGGGAAGGGAGTGAAGTGACACGCAACATCAGATGGCTGAATGAGGTTGGCTCTAATCGATCACAGATCAGATGCAGGTGGACAATTGAAGTTTTGTTTGCAAGGTGAACGTATCCTTAGTACAGGAGGGATTTTGCTTGAATCAAGCTGTTCGATTCCGCCCGGTCATTACATTTGCTTTGACATTTCTTCTACTTATTTCGTGGTTTGCACCGAGAGCCGATGCCGCCGCCCAGTGGCAGGCAGGCACCGCATACAAGAAAGGAGACCTCGTAACATATCAAAATAAAGATTATGAGTGTATTCAGGCCCACACGGCGTTGACCGGATGGGAGCCCTCTGTTGTGCCCGCGTTGTGGAAATACGTCGGGGAAGGTTCGGGAGGGGAAACGCCAACGCCAGATACGGCACCACCTTCTGTTCCTGCGGGTCTGACTTCATCCTCCATCACGAACACCTCCGTGAGTCTTTCCTGGAATGCATCCACGGATAATGTGGGCGTGGCGGGGTATGAGGTGTACCGGAACGGCGTTCTTGTGACAGGTACTTCAACTACAACAGCTGTAGTCACTGGACTGACAGCTAGCACGACTTATGCTTTTACGGTAAAAGCCAAAGATGCCGCAGGCAATATATCCGCTGCGAGCACCTCCCTCAGTGTGACAACTTCCAATGGATCTTCCAATCCTGGGCCAACCGGCGGCAAATGGCTGATCGGCTACTGGCATAACTTCGACAATGGTTCAACCAATATCAGACTTCGTAACGTATCAACAGCCTATGACGTCATTAATGTCTCCTTTGCCGAACCGATTTCACATGGCAGCGGAACGCTTGCTTTTACTCCATACAATGCATCGGTAGCCGAATTCAAATCCGATATTGCCTATCTGCAAAGCCAGGGGAAAAAAGTACTGCTATCCATGGGGGGAGCCAACGGTACCATTGAGCTCACCGATGCGACCAAGAGACAGCAGTTCGAAGATTCGTTAAAATCAATCATTTCCACGTATGGTTTCAATGGTCTAGATATCGATCTGGAAGGAAGCTCCCTGTCTCTGAATGCAGGGGATACCGATTTCCGTAGTCCAACTACACCGAAAATTGTTAACCTCATCCAAGGCGTGAAAGCGGTTAAGTCACACTTCGGCGCCAATTTCATCCTGACGGCTGCGCCGGAGACGGCCTATGTACAGGGTGGATATCTGAGCTACGGCGGTCCTTGGGGAGCATACTTGCCAGTCATCCATGCCTTGCGTAATGACCTGACCCTGCTTCATGTGCAGCACTATAACACGGGCTCCATGGTGGGGCTGGATGGGCGCTCTTACGCCCAGGGAACAGCTGATTTCCATGTGGCCATGGCGGAGATGTTGCTTCAAGGCTTTCATGTAGGCGGCAGCACAGGCCCATTCTTTAGTCCCTTACGACCGGATCAGATTGCCATCGGTGTACCGGCTTCCCAGCAGGCTGCTGGAGGTGGTTATACAACGCCAGCCGAGCTGCAAAAGGCACTGAATTACCTAATCAAAGGTGTGTCATACGGCGGTTCCTATACCTTGCTCCAGCCTGCGGGCTATGCGGGGATAAAAGGGATTATGACCTGGTCAATCAACTGGGATGCATATACGAATAACCAGTTTTCGAGCGCACATCGTTCATTCCTGAATGGTTTTAGCACGCAAACGACAAAGGAGGTTGTGTATTAGATGATACATTTAAATAAACACACTGCTTTCAAGAAAACCGCAAAGTTTCTCCTGGGTCTATCCCTGCTCTTATCCGTCATTATTCCTTCCTTTGTGCTCCAACCCGCTACGGCAGCAGCTGCAGATTCTTATAAAATTGTTGGTTACTACCCGTCCTGGGCTGCGTATGGGAGAAACTATAATGTAACGGACATCGACCCAACCAAAGTCACGCATATCAACTATGCGTTTGCCGATATTTGCTGGAATGGTGTTCATGGAAATCCGGACCCTTCGGGCCCTAACCCGGTGACCTGGACGTGTCAGAATGAGAAGAGCCAGACAATCAATGTACCGAATGGAACGATTGTGCTTGGCGATCCATGGATCGATACCGGAAAGACATTTGCAGGGGATACGTGGGATCAGCCCATTGCAGGCAATATCAATCAGCTTAACAAGCTGAAACAGATCAATCCTAATCTGAAGACAATCATCTCCGTGGGAGGATGGACATGGTCCAACCGCTTCTCTGATGTAGCTGCGACTGCTGCAACGCGAGAGGTATTTGCAAACTCTGCCGTCGACTTCCTGCGGAAATACAATTTTGACGGAGTAGATCTGGACTGGGAGTATCCGGTATCAGGCGGACTTGATGGTAATAGCAAACGTCCTGAGGATAAGCAAAATTACACACTGCTTCTGAGCAAAATCCGTGAGAAGCTGGATGCTGCCGGAGCTGTGGACGGCAAGAAGTATCTGCTTACGATTGCAAGCGGTGCATCGACGACCTATGCTGCGAATACTGAGCTTGCCAATATAGCTGCCATCGTCGACTGGATTAATATTATGACATACGATTTTAACGGGGCCTGGCAAAAAGTCAGCGCGCATAACGCGCCGTTGAACTATGACCCTGCGGCTTCGGCTGCTGGGGTGCCAGATGCCAATACATTTAATGTGGCTACCGGAGCACAAGGACATTTGAATGCAGGCGTACCAGCCGCTAAACTTGTGCTTGGTGTTCCGTTCTATGGACGTGGCTGGGATGGATGCGCACAGGCGAGTAATGGCCAGTATCAGACCTGCGCGGGAGGTTCTTCCGTTGGAACATGGGAAGCAGGCTCCTTTGATTTCTATGATCTGGAGACTAACTACATTAACAAAAACGGGTACACGCGTTACTGGAATGACATTGCCAAGGTGCCATATCTCTATAATGCGACCAACAAGCGATTTATTAGCTATGACGATGCGGAGTCTATTGGATATAAAACCGCTTATATCAAAAGCAAAGGACTCGGCGGAGCGATGTTCTGGGAGCTTAGCGGTGACCGGAACAAAACACTCCAAAATAAACTGAAAGCCGATCTGCCTACTGGAGGTACAGTGCCTCCAGCAGATACGACGGCGCCAAGTGTACCCGGTAATGCCCGCTCGACAGGTGTGACGGCCAATTCGGTGACGCTGGCCTGGAATGCTTCAACGGATAATGTGGGGGTTACTGGGTATAACGTCTACAATGGTGCCAATCTTGCTGCCTCCGTCAACGGAACGACCGCAACAATCAGCGGCCTGTCCGCGGGTACTTCCTATACTTTCACGATCAAAGCAAAAGATGCGGCAGGCAATCTGTCTGCAGCCAGTAATGTTGTAAACGTGAGCACTACGACTCAACCGGGAGGTGATACGCAAGCACCAACTGCACCGACGAATCTGGCATCAACCGCGCAAACAATATCCAGCATAACGCTGAGCTGGGCGGCATCTACGGATAACGTGGGTGTAACGAGTTATGATGTGTACAACGGAGCGGCTCTGGCGACATCCGTGACGGGAACGACAGCAACGATCAGTGGGCTTGCAGCGGATACCTCGTATACATTTACGGTAAAAGCAAAGGATGCGGCGGGGAATGGTTCTGCTGCGAGCAATGCGGTGACCGTGAAAACAACAGCAGGAACGACAAATCCGGGCGTTTCCGCCTGGCAGGCGAATACAGCCTATACTGTAGGACAGCTGGTCACCTATAGCGGTAAGACGTATAAATGTTTGCAGTCCCACACATCCTTGTCTGGGTGGGAACCATCCAATGTCCCTGCATTGTGGCAGGTTCAATAGTTAAAAAATGGATTACCACATTTTGAATTGAAACGTGCAGTAGACACGAAAAACCGCCGATCTTTGATCCGGTGGTTTTTCTCTCATGTGAATGAAACACTCGCCGTAGTTAGCATCCGGCAAAAGGTAGGCTGAGGCCAACAAGCCAACACTAGGGATCTTTAGTCCAGTGGTTGTAGTAGACATATAGGCTTTAACTTCTTGTTTGGCTTCATCCCGTTTGGCGCAGTTCTTTAACGAGATTTCATCCTTAAAATGATCAAAGAACGACTCCTGCGGTGCGGTATCCCAGCAGTTCCCTCGTCTGGACATCGATTGACCAAGCCCCATACGTTTCACTGTCTTCTGAAAATCTGGATGAGTGTAGTGAGTTCCTGTTCTCCTTGTTCCTGGTAACTTGCTCTCCGTTGGTCGGCTGCGGCGTTAATCCGGGTCATGTCGATGATCTGAACATCGAATCCACAAGACTCAAAAGTTTCTCTGGGCAGCTGTCCTTGTTGATTCGATGCAATAAAGATTTGTTTGAATTCGTCCGTATACGCTATTCCCTTGGTCGATACAGATTTCACATAGAGGTTTACAGAAAGTTGCTCTACTTCGCTAAATCCTTTGCTCATTCTGAGCAATCTCGTATTCAAAGAATTTTATGTGATTGATTTTAGTTTCTTTAGGATCAGTCCTTTAATTAGCTTCATGAGGTTAAAAAATTTGAAATGTATAACTACTAAATTTCGATATAAATGTATATGAATCTCCAAATAAACTTATTATATCTAAATATTTTTAAATATATCTATTAAATCTATTTACTTCCATAAATATATATGGTAATATTGCCCATATAAGTAATTGGTACTTAAGAACCAATTGGAACACTATTATCATATTGAACAATGAATACCCTGCTGAGCAGGATGAGTTATGAAAGGAGGTGAAAACTATGAAATTGAAAAATCAAATGGAAAATACTAATGCAGCTACATATAATCCAGTAGGAAGTGTGCTATCTGAATTGACAGACACTGAGATGGATACAGTGGCTGGTGGTGCTCAGGCACAAGGCTTTACAGATGGTAATTGTGTTAAGAGCATTACGGCTGATTGTACCCCAGGATGGACATGGGTATGTTAATAAACAGCTGAAATTTAAATGTTATTGCAATCATTGGGCTAGTTGATACACGGTAGTAACAGAATGATAATGCAGTTAGGTTTGACATGGATTTTATAAGGAGGGCATTCTGCTGATATTATCGGAGCATTATAAATGATGCTGCCGAGGATACAGCTAGAAATGCCCTCTTATCCATGTAGGTATATCAATTATCTGTTTCTTCTAAATTATCGAAAGGTTGTTATTATACATTGATAAATACTAGTGAAAAGATAAAATATTGGGCAAAATTTTTCTATGATAAAGAAGAATATTTGGAAAAAAGTCTCAAAGAAGTGTCAAATTTAGAAGTCGATACTATTTCAAATATAAAAAAAATTGACTCATCATGGGAATTGAAATGGGAAAATTTGTTGCTAATTGACTCAATGGATGAATATATTCCCGCTACTCCGCCTGAATTTTGGGGATTTACTGAACGTTTCCTCTTACTTGCTATCAATAAATTGGAAGAAAACATCAGTGATTCAGATTCTCGTATTTTACATACAAGTAGTTCTTTTTTTAAAAGGCTACTTTCTTCTTTATTCGAAAGAATCATGGATTGCAGTTACAAAACTTTAATATTGGAATTGAATGTATTAAGTAATCAGGGACTTTTGAGAGGAGAAACTCCAGAACAGAGGTACCAGTACTTTGAAAATTTGCTACATGATAAAGAGTATTTAAGACAATTGGCCAATGAATACCCAGTGTTAATACGTTCATTGCTTCGTATAACTGAAAAATGGACAGCCCATGTTAGTGAAGTGTTAGATAGGTTCAAGGCTGACTATCCAAAAATTGTTTCACATATGCCTGATGTCAACCAGTTCGGTAAGCTTGTCCAGTTACATATTGGGGCAGGTGATACTCATGATGGACGAAGTGTAACGATTCTAGAGTTTACAACAGGAGGCAAATTAGTATATAAACCTCGTTCATTAAGAGTTGATAAAGAATATTACAAAATTTTGTCTTGGATGCAGCATTTTGGCGTTCCTCACACAAAAATGATAAAAAATTTAGATTGTGGAAGTTATGGCTGGACAGAGTTTGTAGAGCATTCTGAGTGCAATTCCACTGAGGAAATTAGTGGATTTTACAAAAACATGGGCGTAAATTTGGCTATAATGTATATGTTTAACGCCACAGACTTCCATTATGAGAATATTATTGCGCATGGATCTAGCCCTGTTGTAATTGATCTAGAATCCTTATTTCATAGACATATAAGTACGAAGAAATTTGAACATAACGCCAGTGGCCATGCATATGAAATTATATCTCATTCTGTGATGTCTTCTGGCATGTTACCACAGTACATTTTTAAGTCAGATACGTACTCCGGTATAGACATCAGTGGTATTTTCGGACACGGTGGAAAAAAAGTACCAAATGTACTGAATCTCACTCACAGAGGGACAGACCGAATGAGGTTAGAAAAAGGGGAGGGAGAATCTAGTAAGACCTATAATCTTCCATATTATAATAATGAAGTTGTAGATAGTTATCGTTATATTGACGACATTGAACAAGGTTTTGCTCAAGCTTACAGGATTATGATGGAAAACAAGCACAGACTGAAAGAAATGATCCGAGAGTTTGATGATGTTAGAGTTAGAGTAATCGTGCGAGATACTAGAGCGTATGGTGAATTAATGCGTACCCTATACCATCCTGACTTATTACGAGATGAATTAGATCGTAAAGTTGTTTTGCATCGATTATGGTTACAATGCTTAGCCGATCCTAAACATTTAAAATTTGTTTCCCACGAGATGCGTGATATTGAAGACGGGGATATCCCTATCTTTTACACTTCTCCGTCCGAAAGAGATGCTTGGTCATCTAATAATGAACGAATCCCTCAGTTATTTGAACAATCAGGTATAGAGGTTGTAATAAACAAAATCGATAAAATGGGCGAGAAGGACCTAAAAGAACAGTTACAGTTATTAAATATGTCTGTTTTGTCATCTAAGCCTGATCTTTATACTTATTGTTTTCCTGAAATTCAATTTATAAAATCAAACGACGTGTTAGGGTCTAATTGGAAAGACGAGTATGTCCAATTAGCTATTTCAATTGGAGAAAGTTTAGTTCAATCAGCAGTTATATCTTCAAGTCCAGCAGCTGATGATATAACATGGATTGGCTTAGTAGCCAATAGTGAGGATGAAAGAAAACTGAGACTCGTTCCTGTAGGAAATGATCTTTATAATGGGAATGGCGGAATTGCTTTATTTTTGGGTTATTTATCTGAACTAACTACAAATAACAATTATAAAGATATGGCCCGAAAAGCTTTGCAGCCGTTGATTGAAATTATGAGAAATACGTATCAATCAAATGATGTATCGTTAAACGTTGGGGTATTTGAAGTTGGTAGCATTGGTGGTGGCGTATTTACTACCTATCAATTATCACGCTTATGGAATGATGAAGATTTACTACAAACTGTTAAAGAATTTCTTCCTTATTACTGTAACCTCATTGATAAAGATACCTCATTCGATTATATCGGTGGTGCAGCTGGAGCTATTGATGTGCTTTTACATGTATATCATGGAACCGGATGGAAACAGGCGCTACAAGGTGCAGAGAAATGCGCTGAACATTTGCTTCAGAATGCTCAAACCTTGCCAGATGGTAGTATGATTTGGTTGACAACACCAAATAGTAAGCCTTATGTAGGGTATTCCCATGGCGTATCTGGAATTATTGCTTCATTATCATCGTTATATAGGGTCACTCAACATAAAAAGTACATTGAATATATTGAAAAAGGTTTACAGTATGAGCGTGCAAACTATAGTGCTGAATTGAAAAATTGGATTACTCCTAATGATACCGCAAGGGTAACATGGTGTCATGGTGCACCGGGTATATTATTATCTCGACTACGATTGTTGGAAAATGGATATTGGGATGCACATATTGATCAAGAGATTAATATTGCGCTTGAAACAACTCTTAAATTAGGCTTTGGGACAGAACCTGTCTATTGTCATGGTGATTTTGGACAATTGGAAATATTACTTTATGCTAATTCAGTTTTGGAGCGTAATGAGGATACTATCAATATAGTCAGAGCGTATCTGCTCAGACTTCTAAATGATCAACCATGGAATAACACAGGTGTCCATCGTGCATTTGATATTAAAGGATTAATGGGTGGTCTTTCGGGTATTGGATTTGGGCTATTAAAACAGGCATTTCCGGAAAGAGTTCCTAATATTTTAAACCTGGAAAATGATAAATTCTTCCCTTCCATCTCAAGGCTAACTGTGTGATCTTAAATCAAAGTAGAAGGGAGAGAATGTAATGGCTCGTCGGCGTGTACCCTATGTCGAGCAGATGCATCAGTCAGAGTGTGGACTTTGTTGCCTTGCAATGATATCTGCATACCATAAGAAAGAGATTTCATTATCTCGCCTACGTGAACGGGCAGACGTTGGACGAGATGGTACAACGCTGTTGCAACTAAAGAAAATTGCTGTGAGCTTAGGCTATGATGTAAAAGCTTATCGCATTGAACATATTGATCAATTTCAATTACAGCAAGTTTCTTTACCAGCCATTCTGCATTGGAACCAAGGTCATTTTGTAGTTTTGGAAAAGATAGATAATAATTATGCCCGTATTGTTGACCCACGTTTTGGGAGAATTAAGCTGTCATTAAAGAATTTCAGCGAGCAATTTTCTGGATTTTTAATGACAGTGGGGTTAACCGAACAAATCGACATTGAGAAAAGCCCAAATATTTGGTTAGATGTTTTAGTCCATGTAAAAGCGCATAAAAATCTGTTTGTATATGTTTTTCTTATTACACTAGCTTTGCAATTCATAGTTATAGGTATGCCTTTATTCATGAAGCATGTTATTGATGAAGTTATGATCCCTAAAAAATCCAGTTTATCTATAATGATTTTTATATCTGTAGTCAGTTTTCTACTTGCTTACATGATAATTACATTCGTGCGCAGTCGTGTTTTGGTTCGATTACACAATGCTTTGGACTATGAGATGCAGACACGCTTTTTTTCACATTTATTGAAGTTACCTTTTCCGTTCTTCTTACTGCGCTCGTATGGGGACATGCTTTTTCGAATGAATAGCTTGGTCACAATTCGAAATCAGCTGTCAGGCGCTCTGATTACAGGTATATTGGATAGCTTCATGTTATTTGTATTGTCTGGTTATATGTTGTTCATATCTCCATTGCTTGCGATGATTGTATTTTTGCTTGTGAGTATAAATATTTTGTTAGTAATTTTCACTAAACAATATGTAGCCGAGATTAATCAGCAACAAGTGGTGGCTACGACAGAAGTACAAGCAGTGCAGACAGAGATGCTGTACGGTATTATGGGTGTGAAAATATCAGGGACAGAACAACAAGTATATTCCCAATGGCTTAATAAATTCAAACATTTATTGCAAGTATACCGCCGTAAGGAAAATCTGAATAGCTACATTACAACAATTAGCAATGGATTGCAATTTATGTCACCACTCGTTGTGCTAAGTATCGGCGTTATGTTAATTACAGGGGAATACAGTTCTATGACTGTTGGTATGGTTGTCTCATTTCAAGCGATTGCGACTCTTCTTTTTACTACATCATCAAGCCTCATGAATACGATAAATTCATATATTCTTACGACTACTATTTTGAAACGAATTCATGACGTGTTGGAAGCTCCACCTGAGCAGAATGAAGGTAAACTGCAATTAAAAGTACTAGGTGACATCAGACTATCACATGTTAGCTATTCCTATTCAAAGTATAGTCCGATCGTTATAAATGACATTTCATTACACATCAAATTAGGACAGAAGATAGCCATTATTGGACAATCTGGCTCTGGAAAATCAACTTTAGCTCATTTGATAATTGGGTTATTTGCCCCGATATCCGGTGAGGTATACTATGATGGTTATGGAACATCGGATTTGGACATGCAATACGTACGTAAACAGATGGGGATAGTGCCGCAGGATATATCATTATTCAATCGTAGTGTTTTTGATAATATTGTCATGCACCAGGATGGTGTAACTATGAATGAAGTAGTGCGGGCAGCAAAAGCAGCAAATATTCACGATGAAATTATGTCGATGCCGATGCAATATCAGACAGTTTTAGCTGAAATGGGTAGAAATATTTCAGGAGGACAACGACAAAGAATCGCCTTAGCCAAGGCAATTTTAAATAACCCATCAATACTTGTATTAGATGAAGCAACGAGTGCATTGGATCATATAACTGAGGCTCGAGTAGATGCATATTTATCAAGTATTAAATGCACACGAATTGTGATTGCCCATCGGTTATCGACCGTTATGAACAGTGACATGATTATTGTCTTGGAGAATGGAAGGGTTTGTGATGTAGGAAATCACAATCAGTTGTTACATACTTCAAGCTATTATCAATATTACTATCAAGAAATGAGTTCATAACTGTTTTTATATGGCGGGTTTTCAATCAAGTAGATGTGAGGATCTCATGGACTTATTCTCCTGTGTGAATGTAGTTGTTTGTGACTTTATTCTACACGGATTAGACCATGGGCTCTTTTTATTTTCTAGATAAGATGCTGTAAAGTATATTACAATCTGTAATATAAAGGATTTTCTTGTTGAATTAAACAAAATTGAGTTGCACAGATACATTGAGGAGGGAGACATTTGAAAACGATATTATCGGTAAAACACCTAACGAAAGAAATTAAGGGCAAGTTGATTGTACAAGACATATCGTTTGATGTGGCAGCAGGGGAGATTATCGGACTACTTGGTGCCAATGGAGCGGGCAAGACAACGACGATGAAGATGATGGTTGGTCTAAGCAAAGTAAGTGCCGGGGACATTCATATCGCAGGTTATAGCATTAAGACTAATTTCTCTAAAGCCCTCCCTAATGTGGGGGCCGTGATTGAAGCCCCTGCATTCTATCCATATTTAAGCGGATATGAAAATCTACGCCAATATCAGCGGTTGCACAGAAATGCAAGTAAAGAGTGGCTGTCAGAGGTGGCTAGCCTGGTCGGGATAGAATATGCGCTTAAGCAGCGAGTAGGCACATACTCCATGGGAATGAAGCAAAGACTGGGTATAGCACAAGCACTACTACGTAAGCCAAAGTTGCTAGTTTTGGATGAGCCAATGAATGCACTCGATCCTGCTGGTGTGCGGGAAACACGAAACTACTTAAATCGAATAGCTGCCGACTTGGGAGTAGCAATTGTAATCTCTAGCCATCAACTATCAGAGATCGAGCAGATGGCGCGCAGAGTGATCATTATACAGCATGGTCGTTTAGTGACAGAACAGCAAATTGGTAAGGGTATAAATGATGACATCTTCTGTATTACTCTTCATATTGATAACATTGAGCGAACAAGAGAAGTTATGGCCAACTTGTATAGGCATGATCAAAATGCATTGGAATATAAGCAATTGGATAAATTATCCAACCACCTGTATACTATTACAATAGCTATTGATGAAGGTCAAGTTCCAAAGCTCATCCGAACATTATGTGATGCTAATGTGAACGTTCATCGGGTGTTCCAGGCACATACCAGTTTAGAGGATAAGTTTTTAGAATGGACAACTGTGCAAGATGGGGGTGAGTTAAGTTGATATGGAATGAATGTTTGAAGATAGTGAATAAAAAAGTCTTTATTTTTTCACACCTTGGTTTTATTGTGATGACGTTACTGTTGTCTTCGTCGTACATCAGTGGTCTTGAGGCTGATGTTACAGTGGCTCAAATGGTAGGTTCTTTGCTTAGTTTATCGGGAATGCTTGTTATTTTACCTTGGGCGATAGTTATGTCCCCTCTTATTTGGACGGATGAGTATCATTATGGTACTCTGAAACAGCTATTTCTGCATACTTCTTCGCGCTTACGGTTGTATTTTGCCAAAATTGTTGCGATGATCTTGCTCATCAGTTCGGGTGTTTTTAGTATATTCCTGATTTCTTTGGTATTAAATCTCTTAGCAGTTCCACAAAACATTCAATGGGGGGACATGACAGTTGTTATATACATTATCGGAGCTCTCGTATTGCAATGCTGCCTATATGCAAGCTTAGCGTCATTTATAGGCGTATGGACGAGATCAGCTGCTTTCGGGGTAGGCGGAAGCTTAGTGTTATACTTTTTTCAGTTAATATTTGAAAATAGCCTTTTATCCATATCATGGACGCACATTCTATTCATTCATCACGATGATTTAAGTGTCTACTGGAGCACATCACAACATAAATCAGAATTAGTTGGCTTACCTATATCGTTAATGATAGACATCATCTATATTATATTTTTCTTTGCAATTGGATTATGGTTCTTCGTTAAGGAGAGAGGGGCAGAATAAATATCATTCGGAGCTTAAGGGCTGTAGGATGACTTGAAGCCTTGTGGCTATGATAGCCAACATAACTAGGCTTTTTTTTGTACTTTACGCTGAAAGGAACAATCATTCGGCAAAATAAAGGGATCAAAATCATAAATCCACTTATTAAAGACTCGTAAAAAAAGCAGTAGCCAATCTAGGAACCAAGAAGTTCTAGACCTGCTACCGCTTTTTATTGTGCGCTACAAACCACTAAAGATAATACCTGCTTATTTCTCCTTGGTTGGTTTGGCCTGAATAACAAGAAGAAATACCATATAATTGGCTTTGTGCTGCGTTCCTTAGTGTACGGAAATCGGTGAGTTTACTGGATTTAATTACACAGTGTACGTTTTGCGCATTTTTGTTTAAGACCAGATACATAGCAATTGTTTCGACATATCGTAACAAACCTGGTACTGGCGGGAATTTACATACTACCAGACTTACGTTGGACAGGTAATACGCGCTGTTCCATTTTTTCATATAAAGCCAGAAACCGCCTGATAATCCCAAGCTTTGGTGCCAACCAATAGATGAACAAAGCTGAAATGATGCCAATCAACGCTCCCACTGCGATATCTATTGGATAATGAACTCCAACCCAAACGCGGGAGACAGCACCACAACAAGCAAGCGCCAGCCAGAGCCACCCACCCTTTCTCCGGACAAGCCAGAAGGAGACAGAGATGGAAAAAAACAAAATCGTATGATCGCTCGGAAAAGAATTATCTATATCATGGTTTAGGAGTTTGTTGACATTTGGCAATACCGCGAACGGCTGATAATGCTCATAAAACTTGCCTACCAATTTACCGATGATCTCTGCCAAAACAAAAGCAAGCCCTGCCTGGATAACCATCATCCGATTCCGGCTGCTGCGGGTGAACCAATAAACAAGCATTGTTAACGCTAGTACATACAGCATATATTCCGCCACAAATACAGCAGCTGGATTCAGAAAAGTAAACTGTTTGCCCAGATCATTAATCGTCCGGAACATATCAATATCCCATTGAAACAAAATCCCACCTCCACCTGAATTTCCAACTTACAATGGAGAACACCAACCAGCCTACCTCAGTGATTATCCATTTTTTTGAAGTAGGCAATTGTTGCCACTAGTCCTAACGGCAGCAGCATAAAGAGACACATAAGAGTAGAACGAAGGGTATGCAGGAACTCCGCAATCAAATGCACGACTGACTATGGAAAAATCGCTTTATAGTCATAGTTTGCGATACTATATTCGCCATCTCAAACACAACTGTAAAAATAATGGTTTACACGCAGTTAGTTTTTTTGCGCATGTTGTAATAAACATCGTCGGGGCCGACAATAGAAACAGCTAACTTCACCCAACATAATACCGATTCTTAGCTGTTAGATGACGCCACATGACGTAATCCCGAAAAACAGGAATATCAACATTACGATAATACGTTTACAGGACGTCCTCTATCGGCAATCTGCTATACTCTTCTGTCTCTTTGCATGAACAGGTCGTACAAATCGTCCCCTTGTAACCGTTCTTTAATACGAGATTATCCGGTTCCACCGGACCGAAGCTGCCGCAAATAGCCGCTGCGGATAACTAGGAAGTACACGATTTGAATGATCGCGAATGCACTCAACACGATTATCGACTCTTTGATGAGCGAAAAATTGAACATGCCCTGCAGTGCCGTCAGTGCCACTGCACCGTGAATGAGCGCGATGGCAATCGGCAGGAAGAACAGAATAGCCATCTGGCGAGTGACGATCTTCGACAGCTCACGGCTGGTCAGCCCGAGCTTCATGATTGAAGCGTACTTCGCCTTGTCATCATCCAGATCCGTGTACAGTCGGAAATAGAGGAAGCTGCCGGACGCCACAAAGAATACCACGCCAACGAACAACCCAACGAACATCACTGCGCTATAGCTCTGAAGCAACTGCTTGATGTGGAACGCGAGTGAGAAGAAGCTATCATTCTTGGAGTGGCCAATCTCATTGTTCAGCTGCTGGCCGACTGCTTCTGTCGCCTTCCAGTCACTGACTGCGAACACATAGTAGCCCTCGGACGATTGCGGCTCTGGCAGCTGCTCGTAGCGGTCATCATTCATGACATAGTACTTGTTGTACTTCGACATGTACTCCGACATTAAGAAGGAGGCACTCTGTGTGATCAACAGTGGTTTTCCGCCGCCTTCCACGGCCAGCTCCTGCTCGTCGAAGGATTCGCCTCTTCCGTCTATTGAGTTGTACTGGACGATAGCCGCTTCGTTCGCTCCTAGTTTCAACTTCTGATCCCCGGCGACAACGGCAAATGTGTTGTACATTGACTCGCTGACGATCATCACCGTTTCGTTGCTCTCGGCTCGTTTGTAAGAGCGCAGCTCGGCCTGTAGCTTCGTGAAGGGAATTCCCTCCACGAAAAGTTTATGTTCGATCACATCCACCGCCGAGGCGGCCTGTTCCGGAGAGTTCCCCGCATACGAGATATATTCAAAGGCGAACGGTTTTTCAATCGACTCAGTAAGGATCGTCTTGAACCCGACTAGGGCACCGATTGCTGAGAAAGCGACAGTCGACAGGATCGTCACAAGGAAAAAAGTGCGGGCATTGTCCTTCATCCGATATGCAAGATCGTTGAAAAACAACAAGTTCGTTCGTCGCCAGTATAGCCTCCGGTTGTGCTTCAAGCCGCGGATCGTATATACGCTCAATTGAGTGAACAAAAAGTACGTCCCGACGACGACCGCCACTGTCACTGGCAGCAATGCATACACGACCATCAAGCCTTCGACGACCAGCGACACACCATATCCACAACCGATCAGTGCGAGCGACGCGAGTGACAGCCAGATCGAAGCGCGGGGCTCAGGCCGGGGCTTGGTGGATCCTTTGAGTAGGTCAATCAGCTTGTTGCCACGAAAGAACAGCACCGTGAATAGCGAGATGCCCAGAAAAAGCAGCATGAACGCGGCAAAGGTCAGAACGAGCGCTCGGTACGGCATGTAGAAGGGGAGCTCTTCCTCCATCCCAATCAGCGACTCCGCCGCAAGCAACAATATCTTGGATAGTACCAGCCCGGACGCGACGCCAGTCAGCGTGGCGCCGAAACCAATCACAATATTTTCGATAAATACGAGCCTCCGGAGCTGCATATTGGTGATGCCGAACATGACCAGCAATCCGAACTCTCGGCTGCGCGACTTGATAAAAGCGCTCATTGAATAAAGGACAAAGAAGAATGAGAATAGGTAGATGAGCATCTGCGCCACTAGTAATCCGATCGTTACCGGACTGCCGATTTCTCTCGTTGCCAGCCCCGGATGAAAGGCGAAAACGCCATAGACGAAAAACACCATCACCGCAAATGCGCTGCTGAGAAAATACGCTATGTACAGGCGTTTGTTGCGCATGACGTTATTAAACGCGAATTGTTGAAAGGTCATGCGCATTCCCTCCAAGCAGTGACAGTACATCGATGATTTTTTGGAAGAACGCCTGCTGGCTGTCCCCGCGGTGAATCTCGTTGTAGAGTTCACCGTCCTTGATGAACAGCACACGGTGACAGTAGCTGGCCGCTAGCGCGTCATGCGTGACAAGCAGCATTGTCGCCCCGTCCGCCCGGTTGATCGCCGTCAGCGTCTCCATAACGTCCCGAGATGATTTGGAGTCGAGGTTACCTGTCGGTTCATCAGCCAGCAGCAGCTTCGGCTCGTGAATGATCGCCCGGGCGATGGCCGTTCTCTGCGCCTGTCCGCCAGATACTTCATAGGGCCACTTGTCCAGAATGGAGGCGATCCCAAGCCTGTCAGCGATTCTCTGCGCCTTCTCCTCCATCGTGCGCACCTTCTCACCTTCCAGCGTCAGTGGCAGCACGATATTTTCTAAAATTGTCAGTGTGTTAAGCAGATTGTAGTCTTGAAAAATAAATCCAAGCTGTTGTCGGCGGAACCGGGCGAGCGCGTTGTGGCCCAATTGGTGTGGGTTCTGGCCGTCGATGAGCACTTCACCGGAAGTCGGATTGTCGATCGTCGCGATCAACTGTAGTAGCGTCGTCTTGCCGCTGCCCGATGGCCCCATAATGCCGACAAACTCGCCCTTCTCGACGCTGAACGATATATCGCCGAGTGCCCGGTGCATGACCTGGCCGCTGTAAATCTTGCCCAGATGAGTTGTTCGCAGAAGTTCCATATCCTCGCTCCTTCATGTAGCTGGTGATTTCTTGTTCTCCACCTCAAGTATACGGCGGGCTCGCCGAGCAAACCAATCGACGAAGATTACATTTAGCTTACATCGATGTAAGCTTGACCGCAGTCAAGAAATAAACCCGCACCCGGGTGCCAACGTCAACGGTAGAATCGATCTCCAGCTCGTGGCCCAGTCGGTTGCAAACTTCTTGTGCCAGATGCAGCCCCATTCCCGTCGACTCCCTGAACTTGCGGCCGCTCTCACCAGTGTAGAACGGCCGAGTCACCCGCTTTAAGTCGGCTAGCGGAATACCGATGCCTTCGTCTGCCACCTCCAGCACCGTCTTCGCGCCTTGCCGCCAGGCGCGAATGGCGACGGTCCGGCCGCAGCCAGCAGAGTATTTGATCGCGTTCGACAGCAATTGGGTCAATACGAACCCGATCCACTTCTCGTCGGTCGGCACCGTCAGTTCATCGTCCATCTGAACTTGAGGGTATAGATTATTGACAATGAACAGCCGCTTGTGTTCATTGACCGTTTTTCGCACAACACGTTTAAGTGGCACATGCGCCGCTTGGAAATCCTCCTCAAACGTCTCCAACCGGGTCGCGTGCAGTACTGTCTCTAGCCCCCACTGGATTCGGTCTGCTTCGTCGCGGATGTCGACCTGCCGCCGGTCGCTCTCGTTTTCGGTCAGCAGGTGGATAACCGAAAGCGGCGTTTTCATCTGGTGGACCCATTGGGTAATGAATGTCGAATGCTCACGGCGGCGCCGCTCCATCTCTGTGATACGAGTCATGTACAGTGCATACTGCGCCTGCAGCAGTTGGTCGACTGCCTGCGCGATGGGGGCACTGTTGCCGGAACCAGCCGCAGACTTATCCAGCTCATTTAGCGGCTCCGCAAGCCGATCGTACATCTTGCGATGGCTGATATAGCGCCAACCAGTATAAACTAGCAAGGTGACCATGCCAAGAAATATCGAATAGAGGGCGGTGTACACGTTGCGATAGCCGTCAAGCCAGTAGATCGCCACAACCAGCGTCAACTGAACAAGATGCATAACAAACATGGGCCAATGCTCACGGATTAGTAGCTTCATTTGGGTTCACCCAATTCGTCCGTTTCCAGCACTAGCTTGTATCCGGACCCGCGCACCGTCTCGATACTGCCCGCAACCGCGATCTCCTGAAGTTTCTTGCGGGCACGCGCGATGTTCACGTTCAGTGTGTTCTCGTCCACGAACTGCTGATCGTCCCACAGCCTATCCAGCAGTGCTTCGCGGGTAACGACCAGCGGGTAGCGTAGAAGCAGCAGGTCCAGCAGATCCGCCTCCTTGCGCGCCAATGCGACAGTCGCGCCCCGCCACTTCAGCTCCAGCCGCTCCGGATAGAGGGCGAGCCCGCCTTGCTCGACCATTTTCTCCCGCGCATCCCCCGCATATTCACCGTACACCCGCCGCAACTGGCTGCGCACCTTGGCAATGACCAACTCATGGTGAAACGGCTTGGTCATATAGTCATCGGCTCCGTACTCCAGCGCCATTACCTGATCCATATCGCCTGAGCGGGCGCTGATGAAGATGATCGGACAGGTAGACACTTTGCGGATCTGCCGGCACCAGTAATACCCGTCGTAACTCGGCAGATTGACATCCAGCAGTACAAGATGGGGCTCGTAATGCTGAAACTGCGCCATTATATCTTCAAAATCGTCCGCGTACTGCGCTGTTAAGTTGTACTTTTCCAGACAAGCCTGTAAAAGCGAAGCCAAATTCGGATCGTCCTCCACAATCCATATGCGATACATTGCAACTCTCCTCCTCTGCGTCATCGTGTCCATAAGAAGCACAGTTTGTTTGCTCCACTTGCCCCTAGCGCGGCATACCCGCTCGCAGCCGAGGTAGTGAATGGGGCGACTGTCTCTATATTAACATAAACATAATTGCTGATAATCGTTACAAGCCCATCGAATCTAAGGATAGGAGAACGAACAACATTCGCTATAATGGATATAATTTACTGACGTTAACCTTAAGGATTTGGAAGGCGAGGCAGCTAAAATTCAGCAGATCGTAATAAATGGTGAAACGAAAACCTTCAAATGGGGCAATGTAGCAAATCCCTCCTTTTATCCTCAAATATCGGTCGTTGATTTAGATGCAGATGGGGAAGATGAAGTTGTCATTGTTCTGATCCAAGGCACAGGGAGTGGAGTACATGATTCGAAAGTGCGTATGCTTAGAACAGACTTTATAGAAATATCGGCTTTGATGTGAATCCACGTCAAAAAACCTCCAACTCTCGTACATAATGAGAGTTGGAGGTTTTGCCCTACTTATTTTTGCTGTAAATCAACCCTGAATCATGTGGACAACTTCAATTTAGAAATCGAAGTTGTCCGGATCAGGTCCAACGCGTACATCTTCGTTCAGAGCACTGATCTGATCCATATCTTCATTTGAAAGTTCAAAGTCGAAGATGGAGGAGTTTTCAATAATACGGTTTTCCTTGGTGGACTTCGGAATAGTAATGACTCCATTTTGCAGATCCCAACGCAGGATGACTTGTGCAACCGATTTACCTTTGTCTGAAGCAATCGCCGTGAGCGCTGGGTTGTCCAACAGCTGACCTTGCATTAGAGGCGACCAAGCTTCAAGCTGGATACCATGCTTCTCACAGAACGCCTTAAGCTCAACCTGAGTCAGGCGAGGGTGGTATTCCACCTGGTTGACCATCGGTTTCACTTTGGCATCCTGCATCAGGTCTTCGAGATGATGAATTTGGAAGTTGCTTACACCAATAGCTTTAATGCGACCAGCCGCGTACAGTTCCTCGATTGCTTTCCAGGCTGCTTTGTATTTGCCTGCCTTAGGCCAGTGAATCAGATACAGGTCCAGGTATTCCAGTCCCAGTTTGTTCAAGGTTGTATCAAAAGCCGCAAGTGTCTCTTCATATCCGAGGTC
This sequence comes from Paenibacillus sp. AGC31, assembly GCF_057334655.1. Taxonomy (NCBI): domain Bacteria; kingdom Bacillati; phylum Bacillota; class Bacilli; order Caryophanales; family Paenibacillaceae; genus Paenibacillus; species Paenibacillus sp. AGC31. The sequence goes on from NZ_JBHFJH010000005.1 coordinate 139,669, forward strand.
TGCATTCCATACTTTAGATGTAACAAACAGTTCTTCGCGTTTCAGGTTGTTTTCTTGCAAAGCTTCTGCAATCGCTTGTCCAACACCGGCTTCATTGCCGTATATTGCAGCAGTATCAATGCTGCGGTATCCATGTTTAATCGCATTTTTCACGGCTTCAATCAGTTCAGATCCTTCTTCTACCTTAAATACACCAAGTCCGAACCAAGGCATAGAAACACCGTTATGCAGAGTTACTGTGGATTGTAAATGTTGTGCGGTTTGAGCTGTTGTCATGAGATTTCCTCCTTAAAGTGTGTAAAAATCAGTCATATTAAGCTGAATTTTTGTTGTTTTATCATACAAAATTAAATCATAGTAGATCAAATTGGGTTCAACGTATTATAGTATAATAAAATACCATATGAAACCGGTTCCCCTCGAAGGCTGGAACTGATATATATAAGAGTGAGACCCGTGGTCGGATGTAAATTAGAACGAAGCTTTCTCCATTTCGACTGATGCATGTTGATCCTTGCTTTCCAGCACTTTAGCCCAAGCGGTCAGGATTACAGCTACGAGAACCATCATGGCACCAACCCATGTCGTGTGAATCAAACCAATGGAGTCATTGATCACTCCACCCAAATAGGCACCTATAGCGATCCCTGCATTAAATGCGGCGATGTTAAAGGCTGAGGCTACATCCTTGGCCTGTGGTGCATATCGTTCAGCCAAGGTTACAACGTACATCTGAAGACCAGGCACATTCATGAAAGCGAGCAGGCCCATACCCATAATGGTGAGCAATGCGGCCAACTTAAACGGGACGGTGAAGTACATCACGCCGAGAATGATGGTCTGAATGATGAACATGTAGAAGAGCGCCTTGAGCGGGTTGCGATTGGCTGCTCTGCCACCGATGATGTTGCCAATAGCGATGGCTATTCCGTACAACAACAGAATGAACGCTACTGTTTTCTCGGAATAACCGCTAATATCATGCAACAACGGGGACAGATACGTAAAGACAACAAATGTTCCTCCGTACCCAACAGCAGTGATGGCAAAAGCAAGCAGCAAGCGTCCACCTGTAACGAGCTTCAGCTGATCCCGAAATGCCGTCCGTGTTCCTCGCTTCAACGTGGATGGCACGAGTATCAGGTTCCCGATCATCGCAATGATGCCAACCACAACAATCAGGATAAAGGCAGCGCGCCAGCCCCAATGTTGGCCAATGAGTGTACCGAGAGGTACACCGGTTACTGTGGCAATGGTTAGACCGGAGAACATGATGGCAATAGCACTCGCCCTACGGTTGGCAGGCACCAGATCGGCTGCAATCGTGGAGCCTATGGACATGAACACCCCGTGTGCCAGAGCGGACACTACTCGTGCAATGAGTAACATGGTGATGCCCGTCGATAGTGCAGCCAACGTGTTACCCGCAATGAAGACAATCATGATGGCAAGCAATAACGTTTTGCGTGATATGGTAGACGTCAGTGAGGTCAGAACAGGAGCCCCAAAGGTAACGCCTAATGCATATAAAGTAACGGTCAGTCCCGCTGTAGTTACGGAAATGCCCAGGTCATCTGCAATAAGGGGCAGTAGCCCAACGCTGATAAACTCTGTGGTACCGATCGCGAATGCACTAATGGCCAGTGCTAGCAGTGCCCACGTGCTGCGTTTTGAATCCTGTAACATTTCTTGCTCAACTCCCCAGAATGTAGATTTACGTACCGGCAAATGCTATTATGAGTTATTCGGTATAGATTGAATAGTACGTACTTTTTAGTACCCTACGTACTTTTTGGTGCCTATACAGCATGCGACGGATGTAATCCAATTCATCAGGGAGGAAGCAAGTTATGGTAAGAAAAAAATATAACATCTCGGTTGAAGCGACCTTAGAAGTGATCGGTGGCAAGTGGAAATGCGTCATTCTCTGTCATCTGACACATGGGAAGAGACGAACCAGTGATCTCAAACGTATTATGCCCGCAATCACACAGAAAATGTTAACACAGCAGCTGAGAGAACTTGAAAACGACGGAATCGTAAACCGAATCGTATATAATCAGGTCCCTCCCAAAGTAGAATACGAATTGAGTGATTACGGGAGAAGTCTTGAACCGATTCTCAATGCACTCTGTAATTGGGGAGATCAACATATTGTGAAGGAATACGGAGACAAATCAGCAGTTCTGGAAGATAATGGACTCAATGATTTTAACTCTGACAATAGGGAGCTGGTGCAACCGTGAACTATGAGATTTTATATGATGGTGCTTTTGCGATGCTCAAGGTACATTTGCAGCGGGGAGAGCGGTTCAAGGCTGAGAGTGGTGCGATGGTATCCATGACGCCTACGGTTGAACTGAAGGGTTCAGCAGAAGGTGGAATGTTTGCCGGGTTCGGTCGGATGCTGAGCGGGGAGAAGTTTTTCTTTCAGGAACTGACGGCTGCGGGCGGGTCGGCAGAGATTCTGCTCTCACCTTCAAGCATGGGCGATGTAGAAGCTGTTGAATTGGACGGTTCCTATTCACTCTATGTGCAGAAAGACGGATTTCTGGCGGGAACCGAGGGCATTCAGGTGAATACCAAAATGCAAAACCTGAAGAAAGGTCTCTTTTCGGGAGAAGGTTTCTTCATTATTGAGATCAGCGGACGTGGAACCGTATTTCTGTCTTCCTATGGTGCCATCCATGCGATTAATCTGGCAGCAGGTGAAGAAATGATCGTGGATAACGCCCATTTGGTGGCATGGCCTCATTATGTAGATTACCGTATTGAGAAAGCTTCACAGGGCTGGTTATCCAGTGTTACAAGTGGAGAAGGACTGGTATGTCGGTTCCGGGGAGAAGGAACCATTCTTATACAGAGCCGCAATCCGCAAGGATTCGGACAATGGGTGAAGCAGTTTATTCCTGCCCGCTAATTATTTTTTTGAGAAAGAACACACAGAATTGCAACGGATATGTTTCCATCATCGTTATATGAATAATGGATTTACTTCATTGACTGACGGGTATATATTCTGTTGCATAAGGTCGCACATCATGGAGGTATGAGATGACAAGCTCACGGTATAAAAACGCACAAGAAAGTCCGGGATATCTGTTATGGCAGGTTACAGCCATGTGGCAAAAGGAAGTACGCAGGGTGCTGGAGCCCCTCGAACTGACACAACCTCAATTTGTATTATTGCACGCCTGTTTGTGGCTCAATGAACACGATGAGGAAGGCAAAGGAGTTACTCAGGTCCAAATTGCTCATTTTGCCAAGGTGGATGTTAACGTAACTTCTCAGGTTCTACGTGCGCTTGAAAAAAGGGGATTAATTACCCGCGCCCGTCATCAGACAGATACGCGTGCCAACATTATCACAACAACGGAAGAAGGAACCCGATTGGCTGTGGAGGGAATCCATCTGGTCGAGGAATCGGACAAGGCATTTTTCGAAACTTTGGATGAACGTAAGGGAGAGTATTTGGAGATCATGCAGGAGTTTCTTCGCCAAAAAACAGAGAGTTGATCCGTAATATATCTTTTTTTAATGTATTAAACTACAGAATGTAGTGGAACTGGGAAATTTTCTAATTATTAATAATTATAGCACCTCTGCAAAATACAAACAGACCTCCTGACTTCATCTTGTCGGGAGGTCTGTTTCGGTTGCTCAATCGATTCGATAGGACGCAAACGGCTCGCGGCGACGGAAAGAGTCACTGATCTGGTCCAGATCGGCCAACAGCTCATCGGGCAGTGACATGTCCAGACTAGCCAGATTATGTTCCAACTGATCGGTGTGTGTAGCGCCAACAATCACTGTGGATACAGCCGGACGTGTCAGCAGCCATGCAAGCGACAGCACACTCGGGGAGCATCCATATGCAGCCGCTTTTGCGCTTACTTGTTCGCTCAGTTGAATATTATGTTCCAGCAAGAAACGGTTGAAAGACGGATCGGTGTCTGCTCTGGAACCAGAAGGCACACGGGTCTGTCCGTTATATTTACCTGTCAGAATACCACCTGCCAACGGGAAGTACGGAATAATACCTACACCCTGATCCAGACACATCGGTACCAGTTCCAACTCGGGCGTACGGTCTGCCAGGGAGTAGCTGGTTTGGGTGGAGATGTAGCGCACATAACCTTTCTGTTCACTGATGCCCAGAGCTTTCATCAGCTCCCAAGCTGCGTAGTTGGAGGCTCCGATGTAACGGACTTTGCCGGAAGTGACCATATCATCCAGTGTGCGCAGTGTCTCATCCAGCGGTGTATGCGGATCAAAAGTATGGATCTGGTACAGATCGACATAATCCGTTTGCAGACGCCGCAGGCTATGTTCCAGCTCTTGTTGCAGATGGTAGCGGGAGGAACCCCGCCCATGAGGACCATCATGCCGGGGTAATCCGGCCTTGGTAGCAAGCACCGCGTTTTCCCGTCGACCTGTGAGAGCCTGTCCAATAATGCGTTCCGATTCCGTGCCTGCGTAGATATTGGCAGTATCGATAAAGTTGATGCCCTGATCCATCGCTGCATGAATAATGCGGGTAGAAGCTGCTTCATCCGCGCGTTTGCCAAATGCATTGGTGCCAAGCCCCAGTGCCGATACACGCAAACCACTATTGCCCAAACGTCGATACTCCATCATTCATCGCTCCCTTTATGTACATTTATGTAATGCAGATTATAACGTAATCTATTGAAAACGTGTTATTAATATAGTTAAATGATTCTAAGAACCCGTTATCAAAGGAGATATGATGGAAAACAGTGCTGCACATTTAACAAGACGGAAGCCGAAGAAACCGAAGAAGAAATGGAAGAAGCCATTGATCATCACCCTAAGTGTGCTGCTTGTGTTGGGAGGACTCGGATTTATCTATCAAAAGCAACTCGTCGTGTTTGCCTTTAATTTGTTCGCTTCAGCTACAGTGAAGGAAGCCTTGGATGACTCCTTTGTACCAGCGGGCGATAAGGATGCCCCTGTCGTGGAACATACCGACCCATTCTCGCTGTTGCTGCTAGGGATTGACCAACGGGATAACGAACCAAGCCGTTCGGATACCATCATCTATTCCGTCGTGCGTCCAGAAGACAATAAAGTGCTGCTGCTGTCCATTCCGCGTGACTCCTATACCGAGATTGTCGGCCGGGATGTGAAGTCGAAGATCAACTCAGCGTATGCCCATGGTGAAGCCAAGATGGCGATGGATACGGTGGAGAATTTGCTGGGGAACAAAGTGGATTTCTATGCCGCGATTAATTTTAACGGGCTCAAGGATATTGTTGATGCGGTTGGTGGTGTGGAACTGCCGATCAAAAAGAACATTGAGAACAAGCTCAAAATTCATGAGAAGCTGTTTGTTGAAGCGAATAAACCGATCTATAACGGCGAAGAAGCGCTTGGATATGTGCGTTACCGGGAAGATTCCGATTTCAATCGGACGATGCGTCACCGGATTTTCTTAAGCGCCTTCATGAATCGTGCGCTGGAAGTCAAAAATCTGACCAAGATCCCGGACGTAATCCAGATTGCCGGATCGAATTTTACAACTAACATGACCTCGGACTTTATCGTGAAATTTGCCGAGTCCTTATATATGAAAGATAGCATACCAACGATCAGCAATTATATGCTGAAGGGTGAGGGTGCAACGCGCAGTGGCACATGGTACTACGATCTGTCGGAGGACGATCTGCAATATGTGCGTGGCATGATCGCCAGTTGGCTGGACCCGGATGCGACTGAGATTATTGAACCCGAGTCAGCGGACCAATCAGAGACGAGTGATGCGGCATAAGCATCCATTCTTGTGCAAAGCTCATATGAATATAAGTCGGGAGAAGCAGTTGCTTCCCGGCTTTTTTGCGTTTGAGATCCTACGGATGAAATATTGAACAGATATATCTAATGTTTAAACCTCTTTTTATGGCATACATATAGTAAAATATAGGGAAAAGATTAAACATCAACCAACGGAGGAAGCTCATGAAGGAGTTTAAGGATCGGCTTCAACAGGTTCAGGAGCAGCAGAAACAGCTGGCGAAGGAGTATCATGCCTTGCTCCAGGAATACCAGTCCGATGACCTGATCGTTCAGAATGAACAGTTACAGGAACAGTATGAAGCCCATAAGCTCAAGCTGCACCAGCTTGAACTTCGCTCGCGCAAGATGGAAGAAGAGAATGCACGTCTTCGCATGGCGTTATCTGAACAGATGCTGGATGAGAAGCTGAATCTGATCCGGGTATCCCGGGAGAAGATGGAGACCTATTTTCAAGGGAAAACAGCAGTACATAATGATCGAATTGCATTCCATGAACATCGAACCAAATCCAATCTAAACGCGCTGTACAACCAGGCGGCACAGGAGTTGCAAGAGGATTCCGATGAGGTAAAGGAGAGGATTGCTTACCTTGCGGCAGAGGTGAATGAGCGTATTGAATCGCACAGACGAGCCGTACGGGATAGAGAAGAGGCTCTGCGTGGGCACATGGAACGTGGATATGAGCATATGGCGGAGGAAGGGTTGAGCGAAGAGACTATTCAACGCCGGATCAAGCAGAATCGCATGGAGATGAAGATTGGACTCAGCTGGATCAACAAAGTAGCCATCTTGCTCCTCATTCTGGGGGTTGGAGCAGCGTTCCAATATTCGTACTCGACCTGGTTTAATGACGAGATGAAGAGCGGAGCCTTTTTCCTGCTCGGTGCACTGATGCTCGCTGGAGGAGAGTGGCTGTTCCGCCGCAAAAGACAGACGTTTGCGATGGGGCTGCTCGGCGGTGGGATATCCGTGTTGTTCGGCTCTGTCTTCTATAGTTACTTTTTACTGCATATTATCGGGTTATATACGGGACTTGCCCTGTCTGTATTGGTATCGGCAATCTCCGTATTATTGTCCTTGAGATACCAGTCGAAGACCATCTGTTCACTAGGTTTGGTGGGTGGATATCTTCCGCTATTCTCCTACATGTTCTCGTTCGGACTCGAAGGTCCGGCTGTCTATGTAGCCATGATCTATCTGCTGCTCTTAAACGGCATTATTGTGTTCATTTCGTTTGGCAAACGGTGGCCAGTGGTGCACTATATCAGTTTCCTGTTCAACACACCATCCATGCTCATCCTATTATGGCTGTCGCCAAGTGAGAAGATTGGCATGTTGTATTCCATTGTGACGTTTGCATTATATCTAGGCATTACGCTGGCATATCCGTTCAAACACCGGATGAAGTTAACCTGGTGGGATTTCGCTCTACTCGCCATGAATACGAGCATTAGTTGTCTGATGTTATACGTATTATTTGATGTGGCGGGTTGGAATGATGCTCAGGGTTTACTGGCGTTGATCTTCTGCGTGGTGTATCTGGGCCTCGCACGATTCGTCCAGCGCCATATGGTTCAGGAGAAACAGACGATTCTGCTCTTTTATGTCACTTCCCTGACCTTTGCCATTCTAATTATTCCGTTCCAATTCGGGGCCAAGTGGTTATCGATGGGTTGGTTAATTGAAGGCGTTCTGCTGGTCACGCTAGGACATCTAAAACGGCTCAAATCGGTGGAACGTGCTGGATGGGGCATTGTGCTTCTATGTCTAATCACTTTTGTGTACTATGATCTGCTGGCGCTATTCTTCATCGGGGAACGTTCTTACTTTATGTTAAAATACTCCAGCATCACGCTGGGAACCTTACTTATTACACTTTATTATGCCTGGGCAGTCCACGGCAACTCATCTTCCAGGGAGAGATTCAATTACAGCGCGCTGGAGCTGGGTTTCCTGAACGGGTTCAAGTATGTAACACTTGCGAATCTGTGGTTATACGTGCTGTATGAGTCGAATGAATTGTATACCAGAGCTGTCGATGGGACGTTCCTGTTATACATGTTCTACAAGTTGCTCATGTTCGCAGCGCTCACCATTGCATTGGCCTATGGACTGAACAAGGTGAAGCTGCTGCGTGATCGATACGTGCAGGTGTATACCACCTTCTTGCATGCTATTGGCTGCTGTATTGCACTGGCCGTAACCTTAACCATGCCAGCGCTTCAGCCGGAAGTTCAGCAGCATACGGCGGCGGAGATTATTGGTTTGCTGGTGCTAATTATCTTTAACGTAGGGGTATTCTTTGCAGGAAGGGATCTGCTGATTGCAGGCATCCGCGGGCAGTTCAAGAGCATTGAATGGTACCCGGTTATCGCAGGGGTGTATCTGCTGGGTGTCATCACCGTCTTCCTGACGATTCAGTTCCAATGGGGCGATGTGGGGCTGATGTTCAGCCTGATCTATCTGCTGCTGGCGATTCTCTATATTGCCTATGGATTCCGTAGAAAATATGTCATGATTCGGCGTCTGGGCCTAGGACTAACGTTGTTCGCTACGGGGAAGATGGTGTTCTATGATGTGGGGATGCTCACCTCGGGCAGCAAAATCTTTGCCTATTTTAGCTTTGGCGTACTACTGCTTGGGATCTCTTACCTGTATCAGAAGGTGTCCAGCCGGATGGAGGAAGTACAGTCCAGAGTGGTAGCGAAGCCTGACGACGAGCCGAATGTGCCTGAGGAAGACCAAGACTAACTTGGATACGAACGATAGAAGTAGCATTTGCGATTATATGGGGAGGGATTCGAAGTGGGATTTGACCTGAAAATCATGCTTTGGCAACTGTTATGGCTTGGTGGCCCTGTAGCTCTTATCGTGTATGCGTGGAGGAAATTCGGCGTGAGAAAGAAGCGGCAATGACGTGAGTGCGGATGGTGGGAATGTCCGCTGTCCACTTCACTTCGCTCTGTGAAATAAGTCGTGTAATATAGATTTTCTGGATTAAAATGAGGCTCCGGGTTGCTGTTACCAGCAATCTGGGGCCTTATTGATATGAGTCTATGGCTTAGCCTAATATGACATTCGTGAAACGTTTTGCGCAGAGATCACGTTATAATAGAGTAGACTTAGGGTTGGATCTTCATTTGTAACCATGAGGTTTCGGCAGCTGAGGTGCCTTTCAGTGGTTCTCCGCCATCATCATTCATACGGGAGAGCACAGTTAATGTCATGGATAGGGCAAAGGCGAGTAACACGTATATGAAAATATTTTTTTTGTTCATAGGAAGGTACCTCTCTTGTTGAATGAGCTAAAAGTAGACATCCGGCCGTCATGAGAAAAAAAGCACAACGTCTGGTATAGTAGAGTGAGTAGAACCGAACATAAATCGTTCCTGTATACCACTATATTGAACTATAGCGGTGCAAACAATGGAACAAATCTGATGATTTTATCATTATTGTTATGAAATGTTTATAGAGATCGAGTGAGTGATCATTGAAGGTGGGAGAATAACATGCGGGAGACGGCAAAAATCGTCATTCGTACGCCAGGACAGGAAAGTGACGGCTCATTTGCTTATGTAAGCCAAGGTCGCTCCATTACGGTGGGACGTTACACAGGCGGAAGTGAATTGGACTTGTCTATCTATAATCAGATGATATCGAAGCGGCATTGCCGCATTCATTATGATGTACAGCAACAGCTATGGATTGAGGATCTGGATAGCAAAAATGGTACCGAACTGAATGGGCAGCGCCTCGTTCCCTATGAGAAATATCCGTTTAGCGAGGGCGATAGCCTGACGTTGGTCAACGGACTGATCCAGCTTCGCGCTGAAGGGGATCTTGGAGAGACGAGGGAATATCGGGTGTCGGATCTGCTGGGTGAGGGTGTACGCTTGCAGGATCACCTGCAAACCGTGCAGATCGGTGAAGTGGAGATTCCGCTGTCCAAGAAGGAGTATCAACTGTTCAAGCTGCTGTATAGTGAACTGGACCATTTTGTGACCCGAGAGCAGATTGTGGCTCAGGTGTGGCCGGAGCGGAGCATGCTGGAGAGTGAAGCGGTGGGGATCGACGAGATTAACTCGCTAATCTATCGGACGAATCGCAAGCTGGGTGTACATTTTACCATCAAGTCTGTATATAAAAAAGGTGTATATATGAAGTCTCATGTGCCGGAATGAATGAGTGATAACAAAGGGATGAGTTCATGTTCATCATTTACCTGATTCCATGGCTGATTGCCGTGGTGACATTGATCGGTGTCATATCGATCGTACTCGTGAGTTGGAAAAACGGGATTTCCCCGATGCCCACATCCAGTCGTGTCAGACAGGTGGTCATTCAAGAGGTAAACCGTATTCCCGGGTACGGGGATGTGCTTGAAGCAGGCTCCGGATGGGGCACATTGGGATTGGATGTTGTAAGACACTGCCCTGGTAAAAGGCTTACCGGGATTGAGAATTCGAGAATTCCCTTATGGTCTTCCCAACTGATTGCCTATTTCAGTGTTCGCTTACGTCGAGCCAAGGGAAAAAAGTACTCTCTCAAGGGCAGGCTGCGCTTCATGCGCGGGGATATCTACACCAGTTCCTATGAACATGCGGATTGTGTGATCTGTTATCTGTTTCCGGGTGCCATGACTAAGCTTCTGGACAAGTTCAGTCGAGAGCTTCCGCCGGGTGCCAAGGTGATTAGCGTCTGTTTTGCCCTGCCAGGAAAAGAACCACTACGTACTATTACATGCCGGGATGCCCTGCGTACCAAGGTATACGTGTATTCCTTTTAAAGAAAAGAACAGGAAAGTGATCACCAGGTTTACTCAGCTGGAGTGCTGTAAACCTTCTGCCATAACGTTAATGGATGAAAGAGTGCGCTTCATATCATAGTAATGCAGATACCACGTAAGAATGAGGATACGAAAAAGGCCCCGAACTCACTATGAAGTGATTCGGGGCCTTTTTGTCTCGCCTTTGAGTTGGGGCAAGAGATTGCTTGATTATTGTTTACCGCACGTATTATTTTGCAGAATCGGTAGTGCCTGTGCTGTCGGATGTTGTACCGGATTGGGATCTGTTTCTGCCGCCTCCGAAGCCACCTTGACCACGGCCTCCTCCTGGACCACCCATACCTGAATTGGCTGTAGTTACACCAGATTCATTGACCCAAGTTACATTGCTTGTCGATTGGAAGGCAACCACTTGAGTTCCACCGCTATACGTACCGTCTGTGTAGAGTCCATCTACCGCTTTACCTGTTGATGTACCACCGGAGTAGACCACGTAGGAACCATCTTTTGCAAGATCCGGTGAGCTGACAACCACGGTTTGATAATCTTTTGCCGGAGCGAATGTCAGAATGTTGTTGCCTTCGTTGTCTTGTACATGTACAAGTGTTCCAGCTTTTTGCGTTGCAGGGAATGTCATCACAATGGTGTTTTGCGTAGACGCATCGGATGTTCCTTGTGCCATACCAGAGCTTCCGGCAGCCACGAGGTATCCACCACTGATTTCAAAGGTGCCGTCATAATCCAGTGCTCCGTTGCCGCTATCCGTCGGTCCGTTCACAATAACCGTTCCACCAGTCATGTTAATGGAACCATTGGAATCCAGTCCGTCACCACCTGCGTTCACCGTGAGTGTACCGCCGTTAATGTGGAACTCGTTATTGCTCGCTGCCGCACCGCCCATACCGCCCGGTCCACGTCCTTGCTGAGTAGTAGCTGTACCTTGGGATGCCTGATCGGTAGTTGATGTTGTGCCCGTCGTTTCGGTTACAGAGATGTTGGAAGTCGTTGCGGCATCGGTTGCTGTAGTAGCGCTATCTGTACTTGCCGCTGTATTCGCAGCTGTTTCCGTCTCGCCACCTGCAGCATTTACGCCATCATCGGATGCTGTTACATCCACATCCCCATCGTTCAGGGTGATGACTGCCCCCTCAAGTCCTTCGTAGCTCTTCGCAATGGTGATGGTTCCACCGTTAATCGTAAGGGCCTGATCGGCATGGATGCCGTCATCACCGGATTCAATGCTGAATGTTCCATCGTTGATGGTTACGTTATTGTTGCTGTGCAGGGAATCATCCATGGAATCAATGGTATACGCACCGCCATTAATTGTAAGGTCTGTTCCTGCTTTGAGTGCTTTGGCACTTGTGGACTCCGTTGCTGTTGTAGCAGTGTCCGCATCAGCATTGTTATCCGTTGTTGCTGTTGCATTGGCAGAGTTGGATGCTGCTGCGTCATTCGTATTAGCACCTGCATTTGTACCGCTGTTATTAGGCATCTCTGGCATATCCGCAGGTGGTTCGCCATCTGGTGGTGTGCCCATATCTGTTGGTGGTGTGCCGCCGCCCCATCCACCGCCACCGCCGCCAAATGGACCTTCTTCAACTTTGGCTGGTGCATTGGCACTACCGCCGCCCGTTACAATGGTGTATGTGCCTCCATCCGCAACAAGTGCGGTTTCGGCTTGAATACCATCGTTGCCACTTTGAATATCGAAGGTACCTCCTGCGATAGCAACGTAACCTTTGGTGGTATCCGTGTCATTGGTCGATTTGATACCGTCGCCTTCGGCTTGAATGGTAATCGTACCCGCTTGAATAGCGACCATATCCTTACCTTTGATGCCGTCATCGGCTGCTTTGACACTGATGTTACCGCTAATGACTTTCAGATCATCCTTGCTCGTAATACCTTCATTATAGTTACCTGTGACGGTCAATTGACCTGCACCGTTGAACGTAAGATCCGCTTTGCTGAAGATCGCAGCATCCGGCTCATCTATCGTAGCATCGGCGTACACATACGTTTTACCATCGGAAATGGTATTCTTGGTTCCTTTTTCGAGCGTAATCACCGCTTTACCAGCCTTCTGAATGTAGATCGCTGCACTGTCGTTATCATGAATGGTTGCTCCGTTTAATACGAGATGTACAGTGCCCTTATCGGCAACGTTAACCATGATCTGGCCATCCGTTAGCTCACCGCTAAGTACATAAGTACCTGCTTCGGAGATGGTTACCGAACCATTCGCTGCTTTGGCACCCGAACCAGTCACCGTTGCAGTTGTGCCATTCAGTTTAATCGCTGTGGAATCCGCCTCACTCCAGATAATATTGGTATCGTCAGCATCCAGAGAGACCAGATCTGCATATTTTACTGAAGTTTGCTCGCTGACAGATACCGTTTTGGTTGTTCCTGTCGTTGACGTTGCGGCATTGGCCGTTGTGCTTGTCGTTGCTGGTGAACTGCATGCTGCGAGTAGACTGGTAATCATGGCGATGGACCAAAGTTTGCTGCCTGTTATCATGTTTTTCTTCATATTAGATCGTTCCCTTCGAATTAAAAATTAATATTCTGTTGTTGGACTCATGGTTAACGAGATATCCAGGTTGCCGTTCCGTGTGCGGATCGCATCGAGGAATTCCTTTTGGCTAACACTTTCGTGAATGGTTACACTGTAGACCAGCTCATACAGACTGCCGAGTTCAGTGGTTCTGATTTTCTTCAGATCAAAAGGTACATTGAATGTATGGAACACTTCATTAAGTGCTTCTTCATAACTCAAGTTTTCGGGGATGGTGACTTTCAGCGTTTTCAGCTGACTTTTCTTGCCGCCGAAGTTGAAGCGACTCAGGACAAACATCAGTACACACAGGATAATGGTGAACAGAACCGCGTATCCAAAAGCGCCTACACCGCAAGCAAGACCGGAAGCCATCGTGAACAATACGTAAGCAATGTCCTTTGGATCACCAGGGGCACTTCGGAATCGGATGATCGAGAAGGCACCTGCCAGGCTGAAAGCTCGTGCGATGTTGCTGCCGATGAGTAGGATGATAATAGCGACAATGACGGGCAGGACAACCATCGTTAAGGTGAAGCTCTGGGAGTATGTGTTTTGGTTAGTCTTCATGTAGGTGAGGCTGATGACCAATCCCAGAATGATGGCAAGACCAATAGTAATGACTGCGTTGTTAAACGTCAGGTTGGTATCGGTTAGGGCTGAACTGAACAGTGAATCAAGCATATAGGACACGCTCTCTTTCTATAATCGTTTTATCTTGTTCTATGGATGGGTTGAAATCGGTACCTGGTACAAGAATGCGCTCTGTCTGGTAATTCAGGTTGGTTGTTCTCACCAGGTGTCTGTACTCGTTACCGTATTTGGAGAATCCGGTGCGGTATAGACCATGCTCACAGAGCAGTTGCGACAGCCACAGCGGAACGGTTTTCTCGGCTTTTACTTCCATCAGCCATCGACCGTCCTTCACCAGCGGTTCGCCGTAATCTCCCTGTTCCAGCTTCAGATCGTATCTACGACTGCGGATGTTGGTATCAAAGGTAATGCGGAGATCCCGGCTGTTCTTGTCAAAGAGTGCTTTGCGCTCATACGCCAGATACACTTTCGGTTCCAGATCGTATACCCGGAGGAAATATTTGATCTCTTCGACAACCTGTTTGTTCATGTAATCCGCGAGCTCCGGTGCCTGTCCCGAACGAACGAATTCGTAAGCTTCATCCAACTTCAAGGCTGTTCTGCGTTTGTTCACCAGGCCAAATACTTTCTTTTTGATCTCCAGATACACTTTGGCATTCTCTTCAGGTATTCCATAAGCCCGCAGTCTCAGCTTCTCCTTGTATTTTGGTTTGGAGAGACTGGCGCGGATCAGCGAATCCTGCGGAGTGTCGAAGTACAGGTTACTGATGGAGTAGTACTCATGTTTCTTGTTGTAGGCATCCAGCTCCATGTATTTCAGCAGGTCATTGTAGAAATGTGCGTACTGCTCATCCGTCAGAAGGTACTTGCTCTCATATCGGTTGAATACTTCAATAGCCATGTGGGACTCATTCCTTTCGTTGGTGGGTTGTATGTTTTGTTGCATCGTGTATTGCTTCCATGTCTGTATCTTAGAGCCCCAACCTTGAATGAATCTTAAATGGTTTTACATTGCGTTAACATTTTTTTACCTTCCTATAATAGTGCGCATGCACAAAATGAATTAAGATTGATTCAAGGTTTGATTGATAGAATAGGCGATATCATACAAGGGTTCATGAAGACGAATAATTCAAGCAGAGGAATGAATAGATGATGAGAATATTAATTGCGGAAGATGAGGTTCATTTGGCAGAGGCTGTGTCGCAGATTTTGAAAAAAAACAACTACTCCGTGGACATGGTCCACGACGGCAGGTCAGGACTCGATTATGCGCAGAGCGGCATCTACGACCTGTTACTACTCGACATCATGATGCCGGAGATGGACGGGATCACCGTCCTGAAGAAACTTCGCAGTGAAGGCATTCATACGCCTGTCATTCTGCTTACTGCCAAGGGTGAACTATCGGACAAAGTCACAGGGCTCGATTATGGTGCCGATGATTATATCGCCAAGCCTTTTGCCACAGAGGAATTGTTAGCCCGGATTCGTGCAGCTTTACGGCGGAAGGGTGAAGTGGTTCCCGAGGATGGGCTGAAGTTTGGCGACATTGAGCTGAATACAACCCAGTTGAAGCTGAGCGTACAGGGTAAAGAGATCAAGTTGAATCTGAAGGAGAATGAACTGCTGGAGCTGTTGATTGCCCGCAAACAGGCGATTACCTCCAAAGAGCAGATTATTGAGAAGTTATGGGGATTTGATTCGGAAGTGGAGTATAACAATGTGGAGGTTTATATATCGTTTTTGCGCAAAAAATTAACCTTCCTGAACTCTGCTGTTCGCATTAACACGATTCGGGGTGTGGGGTATGTGCTTGAGGTGACGTCCTGATGTTCAAGAAACTCCGAAATCGATTCCTGATCGTGAATCTGTTGTCCATATCTATTATGATGCTGGTGGCATTTGCGACGATCTATACAATTACGTATCAGAATGTGCAACGTGAGACAAATATGGAGTTGTACAAGGTGTCCGATTTCTATCACAGTCCTTATAATTCATCCAAGATGCCGCGCGGGGAAGGACAGGGTTCCGGTACAGATTCGTTTCCCTCCGATGCCATGGGTGGTGATAATGGAGGCCCGGGAGGTGATCCCAACTCACCTCCGGCACGTTCCGTTTCGTTCATGATCAAGACGGATGACCAGTGGAAGATTACGGATACGCATTCCCGCTTTGATATGGAAGATACGTTCTACACCGCGGCGTTGCAAAAGGTTGACCAAGATAAAGTTGGTGATTCGGGACGGCAGACTGGACAATTTGCGCTGGACGGAACGGATTGGGCCTATGTGGTTGATCCGAGCGGTGATGGGCATATGATTGTCTTTATTGATGTGACCGCACAACAAGGCATTCTGACGAACCTGATCTATACATTTGCTGTTGTCGGACTGGTCATGCTGATTGTGATCTACTTCCTGAGTCGTTATTTTGCGAATCGCTCCATTGCACCAGTCAGAGAAGCGTTTGAGAAGCAAAAACAATTCATCGGTGATGCTTCACATGAGCTGAAGACACCGCTGGCGATCATCAATACCAATGCCGACGTGTTGCTCGCGAATCAGGAGGATACCATAACAAACCAGGCGAAGTGGCTGCACTATATCAAGTCGGAAACCGAGCGCATGACCGGACTTACGAATGATCTGCTCTATCTGACACAGATGGACGACTCGCGTTCCACGATGATTCATGCGAAGTTTAATATGAGCGATGCGGTGGAAAGTATTATTTTGCCGATGGAGGCCGTTATTTTTGAGAAAAACATCTCCCTCGATTACAATATTGAGCCGAATCTTACGGTTCATGGGAACAGTGAGCAGATCAAACAGGTCATTCTGATCTTGCTCGATAATGCTGTGAAGTATTCCGGTCCAAAAGGCGCCGTAAACGTCACCCTCCAGAAACAGAATAATGATGTCCTGCTGACCGTGTCCAACACTGGGGAAGGCATTGCGCCGGAACATCTGGATCGGATCTTCGATCGATTCTATCGCACCGATTCGTCAAGAGCACGCAAACATGGTGGGCATGGTCTGGGCCTGGCGATTGCTCGTTCCATTGTGGATCAGCACAAAGGAGAGCTGTACGCTCGAAGTGTAGTCGGAGAGGGTGCTACATTTTACGTGCGGTTGTCGTAAGGGAGGTGTGATGAGCCAGCGTATGAAAAAATGCTACCTACGTTTCGGCTCCACACTAATCCTTCGTTCCCTCTCTATAATTGTTCTTCAGGCATAAGTTCTGCCTGTAATGGGTTAACCTATGCTACAATGGCAACAGTATGTATGAATCAAGGAGATGACTGAACGTGGCAGAAGCAAACGCAATTAATGAACAAGAAATGATGCAATATATTGCAGATAAAACGAAGGCAAGCCAGGCGAATATCGCCCTTGTGCTGAAGCATGAGCAAGCGTACATCAACAAGGCGCATGAGAATGCCAAAGGTAACGATGTGGATATTGACGGCGATGATCTGGCTGACTATATCCTTAGTCGTAAAGATGTGAAGCTGGATGAGTTGACCGTGGAAAGCATCCTGGATGCTGAGATGGACTACTTGATGGACAAGGGTCACGCGGGATACGTCGATTAAGTTAAGTGTGGGCAAAATCTAACGAATCTCACACGCGCTATTCGGGCATTTCTCGCTCGATTGGGAATGTAACGAATCTAAGACACGTTATTCTATGGATTTTAGGACTTTCCCATGCAGTTAAAGCATTTCTGCGGAATTAGCGTGTCTGAGATTCGTTAGTTCGGGAAATAAGCGCTTTTAGCTGATATATGGTGCCCTAGGTTCGTTAGAGTGATCACAAGGTGCAACGAGGCGTTAAATGGCGTTTCAAAAGACATTTTCACAGATGCAGCCTTCTGCATGGCAAGTGTTGTACTGTAAAAAAGACCTCAACTCCACAAAACTGTGGTGTTGAGGTCTTTTTTAGATTGTAGCGACCAGGCGTTCCTTCGGGAATACCTGTCGGTATAACTTTTCTAAGGATGGACTTGAAGTTCTATCGACCCAATCTCTATCAATCCTACCGTTTGCAGCTTCTTATTGACCCATCATGCCGCCATCTACAGTGTAGAGGGAAGCTGTTACATAGGATGCTTCTTCGGACAACAGGAAGTTCATTACTGCAGCGACTTCTTCCGGTTCACCGTAACGACCCATTGGAATGCTGGACACCGTTGCTGATTGATAGTCTTCCACGTTACCGGAATTTGCTTCGATCTGGCGCATCATACGTGTGTTGATTGTGCCTGGCAATACAGCGTTAACCCGGATATTATAAGGTGCCAATTCATTTGCAGCGGTACGCGTGAGACCAACTACGGCATGTTTGGACATAATATATGGAGACACAGCAGGTGCACCCATCAGACCCGCGAGGGAAGAGGTATTTAGAATCGCACCCGATTTTTGTTTTTTCATCACTGGAATGACATTTTGCAGACCCAGGAATACCCCACGAATGTTGACGTTATATACCATATCCAGTGCTTCAACACTCAGGTCTTCGATCAGTCCTGTTGGACCTTCAATACCGGCATTGTTGGCAAAATAATCGATTCGGCCAAATGCATCCAATGCTTTTTGCACATAGTTTTTCACGTCTGCTTCTTGGGATACGTTCGCTTTTACGGCGATGACGTGCTCTTTGTCGAGGTTCAGATCAGTAATCGTCTGTTGGATGGCTTCTTCATTCAGGTCCACCAGAACCAAGTTGATTTTGCGCTCAGCAAGGCGGCGTGCCAATTCTTTACCAATGCCCCCGGCTGCTCCTGTAATAACGGCTGTATGTGTATAAGATGTACTCATGATTATCCGCTCCTTATTCATTATTGGCAGGTATTTCTCAAAAAAAGTTTCAACCTGTCGTCTATCTTTCCTGTCTCAATGTTAAGATATACATAGCAATGTGACAATAATCATTGACAGCGCATATGTCAGCTATCGGACATAGATGTAAGCGGTGTTCATTTATATTACAATAATGAACAAAGGAGGCGAGAATGTTGATCATTGAACATCCTCAGGACCGGAGAGCACGAAGAACGCAGGATGCGATCATCGCTGCGGCGGTTTCTTTGATATTGGAGAAGGGAGCAGACGCTTTAACCATTCGGGACATTACAGAGCGGGCGGATTACAACCGAGGAACCTTCTATTTACATTTTCCCGGCAAACCGGAGTTGTTGCAGTTCATACTGGATGATTTCATGCAGGGAGTGGGGCGAGCTTATGCAGAACCATACGCACAGCTCAAAGAAGTGGACATGACTGCATTGCTGCCATCCACGATGCCTGTATTCGAATATATTGAAGCCCATCAGGATATCTTTCGTGCATTAATAACGATGCATTCAGATATGGGTTCCCGGCTGTGCAATATGTTTAGAACGTATCTAACCGAAGATTTTGTATTGGTGACCGAGGATAGTGAGTGGACGATTAATTACGACATCATGTTAAGTTATCTGGTATCTGCAACGGTAGGTGTGATCATGCATTGGGCAGAGATTGGATTCAAGTATTCTGCGCATTATATGGGGGAGCAGCTTACGGCACTGATTAACATCAAACCGACCCGTCTGCTGATTGAACCAGGGCAGAAGGGTCGGACTATTCATGAGCGTATGCTGTTGGATTGAGTCAGATTATCCGGTCATGGAGGCGTTCGCGGCCTGTTGCATCTGAAGCAGCTGTTCGCGGATCAGGACAGACTCTCCGACCATAATTAATGCGGGATTATTCACTTTATGCGACTTGGCGAGGGAGTGGAGTTCGGCAAGTGTGCCGGTAATAATGCGTTCCTCCGAAGTGGTTCCCCGTTCGATTAAAGCTGCGGGGGTGGTTCCACTTTTGCCATGGTGAAGCAATTCATGTTGGATTTGGGGCAGTTGGCTAATACCCATGTAGATGACCAATGTATCTACACTATGGGCGAGCAGGTCCCAGCGGACCGAAGATACACTTCCATCACTGCCGGTTCCCGTGACACATGCGAAGGATGAAGCAACCCCGCGATGAGTTAACGGAATAAGGGATGAAGAGGATGTACCTACAGCTGAAGTGATGCCGGGAATGATCTCAAATGCAATCCCTGCTTCCGCCAGCACAAGCGCTTCTTCACCACCACGGCCAAAGATAAACGGATCGCCACCCTTGAGTCGTACGACTTGTTTGCCTTCCGCTGCATGGGCAGCCAGCATCCGTCCAATCATCTCCTGACTCATGGAATGAAGGCCTGGGGCCTTGCCGCAGTAGATGCGGAGTGCTCCTTCATGAGCCTCAGCGAGCAATTGATCATTCACAAGCCGATCATACATAATGACATCTGCGGACTGAATACGTTTCAGGGCTTTTACCGTAATCAGATCCGGATCTCCAGGACCAGCGCCAACAATACTAACCAGGCCCCGGCTCATGATCGTGTCCCCAATTTCGGTGTAGCATCAGAACTTGCCAATCCTGAACGACCACCCTGAATGGTTGCCAGTTTCGTCGATATCTTCACCGGATTTCCCCAGTGGTGGGCGGCATACAGACCGAGTCCAGTAAATACGGCTCCGCCTATGAGATTGCCAACCAATACCGGGATCTGATTCCATAGCCACCAGTCAGCAATACTGACCTGTGCGCCGAGCATCATGCCTGCCGGAATGACGAACATATTTACCACAGCGTGCTCAAATCCCTGAGCGAAAAATATGGTAATGGGCAGCCACATCGCTACGATTTTGCCCAGTGTGGAAGTGGAAGTCATCGCCATCACTGCCCCGAGTGTGACCATCCAGTTACATAGAATGGCTTTGATGGTGACCAGAACAATGCCAGCCCCACCCAAGTGCTGATACCCCAGTGTCTTGCCTTCACTGGTCTGGATCAGCGTTTGAATTAGAGGGTTGCTCATATCCGTACCCATCTTGGTAATGGTCAGGCCGTATAAGAGAGCATAGAAAGCACATCCGATCAGATGACCGGTAATCACCCAAAAATAATTTCGGAGCATCTCCATCCATGTTACTCTACGTTTCATCACTGCGAGTGGAAGCAACGCAAAGTTTCCTGTCACCAATTCAAGACCCAGTAGAATAATAATGGCGAATCCAGCCGGGAATATCAGTGCACCTGCCAAACCAACGGAAGTTTGAGATACAGCGGTATATGCCAGTGTCGTTGCAAAGGCAAGGATAGCCCCCGCCAGAAAACCGCGGATCAGCATCTGTACCCGGTTCATTCTGGCCTTGCTCTCACCAGCTTCGACCATCGATTGCAGCACTTCTGCAGGTTTAACAAAATCCATAGCGCACGCCTCCTTGATGTCAGGGTATCTCTAGCATTTAGCCCGCAATCGTGATGTAAATTTCTCCGCTGTTGCCATCCACTTCTGTTTTGTAGGTATTCAAGCAGCCTTCATCCGGCTCATGTACCTTACCGTTACGCAGATCAATCTTCCAATCATGCAAAGGACAATGAACAGCTGTCCCGCACACCATGCCTTCCGACAGCTTGCCGCCCTTGTGAGGGCAGCGATTCTCGACGGCGTGCAGACTTCCGTCGCTCAGTTTGAAGACGGCAATTTCGGTGTCCTGTATCAGGAATGTCCGTGCTCCCTTTTCATCAATATCCGCAAGGTGTCCAATCCGGAATTTGTTCATCGCTGTTCCTCCTCTTCTAGTGGGTTACCGGCTCGGCACCGGACAGTGGGGTGAAGTTTTTACGCAATTTCTCATCTTCAATGATTTCCTTCCAAGGATCAACCGTGTGACCCAGTGTAACTTCCAGACGTTCAACCAGAGCGAGACGTACATCCCGATCCGCCAATGCTTCCTTCACATGATCCAGACCAACCCGTTCAATCCATGCCGCTGTTCTCTCATTCCATTTTGCGTTCTCTCTATAGTACTGCAGGTAAGAGTAAGTCCACTCTTCCACTTCCGCATCGGTCTTCACCGTACAGAGCAACTCGGCTGCACGAACCTTGACTCCCGCGTTACCGCCAACATGAATCTCCCAAGCGCCATCAATGGCGACAACACCCAGATCTTTGATGGTCGCTTCAGCACAGTTCCGCGGACATCCCGAGACAGCGAGTTTCACTTTGGCTGGAGCTACCATCTTGTCGAGTTTTTTCTCCAGACGAATACCCATCTCAATGGAATCCTGTGTGCCGAATCGGCAGAACGTATTACCTACACAAGTCTTCACCGTACGAAGCGCTTTGCCATAACCAAAGCCGGAAGGCATATCGAGTTCCTCCCAGATCTTCGGCAGGTTCTCCTTCTGTACACCGAGCAGATCGAGTCGTTGTCCACCCGTGAATTTCACCAAAGGCACATCGTATTTCTCTGCAACAGTTGCAATTTTGATCAATTCCGCTGGAGAAGTAACACCACCATAGATCCGTGGAATAACGGAGTAGGTACCGTCCTTCTGGATGTTGGCATGATAGCGTTCATTGGTGAATTTGGATACACGCTCGTCTGTGTATTCAGCCGGCCAGATCATACCGAGATAATAGTTGAGGGAAGGACGGCACTTGGAGCAACCTTCCGGTTCATTCCACCCGAGAACATTCATGACTTCCTTCACGCTTTTGAGTCCCATCTCCTTGATCTGAGCAACAATCTCATCCCGATCATAGGACGTACAGCCACAGATGCCTTCTTTGGTCTGTTCGCCTACATTATCACCTGCGTAATACGTGAGCAGATTTTCGATAATCGGTTTGCATCCACCGCAAGAAGCGGAAGCTTTGGTACAGGACTTGATTGCACCCAGTGTATTACAGCCTTTATTCAGAACCGCGTCCCCGATGGAAGCTTTGGTAACACCGTTACAACCACAGACGATCTCGTCATCCGGCATACTCGCCATGCGTTCTGCGACAGATGGGCCCGAGGCCGAACCACCGGAAGGTACACCGAGCAAAATTTCTTTCTCCCGACCACTGATGTTCTCACCACTCTTAATGAGGGAAAATAGAGAAGCGCCATCTGTGGTATCCCCGAACAATACAGCTCCGATCAGCTGTCCGTCTTTGATCACCATCTTTTTGTACACACCATCGACGTCATCTTGAATACGAATGCTGCGAGTGTCTGCAGCGTCTTTGAATTGTCCGGCAGAGAATACGTCAACACCTGATACTTTCAGCTTGGTAGAAGTGACTGAACCTTCGTATCCTTCGGTTGCCGCGCCAGCCAGGCGTTTTGCGAGCACCATACCTTGTTCATATAATGGAGCTACCAGTCCGTAGGCAATACCGCGATGTTCTGCACATTCGCCAACGGCAGAGATGCCAGGGATGCTGGTATGCATATAATCATCTACAATGACTCCGCGATTCACATCGAGGCCGGTATTGCGAGCCAGTTCAATCTGCGGACGAATCCCGACAGCCATGACAACCAGATCCGCTTCAAGCACCGTTTGATCGGTGAAACGAATGGCTTTTACTCGATGTTTCCCTGTGATTTCTTCGGTATGTTTGTTCAAAAGGAACTTCATGCCCTGATCTTCAAGCTCACGCTGGAGCATCAGGCCTGCCGGCAAATCCAGGTTCCGGTCCATCAGATGGCCGTTAATATGGATAACCGTGACGTCCATGCCCAGATTAAGCAGTCCCCGCGCTGCTTCCAGTCCAAGCAATCCGCCTCCAATGACGGCAGCTTTACGATACTTTTGTGATGCTGCCATCATGGTCTCGCAGTCTTTAATATCGCGGAATCCGATCACGCCTTCCTTATTAGCGCCGGGAAGTGGCAGGATGAATGCCTGTGAACCTGTTGCCATAATCAGCTCATCATAGGTTGCACGTACACCATTTTGAGATACAACTTCTTTGCGCTCGGCATTGATCTGAACGACTGGGTCACCGGGGTATACCCGAATGCCGTTATCTTCGTACCAGCTCCACTCGTTGATTACGATATCTTCGATCGTTGTTCCGCCTGCCAGTACAGAAGATAGCATGATACGGTTGTAGTTGGGATGCGGCTCTGCGCCGAAGACTGTAATTTCATAAGCATGCGGAGCAAGCTTAAGGATATGTTCAATTGTGCGGATTCCCGCCATGCCATTACCGACCAGCACCAGTTTTTTCGTTGTACTCATTATGATTAGCCCCCTTAGGTCCATTCTGCAAACTGCCTCAAAACCTTGTCTCTAAAATCGAAAAAGCCTGTTATGCCTCGGAGGACTGCGCATATACATACGCATCCCTTGCTCCGAGATTGCAAAACAGGCTTCATTGCCATTTCAACCAGCTACGCCGTTGTAACTGTGATCGATTCAAATATGGAGTTGTTATGGCTTAACTATAAAAGATCGATCTAACCATGTCAAGATAGTTAACATAAAAAAGTATTTGAAATTTAAAGTTAATTATGTTTACATGAGTTTATTGGAATATCAATGGGACGACGACGTTTTACAGATATACCTTCATAAGAATGAAGGATTTAGATAAAATTAGTATACCGGTTATGAATAAAACTGTAGAAAAGGTGCCATGGTCACTGTTTCACCCTTTTTTAGTGCAGGATGGCGAGGCATGAAGTGCTTATTAACATGTTGAATTCAGAACGTATAATCGTGACTATTTGGTTTTTGTCAGGTAACATGACACATTTATTGCTTTCATGTATTAACGCCTTAAATGTTATGGACTCTGACTATACGTAATAGGGAGGGATTGATCCATCATGCGATCTTTATTGGTCATCCGTGTACAACCAACGATAGCTGCCTCATCCGATGCAATCCCTCTGACACCGGAGAGGCTGCTGGGAGCAAACGGGTACCATGTACAAGTGGCAGGCAGTGAAACGGAGGTGCTGAAGCTAGCTCGTGAGGCGGAAGCATCCATTTTACACCTATCCCTGACTGATGTGGAATACTGGGGGAACTGCCTGGGAAAGGGGAAGTCGGATTCACCACTGCTTTGGTGGTGCGCGCCAGACACAGCCTCTTCCTCCGCAGAGTCCTGCGAGGTCGAAACCTCATTTGATGGAATACTTACGCCATCCATGACCGGGCCCGAGATTCACTGGACTCTTCACTTTGCAGCCCGACGTTACATGGAACGCAAACAGTGGGAGCAGGAACGGAAGCAATTGCAATCCAGGCTGGAAGATCGGAAGTGGATTGATATGGCGAAGGCTATCCTCAGTGATCTGAAGCAGATCTCGGAGGCCGAAGCCTATGACCTGTTACGCAAAAAAGCGATGGATGAACGCAAACGGATGGTCGATGTAGCTACAGCAATTGTGAAGGCCCATCAACTGCTCCAGTCTTAATTGGAAGGAGGATTCTCCATGGATATGTCTCAGATACTCCGAGAGGTCGGACGTGGGAAACGAGGCTCGCGTGATCTGAATTATACAGAAGCACTGACCGTTGCAGAGAAAATCCTGAAACAGGAGGTTTCCCCTGCCCAGACGGCTGCGTTTCTTATGGCTGAACGTATGAAAATGGAAAACGTCGAGGAGCTGGAAGCTTTTGTTCATGCTTGTCGTAACAGTGCGGAACGTTTCACCACATTTCAGGATGGATTGGACTGTGCAGGTCCTTATGATGGACGGACAAAGTCGTTCATGGCCACGTTTCCGGTTGCGTTTGTACTCGCGGCGGCCGGGTTGCCGGTGACTTTGCACGGAAGTGATCCTTTACCACCCAAGTGGGGCGTCACGTTGTCGGTACTGTTGAAGGAAGTGGGTATTGATACACACAAGATGGATCGGGAAGATGCCCGGAGCGCTGCATTGCGTTCGGGTGTCATGTACGTGTCCTCCGAGGATTGGTGCGCACCTCTTCGCAAGCTTCGTCCGTTACGGGAAGAGCTGGGTTTTCGAACGGTGTTTAACACAGCAGAGAAACTGATTGATTATAACCATTCACCGTATTTGGTGTTTGGTGTGTTTCATAATACCTTTCTGGATCGGATTGCGAAGTTGCTCACCCGGTTTAACTATCGTCGTGCTTATGTTGTACAGGGGATGGAAGGTTCTGAGGATCTGTATATTGATCGCCCAACCCGCGTATACGCCGTGGAAGACGGTGATATGAAGCTGGAATTGGTTGATCCAGCAGCCTATGAACTGGATATGCCCGTGCCGGAGCTCGTCTGGACGGCTGCAAAGCAACTTGAAGTGGCGGAAAGTGTGTTAAGCGGTGAGGGTCATATTGCTTTTGTGAATCAGGTCTTGTTAAATGGAGGTTTTCGCTTGTACGTGGCGGGGCGTGTCAATTCCATCGAAGAGGGCATATACACTTGTCAGGGATTGCTGGAGAGTGGTGCAGCGTATCGCATCTATCAGCAGTGGTGTGTCTCCATGGGTGGCGAACTGCCGGATAACAGAGCGGTGTCCATCTATCCGGCATCGTCCAGATAATGTAATGCTGGTATTCAATCTTGTTATTGTTTAGCTTGTTTTTATTCCCAAGGATAAGTAACGGTCAGGAAGTCAGCGAATTTCTTGCTCTCTTGCCGCCGTTGTTTCCGCATGGCCGCACGATCCGGAGCGGTCTCGTATAATTTCTTTTCTTCTTCCGTCTCCGGAATAATGCGAGGCACGATCAGTTTGCGATTATTTTCGTCCAAGGCCACAAAGGTCAGAAATGCAGTTGCTGCAATTTTCTTCTCTCCGGTTTTCAGATCCTCTCGAATCACTTTCACAAAAATCTCCATGGAACTGCGTCCTGTCCAGGACGCGAACGATTCAAGCGTAACCGAATCCGTTGGGTTAATCGGGTACAGGAAATCCACCGAGTCAGTTGAGGCCGTTACGGTATTGACCCGGCATAGCTTGGAAGCGGCGATAGATGCAATATCATCGATGTAGGACATCAGCTTGCCACCGAATAGCGTATTATGATTGTTGACATCGGTTGGGAACACCCGTGCCGTCTTGAAACAACGTGTTTCGCGTACAGATTTTTTCTCCACCTGATCCATCTCCGTGGGTTTCGGTATCTCTCTCATGCTTTTTCCTCCTGACAGTATTGCTACTGTGACATTTCTTTTCAGGTGCTGCAGGGTCTTTTTATAATCTATTATTCCCTAGTATAGGTGTCGGTTAGATACATATTCAGATGAAGTCAGACTGCAAAAAAAACCGCCAGGCGCGGACCGGCGCGCTGGCGGTTAACTGCTGTATATTAAGCCTTAGGCTTGAAAATGCCGGACGGTTTGCCGATCGGCAAGAACGCATAACCGAAGTGAGCGTTCAGTACCGAAGCACCTGTACCATACAGGGACACAATTCCGATCGCCAGTTCAGCGTATGCTGCAATGGTGTGGAAAATGTGAGGAGCTACGCCGAAAGCGTCAAAGGTCAAGCCAAGGAACAGGAAGTCGATCAGAATGAAGATGATAAGCAACACTTTATTCGCTTCAATAGCACCAATCGTCATGAACAGGGTGAATACGAGGTATCCGGCAAAAGCAAATCCGAGCTGCTTGCCATCGGCCTGTTCAGCAAGCGTGGAGCCAAATACGCCCATTTTGATCATCCAGTTGGCCGCCATGGCAAACCAGAAGAATGCGTACGCGCCAAAAGCCGTTGTGCCAAAGGTATTGTTACGTTTGGAATCTTGAATACATGCGAATAGCTGGGCAAAGGCACCCAGGAAGATCGCCCAAGGAATAGCGTAGCTAAGTCCATCCGTAATGCCAAGCTTTTGGGAAGAAGCGACCAGGGTTACGATAGCCAACCCAAATAATCCCATTGCGCTGGGATCGGCGTTAACAATTTTGACTTTAGTCTGTGAATCGGTCTGCATGGTGATGATTAAGCCTCCAATAATATCAAATCAGGATCAATGGCCGTCGTTGGCCGTCCTCTAAATTACATCATTTGTATCCGCCGGGTCCGGACACACACATCGCCCTATTGTACCTGAATGACCCCATTATGGAAAGGGATTTTATTACCTTTTGAACCAATGTACTTTCTGTTTTTTCAATATACACATTTACGACACAATCCGTTCTGGCGGTGAACGATGAGGCCAGACGCTAGAATCTAACCCACGATAATACCACTAAAATTGCGTCATATCAGCCATTTTCGGATCAGCTCTTGTGTGATAAAATAATCTTTATCAAAATTTGGAGAAGAATACAAAACATCCTTGTCTCCTATGCCATATGTTAATCCAACTATAGATTGACAGGAAAAACTAAAATGGTTCACAGAATAAGGAGGTATCAGGGGTCATGGTTATGAGTTTGGATTTGAAAAATAAAATAGAGAAGGCCAGACATAACCTTCATATGCTGGTAGAGCATAACAAGGGTGGTCTTGGGCATCCCGATGTGATTCGGCAGTCTATGGCATTGGACGAATTGATTAATGAGTATAACCGAATTAGTCGAAACCATTCACGGGCCTGAACCCAAAGCGATTTTGATTTTATACACGGAACAAATCATATAGATTGTAACGCTTGATCGTACAGACGGGCATGAATATAGCCGGTATGGACAGCCTCAGTTGATGAGGCGGTATCCTACCGGCGTAATATTCATGCCCGTTTGTTTTGGCATTGTATCCATCATGCATCTGTTTAATGCAGCAATCGTTTGGCTTCCAAATATAGGACCTGCACGAACTTTTTTGTATTAATGCGTGTCTGGGACAAGGAAGGCTCCACATTGTTTTGCAGCTCCAGCATTTTCTTACGAATTTCGGTGAAATCGAAAAATTTGGATGCATAGTTCTCGAATTTGGGATGTGTATAATCGGTTAATCCCAGAGAAACCACATGGCTCAGAGTCTGGAAGATGGCTCTGCGAACACGTTGTTCCGATGCCTTGATCTCCTTGTTCACCTCTGCGAGAGAGGCGTCTTCTCCCAGTTTACGTATCGCTACATTCTGGAAGATGTCTTTGAGGGATGGGAACGTATAGGGGGACAGCTTATGCTCATCTGTCTCAACCTGCTCCAGATATTCCAGCATGTCCAGCAGATCCCTGCTGCCTGCTTCGCCGATCATGCCCATCTCGGACAGCAGGAAATGTCCTGCAGTCGTAATTGTTTTGTCCGGAACAGGAGCCGCAGCACGTTCGATAGAATTCAAACCGGACAATCCCTGCAATGTCCGCTGAATATCAGCGATGGATTGCTGCATCCGAAGCCTTTCGTTCACCAGCCGCAGAACAGATAGAATCTCTAACCGGTTAATCGGCTTCGTAATATAATATTCAATGCCTAGTGAATAGGCTTCTCCGATCATATTTTTCGACTCGATCTGGGAGATCATGACGATCTTGCCCTCGAACCTTCCTTCAAGCGCCCGCACAGTCTGGACCCCGTCTCGTTGTGGCATCAGCAGATCAATCAGCAGGATATCCACCTTATGCAGTTCCAACACTTCCGCGTGAATATGTGCTCCGTCCTCAGCTTCCCCGGCAATATCGCCAAGGCCTTCATCCTCAATAATATCCATCAACATGGAACGAACGCCAGGATCATCATCCACGATAAAATAACGCATGTCAGTCATTCCCTTTCTCTGCGAATGGTGTGATTGATAAATCTATGGTAAAGGGGGTTAACTCCGCCATGAACTCTCGTTCCAGTGTAATCGTTCCTTTCCTTCTTGCATAGAACCTGATATGTCAGGTTAAATGACAATGATTGGGCGATAAAGCCCATTTTTAAAATAAATGTAGGAATTGCATGTAGGTATTTGTCGATTTCCGTAGATGCCCTTGTAGTATAAGTAACATCCTGAAGTCTGGGGCTAGTGTTGTGCAGAATGGTACAAACTTTTCACGTGACCATCTCTGTGTTTGAAATACACCATAAAAGGGGCATACCGATGGAGCAAACAATACAAGATATTGTCGTCATTTTCAATGATTTTCTATGGTCCAAAGTGTTAATTATACTATTGGTAGTATGTGGTATATACTTCACCACCAAGACTCGATTCATGCAATTCCGCATGATTGGAGACATGGTGAAGGTGCTTCTAGAGCCGAAAAGCAAGGTACCAGGCAAAATTTCACCTTTTCAGGCGTTCTGTATTAGTATGGCGGCCCGTGTAGGTACGGGGAATATTACCGGTATTGCACTGGCGATCGCACTGGGTGGACCTGGGGCTATATTCTGGATGTGGATCATTGCAATTATCGGGTCAGCCTCCAGTTTTGTGGAGAGTACGTTGGCTCAGATCTATAAAGTGAAGGATAAGGGCGGATTCCGCGGGGGTCCGGCATATTATATGGAACGTGGGTTGGGCAAACGCTGGATGGGGATTTTATTTGCCATTCTCATCACACTTTCATTCGGTTTGGTTTTCAATGCGGTGCAGTCTAACACGATTACCGTTGCATTTGAGAACTCATTTGGCACGGATCGGTTAACGGTGGGTATCATTATGGCTGTGATATTTGCAGGAATTATCATGGGCGGTGTCAAGCGGATTGCAAAAGCATCGGAATACATCGTTGTTGTACTGGCCGTATTGTACATTGGGGTAGCGACTTTTGTGGTGCTGGCGAACATTACCCAGCTTCCGGCCATGATTGCCTTGATCGTCAAAAATGCCTTCGGCATCGAACAAGTGGCTGGAGGAACGTTAGGTGCTGCACTGATGAACGGTGTGAAACGCGGATTGTTCTCCAATGAGGCGGGCATGGGTAGCGCCCCGAATGCTGCTGCAACGGCGGATGCAACACATCCGGTGAAACAGGGACTTATTCAGGCGTTTGGCGTGCTGACAGATACGTTAGTGATATGTACAAGCACAGCCATGATTATTTTGCTATCCGGGGTATACAAAGGTTCCAATCTGGGTGGCATTGAGTTAACTCAGGCTGCATTAAGTGTACATATTGGTCCATGGGCATCAGGATTCCTGGCGGTTATGGTGTTCCTGTTTGCTTTCAGTACACTAATCGGAAATTATTACTATGGAGAAACCAACATTGAGTTTATCAAATCCAACAAAGTTTGGCTGTGGGTATACCGCATTTGCGTTATCGCGATGGTGGTGTTTGGTGCGGTAGCGAAAGTGCAGCTGGTATGGGATTTGGCTGATCTGTTCATGGGGCTCATGGTGGTGGTGAACCTGATTGCAATTCTGATGCTGTCCAAGGTGACTTTTGAAGCGTTGAAGGACTACAAGAAACAAAAGGCTGAAGGACGTGATCCCGTCTTTACGCGGGACCGCATTCATATTCCGGGTGAAGTGGAATGCTGGCAGTCGGAAGAAGAAGTTATAGGAGATAAATCAAAACATGTAGCCAATTAAGATTTTATCTGAACGTAGTTGGTTATATAAAATGGGCACAACAAACAACAGGACTTGGATTATCCATCATGGGCAACCCGAGTCCTGTTTGTTGCATTACTTTTTAACCGAATAGCTGATCAGTTGTTCGGACAGAACTTTCATTCGCTCCCCTGTTTCATTAAGCTGCTCAATCACATCCGTAAAGGAGGATACAAGCGTTGCTTGTTCCTGTGAAGAGGCTGCAATCTGGGAGACTTCAACTTCCATCTGTTTGATGACCTGTTGTACATCTCTCAGACTGGTATCGATATCACTTGTAGCTTGTTTGGCATCCACAGAGAGTTTGCGTACTTCGGAAGCAACCACACCGAAACCAGCACCAGCTTCGCCAACGCGAGCGGCTTCGATAGCGGCATTCAGGCCAAGCAAGTTGGTTTGCTCAGAGATTTCACGAATGAACCCGGCTACTTTGTTGATTTGGGAAGAGTTCTGAACAGCAAGTCTTGTGTTCTGCAAGATCTGCTCACTGGTTGCTTGCAATTCTTCGGCATGAGCAGCAACATGCTGCACCATATCAACGAGGTTACCATTGATGGTTTGATTTTCTTGTATAATATTCTCAAGTTGGTTCTGGTTAGATTGGTCGTAAGATACACAGAAAACAGCAACAACTTTCTGGTGATCATCAAAGATCGGAATGTTCAAAATATCCAGTTCGATACCATAAACGTCCTTGGAGAGAGTAGCGAGCGTAGCTTCTCTTCCGTTTTTTAAGATGGAAAAGTTTTGATACGATTCCAAGAGTGGCATTCCTTTTTCAAAACCAAGGTCAAACTTGTCAGTGGTAATAACCTCTAACACCTTTTCGTGATCATATACAGTTAAACTAGCTGGTTCTCTAAGGATCAGACTGATATAAGGCATTACTTTAAGCAGGGCATCTACAACGTTCATGGAAGAGGACCATCCTTTCAATATTTGAATGTATTATTTTTAACGATCTCTATGGAATGCTCTATCTTTCATCGGACGGTAATGGCCTTTCGTGAACGGCATTTTGCATGAAAGAATGAACATTTTATGATTAAATTTTAAAATATTTCCCAGTTGAAATGATTTACTGGATATAAGTGTTAGCTGTAACTATTTTTATATCAAGATATTTGTACGAATGTATATCAGTTATGGGACATATGTCCTTTTGCATGCGTTATATACGACAACGGAGGGGAAGTCGGAATGAAAGAAATTATGGACTTTGGACTTGTGCGGCAACTCGCCCGTGAGAACGGGTTGGATCAGGTGCTGGACAAGCCTGCACTTGCTGAGTTGCGACTACTTGAAGCTGCGAAGGGCGAGATGATATGTGCCAAAGGTGAGCGACCGGAGCGATTGTATTTTCTCGTGCAGGGCAAGCTCAAGATCTATACCACCCTGCCTAACGGGAAGTCTCTGTTGCTTCGTTTCAGTACACCCCTTGCGCTCGTGGGAGATTTGGAACTGATAAATGGCAAGGAGGCTATGAATACGGTAGAGTCTGTGAGCAGAAGCCTGCTGCTGGGTATCAGCTATCGCGCGCTCCAGAATACGTATGCAGAGAACCCTAGGTTTCTCCACTTTATGCTGAGTCAAGTTACGCATAAATTGTACACCTTTTCCAACCTGTCAAGTCTGAATATGTTATATCCGGTCGAAAGCCGATTTGCCAGCTATCTGTTGTCCACCATGGGCCAGGAGGAGTCCTCTTCAGAAGAGATCCAGACCTCCAAGCTCACCGAACTGGCAGATATGCTGGGCACCAGCTATAGACATCTTAATAGAGTCGTTCAAGATCTGTGTAATCGAGATATTATTCTCAAAGTGCAGCGAAAGCTAGTGATCTGTGATCTGGAACAGTTGCGTGTCATCGCGGGAGGCAATATATATGAGTGATGGCATTTTAAAATAAAGACCAAGCCTGTATATCTATGCGACATGACGCGACACATTAAATTACAATACGGTATAACAAAGAGCACCCTCCCGAATATACCGAGGGGTGCTCTTTTTGCTATACACTTCAAGTGGATTAGATATCTCCGCGTTGTTCGAACAATTGAGCGATCTCTACAATGACACGGGTGGCCTTCACCATATTGTCTACCGATACATACTCGAATTTGCCGTGGTAGTTCTCACCACCAGTGAAAATATTTGGTGTTGGCATGCCCATATAGGATAGCTGGGAACCATCTGTTCCTCCCCGGATGGGGCGAATAACAGGTTCGATGTCCAGTCGGGTCATGGCTTCATGGGCAATATCGACGATCTGGCGTACGGGTTCAATTTTCTCACGCATGTTATAGTACTGGTCATTCAATTCAACCGTGATGCTTTTCTCTCCATACTTGGTCTTCAGTTCGTTTGCGATATTCAATAGATTTGTTTTGCGCTCTTCAAACTTCTCTCGGTCGAAATCACGGATGATGTAGCTCATCTTTGTCAGCTCAACATCACCCTCCAGAGACAACAGATGGTAGAACCCATCATAACCGTCCGTGAATTCAGGAGCTTCCTCCACAGGCAGGCGTCGATTCAATTCCATCGCAATTTTCAGGGAGTTCACCATCTTATCCTTCGCAGTTCCAGGATGTACATTGGTGCCTCGTACGGTAATTTTGGCGGCAGCTGCGTTAAAGCTCTCGTATTCCAGCTCGCCAAGTGGTCCACCGTCGACCGTGTACGCATATTTGGCTCCAAAAGCAGCTACATCGAACTTGTGCGGTCCACGGCCAATCTCTTCATCGGGGGTAAAAGCAACCCGAATCTTACCGTGTTTCACTTCCGGGTGTTCAATCAGATAGGCCATCGCCGTCATGATCTCGGCAATGCCTGCTTTATTATCTGCACCAAGCAATGTTGTACCATCGGTTGTGATCAGGGTGTGGCCTTTATACTCGTGCAGTTCCGGAAAATCCTTGTTGGACAGTACTACATCCAGTTCCGAGTTCAGCACAATGTCAGCACCGTCATAGTTATCGATAACCTGTGGTTTGACATTTTTGCCAGTAAAGTCGGTCGCTGTATCGAGGTGAGCCAGGAAACCAATTACGGGAACATCCTTGTCGGTATTGGATGGCAGTGTAGCCATGACATAACCGTTCTCATCCATCGTCACATCTTGCAGACCAATGGAGTTACATTCTTCAACGAGCAGTTTGCCCAAGGCCAGTTGGCCGGGTGTGGAAGGGCATGTCTCGCTATTTTCATCGGATTGGGTATCCATCTGAACATAAGTACTCAGTCTTTGAATTAATATATCTTTCATCTATTATCGCTCCCTAGCTTGAGTAGTATATAAGTTGAGCTACTTATTTTACACTGATCCACTACGAGGCCAGAATAACCTTCTGATCGCTGTTATCCCCAGATTTTTTTGATCCACTTTTACAAAAGTAAAAATATGGGATAGCGTATGCTTTCGATGCAGCTTTCTTTCAGAAAACTTTTAGGCGAAGTGTATGCTTTCGAAGTAACTTTCTTGCAGAAAGCTTTTAGCTCCGCTTCTACAGGTTATTTCTGCCCTCTCCGTTATCGTGTAACCGTTAGTCACAACTTATGTAAATTGGGTATAGTAATTATTGTGGTTCTCTACGGTTATCATATCATGTTTTGTAGTCATTTCCAGAATGGGGCAGAACCGAAATATGAGGATTTCTAGGTATCAAAAAGGGTACTAGGTCACAAAAATGTACGTACTTGTATTTCTGTAACTGAGGTTCATAATAAATGATGAAGAAAGGATGAGTTCTAGACATGCCATTTATCACGGTTAAAGTACTGGAAGGCAAGTCGGTTGAGCAGAAACGTCAGTTGATTGAACGTATGACTCAGGTGGCTTGTGAGACACTGGATGTTGATCCGAGCAAAGTCTTTATCTTCATTGAGGATTTGGAGAAGGACAATTACGGCAAGAACGGAAAACTGTTTTCGGACTTAGACAAATAAGTAAGGCTTCATATATATCATGATCATGGAACAGGAGATGTAATATTAATGACTGAACAATTATTTTCCCCTTATCAATTCAAGAGTCTGCAATTAAATAACCGTGTCGTCATGGCACCCATGTGCCAATATTCCGTGACGGCGAAGGACGGCATTCCGAACGATTGGCATCAGGTTCACTATGTGAGCCGTGCGGTTGGAGGAACAGGACTGATTGTAATCGAGATGACCGATGTAGATCCGGATGGACGTATTACCGATAATGACTTGGGTATATGGTCAGATGAGCATGTGCCTGCCTTCACCAAACTTGTAGACGGAATCCATGCCTACGGCTCCAAAGTAGCTATTCAGATCGCACATGCAGGACGAAAAGCAGAGGATGCTCCGCAGCCGGTTGCCCCATCGGTAGTTACATTCCCGGGAGAAAAGTACAAGGAACCACGCGCGTTAAGTACCGAAGAGGTAGAAGCCATGGTGCAGAAGTTTGCAGACGGTGTTCGCCGCGCAGTACAGGCTGGCGTAGATACCATTGAACTGCACGGTGCACATGGATATCTGATCCACCAGTTCCATTCCCCGCTGATGAACCAACGTGAGGATGTATATGGGCAGGATCTGTCCCGTTTTGGCGTAGAAGTCATTCGTGCAGTGAAAAAAGAAATGCCAGCAGATATGCCGCTGATTTTGCGGATTTCAGCTGTAGAATACGCGGATGGTGGATACGACATCGACCACACCATCAATATCGCTCGTGCCTACCAAGATGCAGGCGTGGACATGTTCCATATCAGTTCAGGCGGCGAAGGACCTTCCGGTCAGCGGAAACCAGGGAACTATCCAGGGTATCAGGTACCATTTGCCCGTCGCTTCCGTGAAGAGCTGAACGTTCCTGTAATCGCAGTGGGTATGCTGGAGGATGCAGCATTGGCTCAGGCGGTGATTGGCAACGGCGATGCGGATCTGGTTGCTGTTGGCAGAGGTATGCTGCGTGACCCTTACTGGGCAAACCATGCTGCTCTGGAACTGGGCGTCAGCAAGGATCAAGCTGCGATTGCAGAGCAATATTCTCGTGGATACTAATTTGCTCTAAATTGTATTTACACTTGCCACTCCGATGACAGAATAACTTTCCGATCTGAGGATAAAGGCGAAGTGTATGCTTTCGATGTAGCTTTCTTGCAGAAAGCTTGTAGCTTAGCTTCTTCAAGTTATTTCTGTCCTCTTCGTTTTCGTGTAAATGTTATTGCAAATTTTATATAGTAAAAAAAGGCCACAGCATGGGTTAAACCTCATGCTGTGGCCTGATTTTGGATATTGAGAAGCATATCCATCCAATTACGGATGGCTACGCTCTTCGAGTCGCTTCATAGACGAATTTTTGATTCGACTGCGTGGGTGGTTGATCCGGGTTAAAGTCGGCGTACACTTTAATGTCAGAGAAACCAATGTGTTCGAGAATTAGGCGTAACTCTTCTATGCCGTACCAACGTAGGGTGAGTTGTTGCAGCTCCGTAGCAACAAGAGCACCCTGATGCCATTGTTCGTAGCGAATCAGACTTACCTTATATTGGTGTAGAAGGTTCACTTCAATGGTTTTCACTTCTACAGTGATCGTATCACCATCGGGTAATGAAACGGTTGATGTTTCTACAGAAGAGGGTTGTGTCACATCGGGCAGAAACAGATCAAACACGAGCTTGCCGCCAGGTTCCAAATGCTGAAATAGATTACGTAATACGTTAATCGACGCCTGTCTGTCTGGGATGAGGAGCAGAGAACCTCCGGGAATGATAATTGCCTCGTATCGATATGGAAGGTCAAGCTTCTCCAGATCGGCAACGAACAGCTCAGGCATGGGTAATGCCTGCTCCATACAACGAGAACGGCAGGAGTCAATCATATCCATTGAATAATCAATTCCATCCACCTTCAAGCCTGCTTCAAGCAAAGGAATGAGCACTCGGCCTGATCCCGACATGGCTTCAAGGATACGTCCTTTGCAGCGCTGAAGATAATGGCGATAGAATTCAATGTCTCCTCCCAAGGAGTGTCCCACAGGTTTTGTTAGATCATAAACGGTGGTGCATAATGGACCGTAATAACTGAATGACATAGTATAGGTGTCCCCCACATTTTGATATAATGAATTGCAAACGTGAAAGGGAACTCGTTAAGATTATCCCTTCCGGCAACGGTTGGAAATGGATTTTTCAGAGCAGACTATCATAGGATTCACGCACCTTTTATGGAATATGTTCCAATTATAGGGTGGGGATAAAGTGGAGGTCAACTTCTATTCGGGTAGTTATACGAAATGGAAATGAAATGTATAAGGAGGTGATTCGAATGGATTCATCATCAAGTTCATCAAGTGCACTGCCAGATATCCGGCAGGAACTGGTACTCCATGCACCTGTAGATAAGGTGTGGGAAAAGGTCTCGACCGAGCAGGGACTGAAAACCTGGTTCATGCCAGGCAATCTGGAACCCGTGGAAGGTCACGAGTTTATATTGGAAGCAGGCCCCTTCGGCCAATCACCATGTCAGGTGACGGAAGTTCATCCGCTGCACAAGCTGTCCTTCCGCTGGGGTAAGGACTGGACGTTGACGTTCCAACTGAATGAACAGCCCGAAGGTACGGATTTCACGCTGATTCACAGCGGTTGGGATGCGGATAAACTGACCGAGTTTGGACAGGCCCACGCTATCGTACGCGAACGTATGGAACAGGGATGGGCCGGAATCGTTCAGAAGCTTGCCCAAGTTGTTAAATAAATCTTCATTCAATCACCCCCAGGTCATTTCGCCCGTTCATTCCGGTGAAATTCGGCCTGGGGTTTCTTGGTGTACCAAGAGCTGGCGAAAACAGATAGAGATCCTTAAAATTATAAGGAAGTTGGCCGATTTTGATACGGAAACTATTTCCGTGAGCAGCAGAAACGTGTAACATGAATTATAGTGATAAATCGACAAAATTAGACGTCTCTCGCCATTGTGAATGGAAGGAATACATAGATGAGAAAACACTGGATTATGCTGACCATAAGTTTCATATGCATTGTCATTGTTCCGCTGGGTTGGATCGCTCAGACGTTAATTAGTGAGCGGAGTAACCCCCAGGCTGCAGATGGAAGAATTGACCTGACCCATTGGGACTTTGATCGCAAGGGTGCAGCGTCTCTAAAGGGTGTCTGGGATTTCTACCCTGGGCAGTTGCTGAGTCCGGCAGATATTGAAGCAAATGTATCCGGTCGCAAGCCTTTGCCGGCTTCGTCTGGCACTCAAGTTCCTGCCCGATGGAACAAATCTTTGGGGCAGGCGCATGGGTATGGAACCTATCATTTGCAAGTTCAGCTTACACCCCGGACGATGAAAAACGATTATGGTATACGCACGCAGAATATACGCATGGCCCACCGGGTATTTATCGATGGTAAAGAGATTGGTGGCAAAGGCCTGCCAGGAAAGACCAAGGCAACAGATATACAATTAAATCTGCCCTTTACAGGATTCACGTCCATTGAGGGCAGTACGGCTGACATTATCATTCAGGTATCAAATTATAGTTACTCGTCTGGGGGCATTGTAGCGCCTATTTTGTTTGGAGACGAGCATAGTATTCTGAAAAGTCAGCAACAAGGTTGGCTCAAGGATCTGATGGCCTTATTCGGTTTTATCTTGCCAGCCGCCTTTTTTCTACTTCTGTTCAGATTACGACGTACGGAGAAGGAGCTTCGTTTTCTCGGATTATTCAGCCTTTCTGGTGCGCTATACGCCCTGACACATGGGGAGAAGTTACTGGGTACGTTTGTACCGTTCCTGACCAATAATGAGATACTTCGGATTCAGCTCCTTAGTTCAGCCGCTGCCTATTACTTTTTGCTTCGGTATATGGATGCCCGTGTGCCAGGAGCAGTTCATCAGTGGTTTGTTCGTCTGGCTGTAGTGCTAATCGTTACCCAGACTATTGTGGGTCTTACGCTTCCTCCGACACTGTTCTCGTCTCTTGAGCTTCCCATGTTGCTGATCTCGCTTGTTGTCATGTTGTATACGCTGCGAGCCATGTTCTATTGGTTGAAAGGCCGGCCGAATGACAGCCACTTTGCACTGGTGAGTATGATGAGCATACTCATGGTTGTTGTGTTGTATACGCTTGGTGCGTTCACTACCCTAGACACAGCGTTCTTTGCGCTGATTGAACTTTTATTATTTGTATTTGCCCAGATGATAGTGACCGCAATCCGCTTTGCACAATCATTCCGAGACGTGGAAGCCCTGTCAGAGCGTTTGCTTGCCATCGACAGCCTGAAGGACGAGTTCATGGCGAACACGTCTCATGAGCTGCGAACGCCCCTCCATGGCATCATTAATATTGCGCAATCCATGCTGGAAGGGGCGGCCGGAGCAGTCACGCCCAAGCAAGCCAAAAATCTCTCCATGATTACTTCAACCGGCAAGCGCCTTTCACTGCTGGTTAACGATATTTTGGATTTTTCCAAATTAAAAAATAGTGAGATCGAGTTAAAACGGGTAGCTGTCGATCTGGAATCCGTTGCTCGTACTGTGGTTGAAGTCTCGGGTTTCACGTTTGAGGACAAGCCGGTTATATTGATTCAACAATGGCCCCAGTCGTTGCCGCTTGTTGAGGCAGATGAAGATCGCCTAAGGCAAGTTCTGTATAACTTGCTGGGTAACGCCTATAAGTACACTGAGCAGGGTGAGATTCGATTGTACGCCAGTGTGGAGGGGGATTGGGTGAAGGTATCGGTCGCGGATACAGGGGTAGGCATTACCTTGGACAAACAGGAGGATATCTTCCAGGCGTATGAGCAGAGTAACGGCACGATCGAGCGATTGAGCAATGGAACCGGACTGGGTCTGAGTATTACGCGAAAACTCGTTGAGCTTGGCGGTGGTGAGATCTGGGTTGAATCGGCGCCGGGGCAAGGTTCGACCTTTCATTTCACCCTGCCTGTTATGAAGTTGCCTATGTTGCAATCTCATTCGAAACCAGTTGCCGCCCGATATGTTGCTGCACAGGGGGCAGGGGCGAAGGAGCTTGTGACAAGAGAGTCAGATGAGCCGGATGATCTTCCGGAAGCGGAGCATACGATTCTGATTGTAGACGATGACCCCGTGAATCGACAGGTATTGCTTAACCTATTGTCGACAGAACGATATCGCGTGATTGCAGCGGACAGCGGGTCCACTGCATTGAAACTCCGTGAGGAGTTCCCGTCCATTGATCTTGTTATTACGGACTGGATGATGCCTAAGATGTCCGGGCTTGAGTTATGTCGCAAATTGCGCGAGCAGAGTTCCTTGTCGGAGTTACCGATTCTGATGCTGACCGCCCGCGGGTTGCCTGAGGATATCAAACACGGATTCCAGGCGGGAGCCAATGACTTCCTGAGCAAACCGGTGGATGCTGGTGAATTGCGTGCCCGGGTTCGGACGTTAATTGAGATGCGGAGTTCTGTGCAGGAGGCTATTCGGACCGAAATGGCCTTTTTGCAGGCCCAGATCAAGCCGCACTTTCTATATAATGCACTCAATGTTATTATCGCGACCTGTGCAGTGAATCCGGACAAAGCAACCGATCTGCTGATTGAATTGAGTCATTACCTGCGCGGAAGTTTTGACTTCCAGAACAGGGAGCAGCTTGTTCCTTTGACCAAAGAGTTGGAATTGGTGGAGTCTTACGTGCATCTGGAACAGGCCAGATTTGAGGAAAGACTCGTGGTCGAGTATGAGGTGGAACCAGACATACAGCTCTATCTGCCACCTCTCAGTATTCAGCCACTTGTGGAGAATGCCATTCGCCACGGCGTGATGGAGCGGGCAGCTGGTGGGACAGTTCATCTTAGGATTTTCCAAGAGAGTGAGCATGTAGTTGTACAGGTCCAGGATGATGGTGTTGGTATCCCTCCTGAGCGTATGGCTCAGGTCAAGTCTGGGCGCACCGAAGGTCCGGGAGGTGTCGGGCTGCAAAATATAAACCGTCGCCTGATGTCTCTATATGGTCAGGGACTGGAGATTCATAGCCATGTGGGTAAAGGCACGCAGATCCGATTCCGTATCCCTGTGCAAAAGGTGGATTATTCCAATTAATGTGCAGAGTGAAGCAATTATGGTTAACAGATTAATAAGCGGGTGCTGATAAAATCGGTATTCCTATTGAATCTTTCATGGCAGGAGGCTGAAAGAACGATGAGAGCCATTGTGATCGATGATGAGAAGCCAGCGCAGCTTCATCTGGAGCGACTACTACGAACGGACGGACGAATTACACCCGTGCAATGTTTTTCAACAGCTCGTGATGGTCTGCATTTTCTGGCAAAGGAACGTGTAGATGTTGTATTTTTGGACATTGGAATGCCGGAGATGAATGGCCTGGAAGCGGCTGAATATATACAGCAATTGGATCAGAGTATTCGTATCATCTTTGTTACGGCTTATGCGGACCATGCAGTGGAAGCATTTGAGCTGCATGCTCTGGATTATGTACTGAAACCGGTAAGCTCCGCCCGATTGGCCAAAACCATTGATCGAATTGCGGGCATAATGTTGCATACTTCCCAAGTTGCAGCCACCACCGAGGTACAGCAATCGGAACCTGTATCTGTGGAGTTGGATACTGAAGTTCCGGGGCTGCTTACGTTCAAACATCTGGATATCTACAGAAGCTTGGATCAGGGTGCCAAGAAACATAAGTGGCGCACAACCAAATCACAGGAATTGTTTGCTTTTTTGTTTCATCACAGGGAAGAATGGGTAAGCAAGGAGATTCTGCTGGATAAGCTATGGGGTGATGTTTCCCAGGAAAAGGGATTAACCCATCTACATACTTCCGTGTACCAGATTCGAAAGCTGCTTAAGGAATGGAACATGACAGGTAAGCTGGAGTACAATATGAACCGTTATCGTCTGTTATCTGGCAATCTGGTAAGTGATGTGGATCAATTTGAAAAAGCCATGGTCTACAACGTCATCACATCAGACAGTGTTGAAGACTTGAGGCATATGATTCCGCTTTATCGTGGCGATTATCTGGAAGAGCATGATTATCATTGGGCACAGGCCAAAGCAAGGGAACT
Organism: Paenibacillus sp. AGC31; assembly: GCF_057334655.1. NCBI lineage: Bacteria > Bacillati > Bacillota > Bacilli > Caryophanales > Paenibacillaceae > Paenibacillus > Paenibacillus sp. AGC31. Next base: position 181,776 of record NZ_JBHFJH010000005.1, read on the forward strand.
CAGACGCAAGTATACAGCGCTGGTTATGGATATCGCGAGATGGGACATGGAGCATGGTCGTGGCAAGGTAGCGATTGAGCAATTAACGATATTGCAGGAACGGGAGCCTTATTCGGAAGAGATCTGTCGACTCATGATGGAAGTGTATGCGTCCATGGATGATCAGCAAGGCATACTTCGTTTATATCATTCATTTACATTGACATTAAATGAGGATCTGGGGTATCAGCCCGAGCCCGAAACAAGCAGGTTGTATCAGGACCTGACGGAGCAATAAACGTAAGTTCAGACAGGAGGGTGAGACATGAAGCTATTCATACACCGCAAAGACTTGCGTACGGATGATCTGGCCGCATTCGATTATTTGCGGGAACACCAAGAAGAGAGTGTGCATGTTCTCATCTATGATCCTTTCCTCCTGCGGCGAGGCCGAGAGAAGGAACACAGCGGTGTGAATTTCAGGCGGCATGCGGCGGAATTAGGCAGACAGTATCTTGAAGCCAAACGAAAACTGCATGTTGCTTACGGCAAACCGGCTGAAGTGGTAGATTTCATTCTGAACGAATTCAAAGGTGAGATTGACGAGATTGTGGTCCATCGGGACATGACGCCATATGCAATCGAGCGGGATAGGGCCATACGCATAGTCAGTGAGGCGCACGAGGTTTCGTTCACACAACTGACGGATCATCTGCTGATGGATCTGAATGGATTTGCCAACTTTACAGGCAAGTCGGAGCCATATAAGGTATTTGCGGCTTTCCATCGGCGGTGGGTGGAATTCATGAATGAACATCCCAACCCTCCTTCGGCAACAACGGTTGCAGCGTTGAAGGTGAGTGATCGTCAGATTGAATGGCCGGATGTAATGCAGGTACCTCCAGAGTTGCTGGAGGGCAGTGGTTCGAATGACGAGGACCCTCATCTGCTGTTGGATCAATTTTTATCGGATCGAATTGCTGAATACGGTGATCATCGGGATGAATATGAGGCTTACGAGCCGAGTCATCTCAGTTCTTACGTGGCTGTGGGGGCCGTATCCATTCGCAAGATGTATGATGCGGCGAGTCGCACCGCAGAAGCGGGGGAATGGATCAGGCAGTTGTGCTTCCGCGACTTCTATCTGTATCGAGCGGTCTATGAGAGTCACTATTTTACATATGAAAAGGTGTACGATCTCTCGACTCTCCATGATAATCACTTTGAACGGTGGTGCAAGGCGGAGACAGGCATTCCGATTATTGATGCAGCGATGACGGAACTGAATGAAACCGGACATATGCCCAACCGGCTGCGAATTCTCACGGCGATGTTTCTCACCAAAAACCTGCAATGCCCGTTCACCTTGGGTGAAGCCTATTTCAGGCGCAAGCTGAGTGATTATGATAACATTCAAAACCGTGGTAACTGGTTATGGTGTGCTTCGCTTGGTGAGAATGCGGCTCCGTATTTTCGGGTGAACAATCCAGTAACACAATCCGAGAAATATGATCCGCAAGGTGATTATATTCGCAAGTGGTTGCCTGAATTGAAGGATCTGCATAGCAAGGACATCCATCAGCCGCGCAAGGATGCCATCGTTGATCTGAAGGTATCGAGACAGGTAGCTATTGACGTGTATAAACAGATTCTGGCGAGTCGTTCGAAGTAGACTGAGTCAGGGGCGGGATGCATGCCCAAACCCAAATTTACCATTCTCATCCGTTTGATCCAATATTCATTTGGTTGAGAGCAGGATGTTCCACAGACCGCGTACTCGCGGTCTTTTTTACATATATAGACATGAAAATAGTGTGAAATGTGTTGAAAATTTAGGAATTGTTAAGAAAATGGACTATCCATCTTAAGCATTATGGCTTTTAATAGATAGAGAGCTTTATTGTATTAAGTCATATCTGACATATTGACGAACACATTAAGGAGAAACGTAAACATGAGTGAAACACTGAAAAGAGAGCGAATTCCAGAACTGAATCTGGTGCGTGCCATGGCAATTATCGGCGTACTGTGCGTGCATTCCACGTCCTATGCGACGGTGGACATGACGGGTTCAGGCTACTACTGGCTGTACAACTTTATTAATATCTTTATGAAATATGGTACGCCAACCTTTATTTTTATGAGCAGTTTTGTACTGTTCTATAACTATTATTCTCGTCCGTTGGATAAGAAACTCGTGAGTAACTTCTACAAGAAAAGATTTGTGTATATTTTGCTTCCGTATTTCCTGTTCTCATTAATGTATTTTGTGTTGCTGCATTTCACGCATTATCAGGGCCGACCTTTCGGCGAATCGGCAGTAAGTTTTATCACGAAATTGTTTACGGGCAAGGCCTATACACATCTGTACTTTGTGTTTATTAACATGCAATTTTATCTATTATTCCCATTGGTGTTATGGTTGCTTAAGAAATATCCTTCTGTGGTGAAATGGTCTGTTCCGATTGGACTATTGATTCAATGGGCATTCATCGTAAGTAATAAATATGGATTCCAGGTACCCAACAAGGGAAGCTGGGCGTTCTCGTACTTCTCCTATTTCATGCTGGGTGCTTTTATCGGGGTGTATTTCCCTAAAATCAAGCAATGGTTTGTCATCAGTCGGGCCAATGCCACCAAAGGACGCGTAGCTTCATGGATTCTGCTCTGGGCGGTATGGATCATTGCCGGACTTGGCCATGTGTATATCTATTATCTGCTGCGTCTGAAGATCGCAACGTACAACACACTGTGGTATGAATTCTTCTGGAATGTGCATACCTTTGCTTGTGCGCTGGTACTTATCCAGGTCGCTTATCTGCTCTATCGCAAAGGACCGTCACTGATCGTGAAGCCGCTAAACCGGCTTGGAGCCCTGTCGTTCGGGATCTACCTGATCCATCCCTTCTTCCTGCTGGTGTATCGTGAATTTCCACCGCAAACAGGTGTTTCCTGGTTAGTGCATCTGTGGTATGCCGGAGGATTCGGTGTAGCTCTGATCGCTTCGTGGGTTGTCGTTGGATTGACGGCAAGGTTTGTTCCATATGCATGGGTGATCTTTGGCAATCTGCCAAAACCGAAACCACGTCTCGCGCCACAACAGAACTCGGGACAATTGGACGTACGTTAAGATACATTTCCAATTAGAGGAATAGTAAACCGTTTCTTGGTCGACCTTAGGGGAGAGCGGGGAGCGGTTTTTTCGTCTATATAGATATGCTGGATGTGGGGAACGAGTGTTTCTTTTTCATGTATGAGGGGTAATCATAAGGCGGAACGATAATACATTATGGATAACAGGATTAAGGTGAATATAATGACAACATGCGAAAAATGCGGGAGACCGATGCAGGATATATTGGAATATGTGGAACACATTCTTCACGAATGCAGTGAACAGACACAGGAGTACAACTCAAAAGATTATCAGGCCTATGGCCATGAGGGTGTTCACGAGCAGATGTGATACAATAGAAAGAAACCGGATTCATACGGAACCGAGGTGACAACATGGAGACGGGTCCAGCCCCTTTCCGGCAAGGAAAGACGGAACAAGAAGCGCGACTGAGCAAAACGTGTATGTATTGCGGACAAAAGCGGCCAATGTCCGAATTCCGGCGCAGAACCGGAAAGCGGGCAGGTCCCGGAGCCAGGCGGGGAGCCTGCCGTAGCTGTCGCCAGCTTGGTGGACAGGCTGACCACGAGGCAGGTTCAAGTGTGAGCGGGCGAACGAATGAACGGATGGAGCGTCAACGGGATGGCTTGGAGACCCGTGAGGTTACTGACAGTCCGTCTGCCTCAGTGAGAAATGAGGCAGGTCGTACCTCCCATGGTATGGAGCAGGGATCTGCTACGTTGGCTGAGTCTGACAGAATTCTGGTGTCTCAACCATCAGTAGAATCGTCATCTTCGAATGACAATGAACATGCTGACTTGGTGACTTCCTCACCCTCTTCTTCGGGTATTCCGAAGAAGAGGAGAAGACGGAGGAAGAGCAAGCGATCAGAGAGCATAACGGGGAATGAGCTGAGAGAGACGAGTCTGGAGCAGGATGGTTTGGCAGGTGAGGTCTTGGTTGAGCCACAGCCAGGCGAGCACTGGCGTGGGGAAGAAGGGCATTCGCAGGGGCGTGCTTCTGCGAATGAGAAAGGCACTGCACAGCGGGCAAGCGCGCGAGCTGCCGCTGCAGTGCAGGCCGCCGAGCAAGCGGCGGCGGCCCACCAAGCTCTGCTGCCAGCTGAGCCGCAAGGCCCGGCAGCAGAGCCCATGGCTGCGGATCAACCGACCGCAGCCAAACGCAAGCGCAAGCGGCGCCGCAAGCGTGCTGCCGCGCTCGCGCCCGGCGCAGGGCAGGCCCGCAGCGTAGCTGCTGAGGCCCATGCGCCGGCACTGAGCGACCGTGGCGATGCCACCACGGTCGCTGCGCCTACGGCGGCGGAGGCAAAGCCTGCCGCCACCGGGCGCGAGCCCGGGCAAGCGCCGGGGGCTGCTGCGGAGGCAGGGCCTCCTGCGCCCGTGCGCCAGCCTGGCTCGCCAGGGTCCAAGCCGCGCCAGGCGCGCAAGGAGCGTGCGCCCAAGGCGAACGGCGAAGACGCTGCCCGCGGTGTATCTGGGCAGCGCCCCGCGCATGCCAGCCGAAGCCACGGGGCTGGCACGGATGGCCGTCCCCGCCGCCAGACCCCGTCGGCCCCGGTAGCCATCGACCCGGAAGATCCGGCTTCGCTCCGGACCAACCGGCAAGGAATGGTACGGATGCGAGGCAAGACCGACAAGGGCAGACGTTGGCATCAGGAAGTGGACATGGAGCTTGCGGTCACGCTGGTCAAGGAAAAAGCCGCTGTGGTGGTCAATCGGTACACGATTCGCCGATTGTTCAGCAACAAGGATTTCAAGCGGTATATTTTAACCCGGGATCACTACACCTGTTACTTCTGTGGATCGTATGGAGATACGATTGACCATCTGCTGCCGCGTGCCAAAGGTGGACATACCACCCCGCTCAACTGTGTCTGCGCCTGTAATCTGTGCAACCAGTCCAAAGCAGCGATGGATGCCGAAGAGTTCATGCGTTCCGGTATTCCCGAATGGAATGCTGCCCATCAGGCAGAGTTGATTGAACTGGCCATGCAGGAAGCGCAGCTGGAAGAAGGATAAATACCCCCGAAGAAGGATCGGGGTTTCGATATGAAAAGCACACCAAGACCACAGAGGTCGAGGTGTGCTTTTTTTGATTTAATTTTGATTGGGGTGGGAAGTGAGTTTGCCGTGCAATAATTTCTTCAAATTGACATCGGTGTTCATTGAAGATGTACGTTATACTGGGAGGGAGTTGCTAACGAAGCTTCATCATCCATAAGAATGATGAAATGTATAGTGAACATCAAGCCTGAGAACTTAGACTGTATAGATTGGATGGATGCAGATGACCCCGGCAGCATTGGACATTATGTCATATATTACGGAAGAAAATATTCGTTTCTGGCTGGAGAAGTTTCGCTCCCTGGGCCCGTTACCGGGAATTTTGCTTACGTTTATGAAATCATTTGTACCGCCGCTTCCAACGCTGTTGATTGTGGGCGTAAACGGTGCGGTATATGGTCTGTGGGCAGGATTTATATATTCATGGATCGGCATGGTGCTCGGTTGTACCGTTACATTCCTGATCGTACGGGAGATTGGGAAATCCGCTTTTGTAGAGCGATGGGCACGCAAACCTCGTGTACAACGCAGCATGGTATGGATTCGAAGGAATGCATTCAGTTATGTTTTTCTGCTGAGTATCTTCCCGGTAGGTCCGTTTGTCATTATTAACGTGGCGGCAGGTATCGCGCGAATGCGATTGTTATCCTTCCTGCTTGCGGTGGGCTGTGGTAAAGCGATCATGATCTTCTCTGTTACGTATATCGGTTCCAATGTGGAACAATTTCTGGAGCACCCTATACGCTGGGTAGGCGTATTGCTGTTTATTGCGGTATCCCTGTGGGCAAGCCGCAAACTGGAGCGACACTTTACCCGGTCATCGTCAGATGGTGAAGATCTACATGATCTGAATCAACCAACTGGCAAATCGATTTCTTCATAAAAAATGATCAGTACGCAGTATAGGATGTCAGTAATCCTGTTAGATCGAAGGAGGACCTAACATGAATGATAATATCTATGCATTCAGCCGAACGATAAATCGTATGAGTGAAGATGAACTTCGTTCAGTACTGCGTGTGCTCTATATGAAATCAGCTCACGTGGTCAAGCGGCAGGAAGAGCAAGGTGAAAAGGTGGATTTTGCGGAAGCGGTACAGTCACTGTTTCGAAATATGGATACCCCATTTGATCTGGGTCGTCTGGAACAACAAGCTCTCGCCGAGGTTGACAAGCCAAATGAAATTCATATTACGTTTGGAGAATCACCTCTGAGTAGTCTGAAAATGGGAATGAGTACATTACCTGATCAGGAAAAACGGAGTTATTTCTCTATAGATGATAATTATGCGGTAGGGCCATTAGGTGATCTCACCCGGCGTGCAGACTTGCAACGCAGGCATCTCTGGCTGACCGAACGAATGTGTCTCAATGACCGTGAGGCATATGGCATGCATGAACTGGAATCATTATTTGATCTCGAAGCCACAATACAGTCCTTTGATTCCAAGACGTCGATCATTATCTGGTATGCGAATAATGCACGGGAGAAGACGGGACTGCTTTACGCCATGTATCTATTGCGGAACAGCGAGAGCCCCATATATCTTATCGAAACGAGTGGCTTATATAAGCAATTATTTGATAGACCTGACGTTCAATACGATGTGCTCCACACAGGCGAGATTCTTCCGGAAAAGCTTTTGGCGATGTGGCACGTCTGCTCTGAGCAAGAGCCATTGTCCAAGCCAGAGCGCCGCCAACTGGAGCAGGATTGGCTGGAACTTTCGGTACAGCCTGGGCTATTACGTATGATGGAGAATGGCGTGATTCGGAGCTTAACTGAAGATGCGTTGGACGAGTACATTATGCAGAAGGTGAGGGAACTGACACCGAACTGGGAGCCAGGCAAGTATATCCGAGCAGCTCGTATTGTGGGTGAAGTGATTGGTACAAGTAGCCAGCATATAAGTGATGCGTTCGTGGAGTACCGTCTACGGCAACTGGTGCTGCAAGGCCAACTTGAAATGGATGGAAAGCCACTTGCAATGAGGTATTACAGTATTCGGCTTCCCGAGCGCTGAAAGGGACTAAGGCTGAAACGCACGGATAGAAAAACAAGCGACGAGATCACAAAGTTTGAAATAAGACGGAAGATTTGAGCAGTTCCTTGCGCTTACAGGAAGATGATCACGAAGTGTCTCCGTTACCAGCTGTTCAGATTTAACACTTAAATAGACTGTTCCACCGGTGAGTAACTCCTACATGTCCGGGGAACAGTCTGTTTTTTTCTCATTAGGTACTAAACCAGCTTCGCTTGTGCAATATCCAATAACATTCTTCTTTATGATCATCATTGTATTAAGATTTCTTCCCATCCCAGATTTCTAGTAACGGCCCCTGCTGCCCATAGACCGGATCGGTATCCGGGATCGGAACCTCTCGGATTTCCTGAAGAGCCTTGGCACGATCGTCTTCTTCACCTGTGCGTGTGTTGTAACTCATGCCGCCCGGATAAGCACCGGCAATACGAAAATCACTGCTGGACTCCAGACGTTTATGCCCTGTCCCAGCGGGAAGCACAACAACGTCGCCTGTTTGAAGGTAAACTTTCTGACCATGTTCTCCGCCTAAAATCAGTTGCACGAATCCACTCACCACAGCAAGTGCCTCATGAGCATTACTATGATAATGATGATAATTGAACACACCATTCAACCAGCTATTTCCCCATCCATTACGGTTCAGCAACGATTCTGCATGAAGAGCCTCTTCAGCCCATACGTTTTTATACAAAAGCACAGGCAGGGTCGGATGATTGGGAATTACACCGTCATCCTGAAGGAATAACGTCTCTATGTCCTTATTCCGTTCATTCATCTCACATCACCTCACTATAAATTACCCGATAACCTCAAGGACGAACAAAAAACAATTGTAAAATGATACAAAATGTATCATTTTAAGGTTATACTCAGTACATAAACTCTCTTCAATGCACTCGTTGTATAAATCGCAAGGGGGAATCGTGTGTGAACATTGTGATTACAGGGGCTTCTGGATTTGTGGGATTTAATCTTTCACAGTATTTGGCGCAAAAGGGGCATCGAATTACCCTTCTGGATCGGGATGATTATTGTCAGAGGCTTGTTCATATCTCACCTCTGCATGAGATGCCGCTCATCTGTTGTGACCTTACAGTGGACCGGATTCATCTACCTCCAGGAACAGATTACATCATCCATCTGGCAGCCATGCCACACGTGGATTATTCGTATCATCAGCCAGGGGAAGTTTTCCGCAATAATACACTTAGCACACAGGCTATCCTGCAATATGCTACGGAACATCACATTCCAGTCTTGCTGGCTTCATCCGTTGAAGTGTATGGCGGCGATTGGGGCAGAGTCTATCACGAATCAGATCCGTATGCACCCGTCTCTCCTTATTCTGCATCCAAGGTCGCCTGTGAGATGCTTGCTCACTCCTACGCTCAATGTTACCAGCTTCCAGTCAAACTCTTTCGTTTGACCAACCTCTATGGTCCATGGCAATTACCAGACCGTATTATTCCCCGAAATTTTGGTCGGATGTTGGACGGACTGCCTCTGGATATTCAGGGATCGGCAGTGCGTGATTTCTTGTATGTAGATGATGCCCTCCGGGCCATTGAACAGATTATGCTGAAAGGCAAAGACGGACAGGTCTACAACATATCAACAGGGCTTGGAACAACCATGCAGGAGATCGGGGAGATATTGAAACCAATGGATCGATCCGTAGCTGCTGTAGAGATTCGGGAGCAAGAACCAACCCAGTCCAGAGGGTCGAGTCTAGTCGTACATTCAGGCAGATTGCGAGCTGAATTGGGATGGCTACCGCAAACCACGTTGGAAAAGGGATTGGAAAAAACCTTCCGTTGGTATCGGGAACATCCCGAATGGGTCAGACAGTTCAGCCGTGAATACCATACAACAAGGGAAACGCGCAGTTTCATTATCGATATGGCAAGATACGCAGTTCCAGCAGTATAAAAAACACAAAAAAAGCCAGGGAAGGGTGTATTGAGTAACACCTTCCTTGGCTTTTTTGCGCCTCCGTCTCACATTCGGATAACTTCCGAACACGGACGGTCAGGCTATTTTAAAACGATCTATTGCACGAAATCTTCGTGCTTTCTGAGGTCTGCATCAAAAGGATCTAGTGATCTCTTTTAACGTCGGCAATTTTATCCTGTACGGCACCTTTGGCTTTGTCTTTTTTACCCTCAGCCTGAAGGGATCTGTTATTGGTTGCATTACCGATCTGATCCTTCACTTCGCCTTTGGCCTTGTTTACGCCTGCTTTGATTTTATCGCTAGTTGAATTACTCATATCGAACATCTCCTTCGTTTCTGGTGTAGTCCTTATTAACCGGGATGTCCGTATTCTAAACGCAATGGGTTTGTGCCAAGTTTTGCATTCGTGACGCAAGAGGTTCATACTTGAAATTGAAAAGATGTCTCAATAATGGAATAAGGCAGAGCCCAACGCTGCATAATAACGACAGTGACCAATTTCGTTGCATGATTATCTTGATATTGGAAAACAATTCCTGAGCATTTGGATAAACGAATCCTTCCTTGTGTACATATCGCACATCTGGTCATATGTGATCTTGTCTTAATACCACATGTGGTAGGAATACGGATCTTGGACAGGAGGATCGGCGGCGTTAGCTTGCCTTCATGGGTTGACAAAAAAATCGATTTTGTTACAATGTTCACAATATCTTCACAAGTGTAAAAAATTTCTTTTTCATGTTCATGTGTAAGAGGTGTAATATAAGGGTATAGAGTTCGGTTTCGGCCTGCTTGTCGTTTTGTGCGTCAACACATGTTGTCCGCAATAGATCCAAGATACAATGCATGATATGGGAGTGGCCCTGAGCTACGCTCATCCTATTGTGTGAAATTTGGTACATTTAAATGTATTCGATGTATTTTGTGGTTCGGCTCTGCTTGACAGGCATCATGAAAGTCGCGGACTTCTATCCCAAAGTAAAGGAGGACTTTCTCTTATGTCACAATCGCCTACTCAACAAGAGGTGCCAGTTACAGAAGGTGCCAACGTTTCCGAGCGCCAGTCCTTGGACGTTCTGGATCAACTGATGAAGCCTGAGGTACAGGAGTCTTTAACCGTTCTGGTGGAGAACCTGCCTAAATTGGCTGAAATGGTTACTGCTATGACAAAAGCTTATGACTTTGCACAAAGTGTAGCAACAGACAAAGTTCTGATCAGCGACACAATGAGCGCAATGGGCGAGTTCGCTAAGCCTGTTGTAGACAAAGCTAAAGGTGTAGCTTCTGCTGCCATCGAAGCCAATGACCGTGCGCAAACAGAGCAAACTTCAGTTGGCTTGTTCGCTATGCTGAAAATGCTTAAAGATCCAAACGTACAACAATCGCTTCGTTTTGCTCAATCTTTCTTGAGCATCTTGAACGAGCGTCAACAACCGAAACGTTAAGACTTAGAAGAACGGAGGATGGATATGTCGAAGCAAATTTTGATCTTGGGTGGAGGATACGGCGGTCTGTTGACTGCATTGACTGCGCGTCAATACTTGTCTCCGGAAGAAGCGACAATTACTGTCGTGAACCGTTACCCTACACACCAAATTATCACGGAACTGCACCGTCTTGCAGCGGGAAGCATTGCTGAACAAGCAGTTGCTCTTCCACTCGAAAAATTGCTGCGTGGCAAAAACGTGAACTTGAAAATCGATACGGTGGATACAATCAAGCCGGACGAGAAGAAAGTTCTGATGACCAGCGGCTCCACATACTCTTACGATGCACTTGTCGTTGCCTTGGGCAGCGAAACGGCATTCTTCGGAATTCCGGGATTGCAAGAGTACAGCTTCACGCTCAAATCGGTTAGCGATGCAAACCGTATTCGTGCACACGTTGAAGCACGTCTTGATGCTTACAAACAGTCCGGCAACAAAGCAGACGCTACGTTTGTTATTGGTGGCGGCGGCTTGACAGGTATTGAGCTTGTTGGCGAATTCGCTGACCTGCTTCCTGCAGTATGTCAAGAAAAAGGCATCGACTTCAAAGAAGTATCCCTGTACACAGTTGAAGCAGGTCCTTCCATCCTGGCAGGATTCCCGCCGGAGCTGGTTGAGCGTGCTAAATCAAGTCTTGAGAAACGTGGCGTTAACTTCATCGTTGGCGTAGCGATTACCGAGATGAAAGAAAACGAAGTTCTGCTGAAAGACGGCAGCTCCATCCCTACGAACACACTCGTATGGACAGGTGGCGTACAAGGCAACGCTGTTGTTGCTAACAGCGGAATTGAAGTGGATCGTGGCCGTGCGAAAGTTACGGAAGTTCTGCAATCTACTTCTCACAAAGACGTGTTTGTTGCTGGTGACAGCGCAGTGGTCTTCCCTAGCGAAGGCGCTCGCCCTTACCCTCCAACAGCACAATTGGCTTGGCAAATGGGTGAGACTATTGGTCACAACTTGGGCGTTATGTTCAAAGGTGGCGCAATGGAATCCTTCACACCAGTATTCTCCGGTACGCTGGGAAGTCTGGGTCGTAAAGATGCTGTCGGCATGATCGGTGGCAACCAGACTCGTCTGAAAGGTCTGCCTGCAACCATGATGAAAGAAGCAAGTAACATCCGTTACCTAGCTCATATTCACGGTTTGTTCGCACTGGCTTACTAATCTTAATGACATTCAAGGGCGCCCTTTTGGGCGTCCTTTTTGGTTGTCACGATTACAAAGAATAACAGATATTCAGATAGGAAAAGGTGCGGCTGAAGTGGTCGATGTGAGGTCGCGTATAAAGTACCTAGGGGATATGGCATATTAATGGGACAACGGAAGACTTCACATTTCATAGATGTACTGAACGGGCATGAACCTGGGAGGGGGCGCTTAGAAGCGCCGGCTTTCGTTTAAATTATAGGATGAGCATCTTTAAATAAAAGGAACGGGGAGCGCAACAACAAGCAGCCCGTTCAACTGAGAGGAGAAATGACGTATGAACGTTTTAGTTATAGGAGCAAATGGACAAATCGGTAAGTTTGTGGTGGAACAGCTGGTACAGGAAGGCAAACATACAGTAACGGCCATGATCCGCAAACCGGAGCAGGCGGATGCACTGAAGAAACTCGGTGCCGATGTGGTGATCGGTGATCTGGAGGGCAGTGTGGAGGACTTGGCTGAGGCAATGAAGGATCATAATGCCATTGTGTTTACGGCAGGTTCTGGCGGATCTACCGGTCAGGACAAAACGCTGCTTATTGATCTCGACGGTGCGGTGAAAACGATGGAAGCTGCAGAGCAGCAAGGAATCTCCAGATATGTTCTGGTCAGTGCGTATGGCGCAGATCAACGGGAGAAATGGTCAGAGTCCATTAAGCCTTATTACGTGGCGAAACATTATGCGGATCGTGCGTTGTTTGCAAGTGATCTGAATTACACGATTATTCGCCCAGGTGGTCTCAAGAATGAACCGGGCACAGGCAACATTGCGGTTGGAACGGATCTGGAGCCGGGAAGCATTTCGCGTGAAGATGTGGCCCGGGTAATCGTGGCTTCTTTGCAGGAAGAGAAAACGTACCGAATGGCCTTTGATCTGGTTGCCGGGGAGCATCCGGTTGAAGATGCCTTGGGCAAATTGTAGATGTTATTGTAAGATAACGGGAGAATGAAATGATGGGATGAGGGGGAGCGCTGCATGAACGAAGCCGTGCTGGTCATAGAGGATGAGCCCAAAATAGCACGTCTGCTGGAACTGGAACTACAGTATGAGGGATATCAGGTAGGCAAGGCTGGTAGTGGAACAGAAGGACTGGAGAAGTATGCAGAAGGACAGTGGGATCTGATTCTGCTGGATGTGATGTTGCCTGGTCTGAGTGGAATTGAAGTGCTGCGGCGAGTACGGGCCAAAGATGCAACGGTTCCGATCATTATGCTCACTGCCAAAGATTCTGTAGAAGACAAAGTATCCGGCCTGGATCTCGGAGCCAATGACTACATCACCAAGCCGTTCCAGATTGAAGAGCTGCTTGCCCGAGTTCGGGCTGCATTGCGGCTTAGTGCAGTGGCGTCTGTTGTTTCTTCCGCTCTTTCGTCTACACCTGCTGATCCGGGGAATGACTCTTCTGGGCATCAGGCTGAAGCTGAGGCAGGCTGGTTGACGGCTGCCGGGTTGAAACTGAATGAAGGAACGCGAGAGGTATCCCGGGATGGTGTGGCCATTGAGCTTACTCCACGTGAGTTCGACCTGCTCGTATATCTGCTGCAGAATCAACGTCAGGTGCTCAGTCGTGATCAGATTGTACAGGCCGTGTGGGGATACGATTATTATGGAGATACCAATGTGGTGGATGTGTACATCCGTTATGTGCGCAAAAAGGTGGATAACGGATTCACACCGCCCTTAATACATACCGTACGGGGCGTTGGATATGTCCTGAAGGAACAGTTATGAGCCTGCGCAGTAAAATCTACGGATATTCGTCTGTATTATTTGCTGTGCTGTTAATCGCGGTGAACCTGTCGGTCTACATCGTGTTTGAACGGATGTCGATTGATAACGAAGTTAATCGGGTGGAAGCGGAAGCGGAGTCTATTGTCAAAGGAGTGCGTCAGTCTGCCGGCTCCATTCCGCCGGATGACTTGTTACGGGCGTACGCGCCTGTGAACGGCATGCTTCGGATTGTTAATGAAGACGGCACCAGTTCCCCGGTGACAACAACAGCAGCTTCCGAGCAGCTGAGCAAGCTGCCCTATAAGTATGAAAGTGAGAAGAAATCGGAGTATACCCAAGTTGAACAGATTGGTTATGTGTGGGTATCAGTCCCGGTCATCTGGCCTGATGGCGAGGTGGTGAATGTGCAGGTCACCGAGAGTGTAGCAGAGACAGAGAATCGCCTATCTGTACTGCGAACCGTGCTTGTGGCGGTCACGATTATTGCTCTCATTCCGGCCATTATCTCCAGCCGGATTCTGGCGAATCGGATGACCAGACCGATTCAGCAGATGACACGTACAATGAGTGACATTCAGTCCAGCGGACAATTCAAGCGTCTTCCACTGGAGGAAGGGTCGAAGGATGAACTGAAAACAATGGGACAGACGTTTAACCGGATGATGGATCTGCTCGAATCCAACTTTGAACGACAGGAACGATTTGTATCCGATGCATCTCATGAGCTCAAAACTCCACTGACCATTATTGAGAGCTATGCCAGCCTGCTACAGCGGCGAGGAAAAGAGCGGCCCGAGGTATTTGATGAAGCGGTGGAAGCAATTCTGTCCGAATCGGTTCGTATGCGGGAGATGACCGAGCAACTGTTACTGCTCGCGAAGCAGCCAGAGCAGTGGAATGTACAGTTGGAGCGTGTGGATATCACAAGACTGGCTACAGACTCCACACGTGCGTTCCGCGAAGCCTATCACCGTGAAGTCCGGTGTGAAGATCCAGGTCCAATCTGGGCGATCAGCGATGAGAGCAAGCTGAAGCAGCTTTTGTTTATTTTGCTGGATAATGCCCGGAAGTATAGTGAAGATGCAATTGAAGTCAGGCTGGAAGCCAAGGGGCAAGAGTGCCGTATTCGGATTGTGGATACCGGGATTGGTATGCGGGAGGATGAGCTGGAGAAGGTATTTGACCGATTCTACCGGATTGATCCGGCCAGAACACGCAGCTTAGGCGCAAGCGGTTCAGGTCTGGGATTGTCACTTGCCAAAGAGCTTGCAGGAGCAGTTGGAGCACGGATCGAACTGACCAGCACCGAGGGTGAAGGCACCGAGGCTTCGATTATTTTGCCATTATCGGTTCAGAACGGGCCGCTCTCATGAAATTCTCATTCTTCTCTTATATACTGATAAGCATCAGATCAACTGGGGATGATAAGAGAGTGCATAGGGGGAAACGGGATGACAGAGCATGAGCAGCGACCACCGGAGATGAAACGGCATGAACAAGGGAACAGTGGATGGGCAAAATCGCGAAGGTCACTCTGGTGGGGTGCAGGGATTCTCGTTGTGCTGATTGTGGCAGTAGTTGCTTGGTGGAAGCCGTGGCAATCGACGGGTGCGGTACTTACGGCAGATGCGGCAGCACAATCGGTGCTTGATCAATATCCAGGTGAGATTGTGAATTCCACGTTGAAGGACGGGACGTATATCATGCAGCTCCGTTCGGAGACTGGCCTATATGATGTGCAAGTGGATGCCGTTACAGCTGCTGTGAATTCCATTAAACGGCTGGAGTCGAACCCGCAAGCGGAAGAGAAGACATTATGGAGCCGCGAGCAGATCAAGACGGCGTTGTTAAAACAACAAACAGATAACCAATTGGTCTCGCTTGAACTTGTGGAGCAGCAAGGCAGTCCGGTATACACCGCGGTAGTGAAGGCAAAGGATAACAGCCGTGAAGAACTCACGATTGATCCATACACGGGAGAGACGATATCTTCCAAAACAACAGCAGCCCCGACAACTGAACCAACCAAGGATGATCCCAAACCTCAGTTTCTGAGCGAAAAGCAAGCCAAGCAGAAGGCACTTGCGGAGGTTTCGGGGGAAGTGGACGACATCGAACTGCGTGGAACCAACAGTGGGAATCCGTATTATCTGGTTGAAATTGATCTGGCGGATGGCAGGGAAGCCATTGTGCAAGTGAATGCCATCTCGGGAGCGATTCGTTCGGTGACTTGGGATGAGGACGAGGATTAACATGTTGCAAGGAACACATTAAATATAGTTATAGTGTTAAACTGCTTAGAGAGATGATTCCTAGTTTAGGGGTCATCTTTTTCATTTAGTGTAGATTACATACGTATTGAATACCTGTTAAATGAGCATTCTCTTCATTTTCTCATCAAATTCTAATCTAACTCTCGCTGATCTCTCATTCCTGCAGGTTATTCTATAAATGTAGACGAGAACGAAAACAACAACGAGGAGATGAATGATGATGATGAACAAACATAAACTTTGGATTGGTAGCTTGTCAGCAGCAGTATTACTTGGTGGATCAGCCGTGGCGGCTAGCGGGAATGTGAACGGACAATCGGTGCAAACTACACCAACGTCAACGACACAATCCGTTACACAGAATCAGAACAGCACAGGCAAAATGCTGAATGCATCACAAGCGAAAGCGCTAGCGTTGAAAGCAGCCGATGGTAAAGTGGGTGACGTGGATCTGGAGCGCAGAAACGGCCAAACGTTCTATGAAATTGAGATCGACAGAAAAGGAAACAATGATGTTGTCGTTCGTCTGGATGCTTATACAGGCAAAATCCTTGCGGTCGTGAATGATGAAGACTACGATGATGATTATCAAGGTACTGTAACAGGCAACACATCGAACACCTCTGCTTCCAAGCAGGTCAAATTGACGGCATCCCAAGCTTCAAACATTGCATTGAAACAGGTGACAGGTGGTAAAGTAACCAAAGTCGAACTGGATCATGATGATGGTCGTTATGTGTATGAGATCGAGCTGAGAACCGCTCAAGGTGAAGCGGATGTAGATATCGATGCCAACACAGGCAAAGTGTTGTCGTTCGACCAGGATTTTGACGACGAAGATTAAGTAATAAGGGCGAGTACACGCCGATAAAACATCATATCATGTACCTGCCCACGAACAGCCACACACAGCCAGAGACAGTTACATCATGGAGGGCAGGGCAGGTATAGCAGAGGACGCTTCGGGGGAAGCGTCTTTTTGCTGTCTATGGAGAGAGCGGAGTATGAAATTGTACATGTTCAGCCGGATTGTTCACTATGCGAGCAGGGACGTGGCGCATACAATCAGAGTCAGGGAGGTGAATGCCTAGCCAGTCTTGCCAGGAATTCTAATGCTGAAATGCATCATCGATCGGAGGCAGATGAGACATATCGATTTTATTTAATGTAAGCGCTTCATAAAAAACATGGAGGTGCATTACGATATGGCTATGAACGATGGATGGTTGAAAAAGAATACACATTCACGTCGCTTTACCCGCCGCTTGAGTTATCTGCTTGCTTTACTGTTGGCGCTTCAATCCATAGGCATGCTGGTCGCACCCGGACCGAATGCGTCAGCTGCTCCGCTCAGTGTAACGAACGGGGTACAGTTCAAGGATACCAACGGCAATGTTGTTCATGCCCATGGGGGCGGGATGATCCAGGCAAACGGGTATTATTACTGGTTTGGGGAGAACCGCAATACGAATGGAACGTTCAAGGCGGTGTCTGTGTATCGTTCATCGGATCTGAGGAACTGGGAGTATCGCAATGATGTGCTCACCAGCAGCTCGGCAGCTGAGCTAAATATCTCCAACATCGAACGCCCGAAGGTCATCTACAACAGTGCTACCGGCAAATACGTGCTTTGGATGCACAAGGAGAATGGTCTGGATTATGGCGAGGCAAGAGTAGCTGTAGCTACTTCGAATACGGTTGATGGCAACTACACGTATGTGGGCAGTTATCGTCCGCTTGGCTATGACTCCAGAGATATGACGGTATACAACGATAACGGAACCGCTTATCTGATCTCTGCAACCCGAGTGAATGCTGATCTGAATATATATAAACTGACCCCGGATTTCCTGGGTGTGGAATCCCTGGTCACAACACTATGGCCCGGACAATATCGTGAAGCACCTGCCCTATTCAAAAAAGACGGTGTCTACTTCCTGATCACCTCGGGTGCAACTGGCTGGAATCCAAATCAGGCCAAATATGCGACAGCCTCCAGCATTACAGGCACATGGAGCGGCCTAAGCAATTTTGGAGACAGCACAACATATGGTTCTCAATCCACCTATGTTGTTCCTGTAGAAGGTTCACAGACCACATCTTATCTCTACATGGGTGATCGCTGGGCCGGTGCCTGGAGCGGACCCGTGCAGGATTCCAAGTATGTCTGGCTGCCACTCTCGTTCCCGAGCGCAACCAGTCTGGTGATGAACTGGGCCAGCAGTATTACGATAGATACAGCAACAGGGACCGTGACCGGAATTAGTACATCGGATGTATGGGACCCGAATGCTTCATATCAGCTGATTAGCCGTAAAAGCAATAAATTACTGAATGTCATTGGGGGTTCTTCCGCCAACGGTGCGGATCTGGAGCAGCGAGCAGATGGGGGGACGACAAGTCAACAGTGGCAGATTACCGATGCGGGTGGCGGTTATGTCAAAATCATCAACCGTTCCAGTGGCAAGCTAATTGGTGTGGAGAATGGTGCCACGACGGATGGGGCTGTCATTGAACAGTGGAATGATGGTGGCTGGGCCAGCCAGCAATGGCAGCTCGTCCATGTAGGTGGTGGTTATTATAAACTGAAAAACCGCAGTACAGGCAAGGTATTGGATATCTCCAGTCAATCTCTGGCAGATGGGGCTGCGGCCATCCAGTGGACGGATAATGGCGGCACGAATCAACATTTTCAGATTGTTAAGGTGCAGTAAGACGTTTTAAATATTATAAAATAAGGTTCAACATAAAGTGGAAGCCCTTGTCTCTTACCATAAGGTGAGACAGGGGCTTTGTGATGTATTCACGTATGTTACGTGATGCTTTTACTCGAAAGGAATATCCAGATGATGGCTGATATCGTGACCTATTTCCGATCATTACCATCCCAATCTGTGGTAAACTAGTAGAATTGTAGAAAAAGATAGAGACAGGAGCTGGATAACGAAGTGAGTGAACAACAAGTGCTATCAATTGAAAGCTTGCGTATGAGATACAACGGACGTTATGTGCTGAACGGCATCGATCTGGAAGTAAATCGCGGTGAGATGATTGGATATATTGGTCCAAACGGGGCTGGCAAAAGTACAACGGTTAAGATTTTACTCGGGCTGGTTGAAGGATATGTAGGCACGGTGCGAATCTTTGGTAAAGATATTGCGGATGGCGATGTAGAGTATAAACGCAGAATCGGCTATGTTCCGGAGGTGGCGGAATTGTACGAACAATTAACACCTGCGGAGTATCTGACTTTTACGGGAGAGTTATACGGTATGTCCTATGAAGATGCGGATTACAAGGCCAAGCTATTGATGGATTGTTTTGGACTGGAAAAATCATATCATTCCCGCATTGCCTCCTTTTCCAAAGGTATGCGTCAGAAAGTGCTGTTAATCTCTGCACTGCTGCACGACCCGGATCTGTTGTTCCTGGATGAACCGCTTAGCGGATTGGATGCCAATAGTGTGATGGTGGTCAAAGAGATTTTGTCACAATTGTCAGCCAAAGGCACAACCATCTTCTATTCGTCACACATCATGGATGTGGTGGAGAAGATCAGCAGTCGAATTGTACTGATCGCTGAAGGACGCGTAGTGGCAGACGGTACGTTCAAGCAGCTTCAACAGCAATCCATGGAAGGTACGCTGGAGGAAGTATTCAATCAATTGACAGGCTTCAATGAGCATAAAGCCATTGCGGAGCGTTTTGTATCAATTGTGCAGGAGGTGTACTGATATGGAGGAATCCTCTGACTTCCGCACGCTCAAGATTCTGGATCGCTTTCGTCCGCTCATCGCCAAAACAGGGGCGGATTATGATGTGCTGCGCCTGATTTTGCGAGTGAAGTTCCAGATGGATCAACGTAGAGTGCCTACCATTTTATCCAACAATTCAGGGAAAAAGGAGCGCAAGGAAGGTAATCAGTTTCTTCGATCCCTGTGGTTGTATGGATTAATGGGACTGATGATGGTTCCCTTCGTCGTCTGGGATACGGGGCATTTTATGCTTCAGATGGGTCTTGTATTTGGCATTTTAATGTTTATGATCATGACGTCCATGATCTCGGATTTTTCCTCCGTACTGCTGGACATTCGGGATCGCAATATCATCATGACGAAGCCCGTTAATGGGCGAACGGTAGGTATGGCCCGAGCCATCCACGCAGGCGTTTATCTACTATTGCTGACGGGTTCATTAACCGGTATACCGCTAATTGCCGCGTTGGTGACGCATGGGATCGGATTCTTTCTGATTTTCCTTGTAGAACTGATTCTGATCAATATGCTGATTCTGGTGACAACGTCTCTGATCTATCTGTTCATGATGAAGTTTCTGGATGGTGAGAAGCTGAAGGATATGATCAATATGGTGCAGATTCTGCTGTCCGTGGGGATTGCAATCGGTTATCAGCTGGTCATCCGTTCGTTCAGTATTATTGACTTTGGTATGGTATTTACCCCGGCATGGTGGCAGTTGCTGTTGCCTCCGTTATGGTATGCGGCCGCATATGAATGGTTATTTGCAGGGGGCGGGAATGTGTGGATCTATACGTTCACAGCACTGGCAGTCTTGGTTCCTGTGGTGAGTATGATCGTATATGTGAAGCTTATGCCTTCCTTTGAATTGTATTTGGAAAAAATGGCACATTCGGGTGAGTCCTCCGGACGCAGACGTGGACGATGGGATCGGTTGATCTCCAAGGTGGTCAGTCGTTCCAGAGAAGAGCAGGCTTGCTTCCGTCTGTCAGCCAGCATGATGCGTAATGAACGGGAATTCAAGCTTAAGGTGTATCCATCGCTTGGTTTATCATTTGTTTTACCTTATGTATTTTGGTTTACCGAATTGCAATCTTCTACCTGGGCGGAGTTTAGACAAAGCTCGTTTGTATACACCTTTTACATCGTGCTGATGCTGGTTGTAACGGTGGTGGTCATGCTGAAATTTTCAGGACAATACAAGGCATTCTGGACCTTTCGCGCTGCACCGATGGCAAATGATAGCGCGTTATATAAAGGCGCTCTGAAGGCGTTCTTGTGCAACATGTTCCTGCCTATATTTCTGGCAAATGCCATTCTGTTCACCTGGACATTTGGATTACGGATACTGCCGGATATTGCAATTATTATGCTTACAGCTACGGCGCTTGTCCCACTGGCAGGCAAATTGTTGCTGCGTAAGCCACCGTTCTCCCAATCCTTCAGTATGGCGCAGCAAAGTGATGGTTGGTATGTATTCGCCGCCCTTCCTGTACTTGCCATGTTATGGGGAGTCCATGTCTTTTTCCGCTCGGTATCGGGGGGCATCTGGATCTATGGCGCAATACTGATCGTAGCGAATGTATTGCTGTGGACGCTGCTGTTTCGAGAGAAGAAGACAGTGAAGAAGAGGTCGGTTGCAGTTTAAGGAGTAGTAGAGTAAGAGAGAGTAAGAGCGCTAAACGATAAGAGAGGGTAAAAGAGCTAACCTGGACACGGATGTCGGGGTTAGCTCTTTTTGATAGGTGATACTTCCCCATAGATACTATCCCAAAGAAACCTTCGCCGCAGCGCTAACGAACCTCAGGAACACTATTCTTCGGAAAAGTAGTTATTTAGCTTGAAAAAGGACCAAACTATGCACAATAACATGTCTGAGATTCGTTAGATATTAGGTTCGCGCTAAAAGGGGCAAATAGGGTGTAACAGATTCGTTAGAATGAAGTAAAGCAGTGGAGGTTCCCCAGGAGGGGGCACCCTATCTTGTGTGGCCTGCTCGGAGAATGGATTCCGCTAGCCGATCGGCTGCATCGGCTGTGGAGATCGCAGATTGCGTAGCTTCTGCGTATACCTTGCTCAGCGTGCCTGCAATCCCCGCCACCTTTTGGCGGATCAGGTCAGGCCCGGCGCCTTCCAGCTCGTAGGCGGTGGAGATGATTCCGCCTGCGTTGAGCACATAATCAGGCGCGTACAGGATACCGCGCGCCTGCATGCGGCCTGCAACCAGCTGTCGTTCACTCAGCTGGTTGTTGGCCGCCCCGGCAACGATGGAGCAGCGCAGCTCCTCCACCGTTGCCGGGGTCAGTACGCCCCCTAGGGCACAGGGGGCGAAGATCTTGCAGTCAGCGGCGTGGATATGGGCCGGATCGGCCGAGATGGCGCCGCTGAACTGCACAAGGGCACGTTGTACACGCTCCGGTACAACGTCTGCCACAATGAGCCGTGCCCCGGCTGCATGCAGGTAACGGCACAGGGCATACCCCACCTTGCCCAGTCCCTGGACGGCAACGGGAATGCCCTGCAAAGATGCAATGCCTTGTTGGCGCAGCGAGGTCACAATGCCGATGTGCACGCCGTAGGCGGTCATCTCGGCAGTGAAGTCATCCTGCGCCCCCAGCGAACCGGTGGTGTCCGTCACATGTGCGGTCTCCAGTCGGATCTGGTCCATGTCTGTCGCCGTGGTACCCAGATCAAGACCAGTCACGTATCGCCCGTTCAGCCGCTCCAGACAACGACCCAGTGCACGAAAGCGCTGCGCCCGCTTGGATGCGTCTGTATCCAGACTTTTATCTTGTGGATGTGTCATCTCATCAGCGACGACTTTCCGTTCAGCGGCAGCGCCCTTTTGCTGCTCTACTCCTAGATCTCCAGCGACCTGCTCAGCACTGTGAGATCCGCAACCATCCTCATCCGGTTTTGTATTCTTCGCTAAAGGCACATCCCATATGACCACTTTTCCACCACCATACGGCAATCCGGAGATTGCATTTTTGTACGTCATGCCTTTGGCAAGCTTCACAGCATCCCGAACAGCTTCTTCCTCGGACGCATACGTCCAGTAGCGGCATCCGCCCAGCGCAGGTCCAAGGACCGTGTTATGAATGGCAATGACCGCCCTCAATCCACTATCTGCATCATGGCAAAAAATGAGTTCCTCCATGCCTTCCCGCTCCATCTCCTGCCATAGCTGCATGACGGTACCCCCTTTTTGTTTTGACCCATCCATCCTGGTTCTGACCTGATATCCTGTGCCAGCGTGCTTGGCTTTATGATGATACAGCATATTCAAAGACCCCCGTTTTCGACCCCGGGACCTCCGCCGGGTTGATAATCGGTACAAACGGTTCTATAATGGCAGTTCCGGCATGCCAGAGAGCAGAAAATGCCTACGGATTTACATCCAACCGTTTAGAATGAGGGCATAACGTCCAATGATGGAGATAGAGCGAACATACAGGAAGCATAGATGATACGAAATCTTCGAGGATATGCAGCAAAGGGCCAATTCCATTGTGAAGGCCAGGAAAGAGGGATTGTGATTGTTTAAAATATTGGTATTTATCTTTTTGATCCAGATTGTGTACGTATCCGCTTATACACTCCGGATGATTCTGACACTCAAAGGACAGAAATATATCGCCGCACTGATCAGCATGGGTGAGATTGTGATCTATGTACTCGGTCTGAATCTGGTGCTCCAATACCTGACTCAGCCTTCGGCCCTGATTGTGTACGCGGTGGGTTATGGACTTGGGGTGTTGCTCGGTGCGTGGATTGAAGAGAAGATCGCGCTCGGTTACGTTACCGTTAAAGTCATCTGTAACCAGATGGGCAACAACGTCGCGAATGCCCTGCGAGATAAAGGATATGGTGTTACTGCATGGGTGGGCAGTGGACGTGATGGAGATCGGCTTGTGATGGAGATTCTGGCAAAACGTAAAAACCAGAAATTGCTCTACCAGACGATTCTCGATCTGGACCCCAAAGCATTTGTTATTACCGTGGAGCCCAAACAGTTCCATGGCGGCTTCTGGACACGTTCCATCAAAAAGTAAAATCGAGCAGGTCTGCAGCAGATGCAGTCCTGCTTTTTTAATTTCATCCCATCTGGAATGTTCTTGTACCACGATATATCCATGAAACCTTACTCCCCAAGTTAACTCTGTACGATTCAAGGTTGCTTACAGTACAAACCCTTACCATACCAGCCTTTTCCAACCATATGTGAGATAGGGATTATTGTTGTAATCGTTTACAAAATGTACATTGAGAACATGTCCTTCGTAACATGGCATGGCAGCGATGGGCGAATGTAATCATTATATTTCGGGAGGAATGGAATCGATGAAAATCAAATTTCGAAGCTTATGCAGCACAGCCTTGGCTCTAACGTTGGGGTTAACTTTATTGTCCGGCCCGGCAAGTGTGCAGGCAGCAGGCAACGCAGACTACAATCTCACAGGCTTCTCCCAAGGGAATACGGGCGGCGGCATTATTAACGAATCCAACACAGCCACGTATAAGAAAGTGTATAATGCGACCGATCTGGCATTGGCGCTGAAAAAGAACTCCGGTGTCAAAGTTGTTGAGATCATGAACGATCTGAATCTGGGATGGAATGAAATTCCGAGTGCAGCGCAGATTTCTCCTTTTGCCAAGCATAATGATGCGCTGACACATCCTGTATTAAAACAGACAGGTGTCAGCAAGCTCACGATTGACGGTTTCAATGGACTCACGATTTTCTCCGCTAACGGCTCCAAAATCAAACACGCTGCAATCAGCGTGAAACGAAGCTCAAATGTCATCATCCGTAACCTGGAATTCGATGAGTTATGGGAATGGGATGAATCCACCAAAGGTGATTACGACAAGAACGATTGGGATTACATCACCCTGGAGGAGAACAGCAACGTATGGATTGATCACTGCACATTTAATAAAGCCTATGACGGACTTGTCGATTCGAAAAAAGGAACCAGCGGCGTGACCATCTCCTGGTCCCTCTTCAAAGGGGATGACGGCAGCTCGAACAGCTGGGTTACCCAGCAGATTAACGAATTGGAAGCGAATAAGGCTTCCTATCCCATGTACAACTACCTTCGCAGCAGTGCTGTAGGTCTCAGCAAAGCCGATATTATTGCCATCTCGGGACCACAGAAGAAAGGACATCTGGTCGGTTCGACCAGCCTGGAATCAGCTAACGCCAACCTGTCCATGACACTGCACCATAATCTCTACAAAGATATTCAGGACCGGATGCCACGCCTGCGTGGAGGCAACGCACATGCATACAACATCGTGATGGATTCGACAGGGGCACGTGCCGCTAAAGCCAAAATTACAACGGCGATGGCAACAGCGATTGCGTCCAAAGGTTATAAGTTCGATATCATTGGCAATGGGGCAATCTCCACAGAGAGCGGAGCCGTATTAGTTGAGAAATCAGTCATCAAGGACGTGCTGTATCCTGTGCGCAACAATCAGACCGATCCGGCAGATCCAACCTATACCGGCAAAATCAGAGTGACCGATACTATGTATTCTTTGGATGGCAGCTCATTCCGTGGCAGCAGTGATACGTCTGGCAGTCCACTGGCGCCAATCCCGGCGGTGATAAAATCCTTCTCCTGGAATGGCTTCTCGTCACTGCCGTACAGCTATACTACGGATGATCCGTCCACTTTGAATGCACGCCTCACGGCTTCCAATGGCGCGGGTTCGGGTAAACTGACCTGGTCCAAGGATAATTGGTTGAAGACAAGTTATTGATATCAGAGTAACCTGTTGCTTTTACGTTCTTCAAATAAGGAAAAGAGTGCTCCTGCAGCTAAGATTGCCGGGAGTGCTCTTTTTATATAATTTAGCTCTATAAACAGTTTGGTGGCCTATAGAAGAATGATTTCTTGTAAAAGTGGACCATCTCCAGCTACAGCATGTGTTGGTCTCTCCGGTGATCGTTGTATATCAATATTCATCTTCATTACCCCAGTGAGTAATTTATGACAAATTAACCATTTATTCAAATTCATCTTGTAATTTTACTTACCGGTAAATATAATTTATTAGAATTGACCAATAAGGATGGTGAAGCAGTTTGGATGTATGGATATACTTCGCACTTACTCTTGTTTATTTGATACTTGTTATTCGGATGACCGTCGCGTTGACCCAGAGGAAGCAATGGCTTACGTATGCCAGTTTTCAGTTATTCGTAGCGTTCAGCTTAGCATATGATAATGGAATTATTGCTCTAGGTAATATAATCGGGGAAGGGGAACCGCTAATGGTTCTCAGTAGCCTTCGATTTTGGCTACATGCCTTTGCTACCCCTACCCTTATTCTTGCTAGCTACCATATATTGCGCAGCTCAGGTGCCAGGTTTGCAAATAGAAGAATAACGAGTGTGGTAGCATGGCTGATAACGCTGGGTCTGGTTATCTACCAGATTGTAGGCTTTACTTTATCCGAGGTTCAAAATCTCAAAGTTACAGAAGAGTATGGAGTACTGAGATATATGGCAGAAGGTCATGGAGGTCCGCCGATGATGGTGATCATCGTGGGGCTTGTACTCTTATTTGTTAGCCTGATCGTTCTTTTCAAACATAAATGGGTATGGCTGTTTGTTGGGACTGCATTATTGTTTGCAGGGCAGTTAATCTCCCTGCCAGTGGAAACCGGTACTTTAACCAATGTGTATGAGCTGATCCTCATCCTCTCGATTTGGAGAACGACTACATTTTTGAAGAATTCAACAGATCATCGCCGGCGTTAAGCTCCGCTGTATCAGAAAAGACTGGCCAGTAAGATAAAGGCCAGTCATCTGTGTTCGTTTATTTCATTTTTTAATTCAAATATCCATAATATCTGATGAGGCAGACGCAGCACTTACCGAGTCGCGATAGATGATGTTGCCTTTCACGTGTACACGACCGAAACTGCGGTTCGGGTTGTCGATCTTCTTGAGCATGGACTGAACTGCCGTGCGCGCCATTTGTTCCACATCCACTTCAACGGTCGTCAGCTTGGGATCGGAGAGCATCGCATAGATATCATTATCAAAACCAACAACAGAGCATTGGCCAGGCACCTGAATATCCATGGAAGTCAGTTTTTGAACGAGCAGATGAGCGACCTGATCACAGTTGCATACAAAAGCGGTTGGCAGCTGTTCCGGCAGATCAATCTCAATAAACGTACCCCGTTCATCCCGATCATTCAGAACCAGATCCGGATTCATTGGCAACCGATGTTCCAGCAAGGATTTGTAGTACCCAAGGAATCGGTCCTGGATGCTGCTCGTGGAATACAGGTTCCCTACATAAGCAATGTTACGGTGGCCTTGCTGAACCAGATAGTTCGTCAGCTCATAGGCAGCGTAAAAGTTATCGGTAACGACAGAATCGATGTCCGAATGTTCATCGTAGAAGTCGAGAAACATTTTGGGAACCTCCATCGATCGCACCAGTTCAATATACTCTTTGCTGATCTGTCCGAGCACGATGAAACCATCGACCTTGTTGTCGCTGTACAGCTTGGGCAGTGTTAATTCCTCCTCATCCTCCACATTCAGAATGTGCAGAATGCCGTAGTAGCCCTGTTCCTCCAGATGTTTGGTGATGCGCTGGAACACGCGTACATAGAACGACTGCGTAGGCCCGGTAAAACGCTCCGGGATAATTACGCCAATATTATGGGTTAAGCCTTCCTTCATCGAACGGGCAGCGGCATTATACCGATAGCCCATTTCAACAGCAAGCACTTTAATTTTTTCCTTTAATTCGCCACTCACGCCATCTTTATCATTCAATGCTTTCGAGACGGTCACACTGCTGACCCCGAGCCTGTCGGCGATATCCCGCATGGTGATATTATTCTTCAGTATGGTCGCCTCCTTCAAGCCGGTATAGGCACAATGTGCTGTCATTATGATGAGTGCTTTCTCCACACATAATAACAATCCATATCAGTATACATCGTTACCAACTTGGAATAAAGCAATTCCGGCTGTTGTTTCGCTAATTTTCAGCACATTGCAGGTTTCCCTGAGAGGACGCTCTACCGATGTTATGTCAATTGTTTCTGTAAAAGCTTCTCATTCTGTTCTATCAGCTGAACCCGCTGGCTGGCACAATCCAGTGAACGATATGGATCAGCCGGTGTATTGAACGTATAATCGACTAGTTTTTCCAGCGTGGTTGTTGCCACATGACAGCGGGTATCACTGGATGCGTAATAGATAAAGACCTCGTCATTTTCGTTGACTACAGCACCATTGCAGAAAATAACATTGGATACATCGCCTACACGCTCGTCGTCATAAGGGGCAATGAAGTGGCCGCCCGGCTTGGCAATAATACGTGCCGGATCATTCAGATCCGTAGCGAAGGTGTATAACACATAACGCAGGCCGGCTGCGGTGTTCCGAACCCCGTGAGCAATGTGAATCCAGCCACGATCCGTCTTGAGCGGAGCAGGGCCCTGTCCGTTTTTGACCTCATATACCGTATGATATTGCCGTTCGTCGATAATTGTCTCTTCATGAATGACAGGGTTCAAGATATCCTCACACAGACCAAAGGCGATTCCGCCGCCGCTGCCTGTGGAGATGAATCCGTCCTGTGGGCGGGTGTAGAAGGCATACTTTCCATCCACGAATTCCGGGTGCAATACGACATTACGCTGTTGAGGGGAATTCGTTGTGATGTTGGGCAACCGTTCCCAGCTTGTAAGATCCCGTGTACGAACCAGTCCTGCCTGTGCCACTGCGCTGGATGTATCAAATGCAGGAGCCTCCGGGTCTTTGCGTTCCGAGCAATAGATGCCATAGATCCAACCATCCTCATGCTGAACAAGGCGCATATCATATTGATTGGTTTCATCCGCATCAATATCTTCCCAGACCAATGGTTTACCCGTGAAACGGAACCCGTCGATTCCATTGTCACTCTCGGCGAGCGCAAAGATTGATTTGCGATCCAATCCTTCGGTACGAATAACCATGACGTATTTGCCATTGAAATAGATGGCTCCTGGATTAAGCGTTGCGTTAATGCCCAGGCGTTCCATGAAATGCGGGTTCGTTGTCTCATCCAGATCGAATCTCCAATGCAGCGGTACATGATGGCGAGTGATTACCGGATATTGGTACCGATCATATATGCCGTTGTAGAAGGAAGAATTGATCTCATTGGGGCGAGTAAGCAGCTGCTCCTGTTTCTCCAGTAACTCCTTGTATTTCGGGTGTATCATTCTGATCCCATCCTCTCGATTAGTTCAATACAGAATCTGCTATTGTGATACGGGCATTTCCACGGTCCGGCAATTTCGCTCTGATCCGGTGTTCCGTTCCCATCAACTGACCAGTACCATTCCCCACCAGCGCGCTGATCAATGATGTTTTCTTTTGTATAGGTCCACAAGCGCTCCACTCTCTCCAGAAACAGCGGATCACCTGTACGCTGATATGCATTATAGAAACCGACCATCGCCTCGGCTTGAACCCACCAAATTCGCTTCTCATCGATATGTTCACCTTCTTGTTCATTTAACAGGGAACCATCCACATTCACGGCTACATTGGAGATGTTATAGGCAATATCTGTTACCATCGCCGCATACTCCGGATGTTGTTCCAGCCTCAGCACTTTTAACGTTTCGTCGATCAGCCAGCTGGCTTCAATGTCATGTCCAAACGAGCGCAGGTCAATGAGGGATTCCCACTGTTTATTGAAAAATACCCCGAGAAACTTGGTGTCTTGGTCATACACCCGTTCATATAGAATCCCGAGCAGGCGTTCCAGCGCCGCCTTCACTTGTTGATCCGGCCACACGCGATAGAGTGTGGTGTAGGCCTCCAGCACATGGATATGCGTATTCATTGTGTAATCCGCAATAACCCCATTTTCGCTCAGCATTTCATTGGGCTGTTCCTTCCATGTGCGATCAAATTGTTCCTTGTACGCAGGTAGTTCGGCATCCAGACCTTTGTCCTCGATTAGAGCGAAAAGCGTTTTCGCAAGTTCCAATGCAGAAGCATCCCCGGTAGCACGATAGTATTCACTGAGTGAATACACACCGAATGATTGCGTATACACATGTTTGCTCGTATCCAATGCTTCCCCTGTGTAATCTACCATCCAGTACATACCGCCATATTCGGTATCCATCACATGGTCAGCGAGAAAACGGTATGCATGTTCAGCGTACTCGCGCCATCTTTCGTTTCCGGTAACCCGATACGCTGCTGCAAAAGACCAGAGTTGTCGTGCCGTTGCGATTCCGCCTTTGGGTGCCTGTTGATTCACCTGAAGATCATTGCCAACCCAGCCGTAGAATCCACCGTGGGTTGTATCTTTAAGGGTGGACCAGAAGGGTAAAATTTGCTTTTCCCAATGTTCCTTCATCTCAGATTGGAGTTGGGTTTTTTTGGTATTCATAAGTGAGCGCTCCTTCAACGTGTTACATAAATCTTAATATATAAATTGACTAAAGAATATTTACACTGGCCACTCCGATGACAGAATAACCTTCCGATCGCTGTTATCCCCAGATTTTTTTTGATTCCCTTTTTCAAAGGTGAAATTCCGGTGATAGCGTATGCTTCCGATGTAGCTTTCTTTCAGAAAGCTTTTAGGCGAACGCTCCGCTTTTTCAGGTTCTTTCTGTCCTCTACGTTTCGTGTAAATGTTTAATTAATATATATAGTTAAGTTAACGGTAACTTTATTAAACAATATTAGTGCCCTGAAAAACAGATGTCAACGAATTACTTCGCAATTTCTCTTGTTAAGTTATAAATAATTTAATTGACAGGTAAGCGTTACCATAATAGAATTCATTTTGTAACCTTAACGATAACCTAAATTTACTTAAGAGAGGGGTCGAAACAATTGAGAAAAAACAAAGGTTGGATGATGTTGCTGACGATGCTGCTCATCACTTCGCTACTTGCTGCATGTTCATCCGGAGGTGGATCTTCGCAGGCAGGGGAGGAGATCAGTACAGATCCGGCAGATATCAAAGGTGAAATAACCGTTCTGACGCAACGGACAGATATTGTGGATACCGTGTTCAAAGACTACGCAGCAGAATTCAACAAGGAATATCCCGATGTCAAAGTTAACTTTCAGGCTCTGGCCGACTACGAAGGACAAGTGAAGATCCGTATGAGCACCAAGGATTATGGTGATGTACTGATGATCCCGACCAGTGTTCCGATCGCAGATATCCCGGACTTTTTCGAGCCGCTCGGCACATACGATGAATTGAAAGACAAATACACCGCTATTGAAGAACGCATGGTGGATGGTCAGGTGTACGGTATCCCTACCGTGATCACGTTCTCCGGAATCATTTATAACAAACAGGTCTTCAAAGACGCTGGCATTATGGAAATTCCCAAAACACCGGAGCAATTCCAGGCTGCGCTTCAACTGGTCAAAGACAATACAGATGCGGTTCCACTCTACACCAACTATGCATCCGGCTGGGCTCTCACCCAATGGGAATCGGATCTGCCAACCGTGGCAGGCAGTGTGGATTACGTTAACGTGGACCAACCGAATACAGATGAGAACTTTGTGCCTGGTCAGCCGCACTATGAACTATATAAAGTGCTCTATGATGCAGCCAAGAACGGTCTAATCGAGAAAGACCCAACAACAACCGACTGGGAAAGCTCCAAGGCTGATCTTGCCAAAGGCAAAATTGCTACGATGGCACTGGGCTCTTGGGCGATTACACAGATCCAAGGGATGACGGATACACCGGACAATATTGGATTCTTACCTTTCCCAACTAATGCAAGTGAGGTTGTGGTTCCGCTCTCCGCTGACTATAACATCGGCATGAACGTGAACAGTGAGAACAAACCTGCTGCCAAAGCCTGGATTGACTGGTTCCTGGCGAAATCGAACTACGCAGTTGAACAGGGCGGCGGTATGGATGCAGACAAGAATGCTGAATTGCCACCGATTTTGGATCAATATAAAGATGTGAAATTCTCCACGCTTACACCTGCCAAAGGTGGTCAAGAAGGGCTGGTTGACAAGATTGATAACGAAGGCGAAATCGGTCTCTGGCAGCCTGACTTCAAGAAACGCATTATCGAAGCAGGTATTGGGAACCGCAAGGAATCGTATGACGACATCATGAAAGATCTGAACGACAAGTGGGTAAAAGCAAGAGCAGAACTCACGAAATAATTGGATTAACGTAAGTGGATCTGGTGATGAATGGACTGCGGGGATATAGGAATCCATATATGAATGGAGCATGGAGCATCTGGTACTCGGAAGCATGATGCCAGATGCTCTTCCTCGGCAGTTGTTCCTCCAGAATTCCATTGGACGGGAGTCTTTCGATATATAGGCGGGAGAACCGCTTGGAGGTGTGGAGAGCATGAAGTACTTAAAACTTTCGAATTGGGGCTACTCAGCGCAACGCATATTTATCATTTGTGCCTTCTCAATTATTCCGCTGGCGTTGCTGTTCACGTTTGCATACTTACCGGTCATCAACATGTTCAAATACAGTTTCACCGATTGGAACGGATACAGTAAAAGGTTTGATTATGTTGGGTTTGAGAACTATACGCGCATATTCAGTGATCCCGAATACTTCAAAGTATTTATTGTCAGCTTGTATTACTTCGTGGCTACGTTCTTACAGATGGGCTTGGCGCTTTACTTTGCCACGATTTTGAGTTTCAAAGTTCGAGGCAAAAACTTCTTCAAAGGCATACTGTTTTTCCCTTATTTGCTGAATGGGGTAGCCATCGGTTTTATCTTTCTCTTTTTCTTCAAACCGGACGGTACACTCGATATGCTCATGCAGGCTGTCGGGCTGGGACAATACACGCAGCTCTGGCTCGGTAATCCCAATATTATTAACGTGTCACTCGCAGGTGCCTCGGTATGGAGATACATGGGCTTCAACTTTATCATTTTCCTGGGTGCAATCTCCTCCATTCCGAAGGATGTGTATGAAGCATCCGATATTGATGGTGCCAATCGCTGGCAGCAATTCCGCCACATCATCCTGCCAAGCATTACACGCATCCTGCAGCTCAACCTGATCTTGGCGATTAGCGGCGCAATTAGTGCGTTCGATATTCCATATATCATGACTGATGGTTCCAACGGCAGTATGACATTTGTAATCCAGACGGTTCATTTGGCGTTTAAATATGGCAAGCTGGGACTGGCATCCGCCATGGCTGTGGTGCTGCTCTTGATCGTTATTCTCGTTACGCTCGTTCAGCGCGTCACCATGAAAGGGGAGGAATGAATGTGAACCAATTCAAATACACCCTTGCGAGCGTGGTTAAATATGCTTCCCTGGTGCTTGCGGCGTTTATCGCGCTGTTACCCATCGTGGTCATCCTGTTTGCATCTCTCAAAACCAATGCGGAATACGCTACCAGCAGTCCGCTTGCCCCGCCAGCCAACTGGCTGAACTTTGCGAATTATACGAAGGCTTTTGTGGATGGCAACATGCTGGTCGGTTTCAAAAATACAATTATTATCCTGATCATCTCCATTATAGGTGCAACGTTAACGGGTTCCATGATCGCGTATGTACTGGATCGTTTCAAATTCAAAGGTAAGAAAATCATGGTCGCGGCATTCCTGCTAGCTACGCTGATTCCAAGTGTTACGACGCAGGTCGCCACATTCCAGATCATTAACGCCCTCGACCTGTTCAACACGCGCTGGGCAGCCATCGTGATGTACCTGGGTACAGATATCATCGCGGTTTATATTTTCCTGCAATTCCTGGGTTCCATCTCAAGTGCACTGGATGAATCCGCCATGCTGGACGGCGCTTCGTACTTTACGATCTACTGGAAAATCATTCTGCCACTGCTGAAACCGGCCATTGTAACGGTCATTATCGTGAAGGGTGTGAACATCTATAACGACTTCTACACACCGTTCCTCTACATGCCAAAGGCCGATCTACAGGTCATATCCACCGCCTTGTTCAAATTCAAGGGGCCGTTCGGATCGCAGTGGGAAGTCATCAGTGCCGGCATCATGATCGCCATTATTCCAACCATGATCATTTTCCTGCTGCTACAGAAGTACATCTACAACGGCTTCGCGCAAGGCTCAGTTAAATAAAAACCGAAGGGAGAAATGAAAATGTCAGTTGCTGAAACGAAAAACGTACACATTGTTGGGGATGCTTTGCCGAATATGCCGTGGGAAGCCAAACCGGAGGGAACGGAAGGCCCGGTATGGAGACACTCGGCGAACCCGGTGGTTCCGCGTAACCCGGTCAAAGGCATTGCCCGCATTTTCAACAGTGCTGTTGTACCGTATGAAGGGAAATTCATTGGGGTATTCCGCGCCGAAACCGTTAATGGCCGTCCGCACCTGCACATGGGGGCAAGTGAGGACGGTTTGGAGTGGACGATTGAAGAAGAGCGTATTGCATTTGTAGATGAAAATGGTGATCCATTTATGCCGAACTATGCGTACGATCCACGTTTGGTCAAAGTCGAAGATACGTATTACATCATCTGGTGTACAGACTTCTACGGCGCAGCACTGGGCCTGGCCAAAACAGATGACTTCAAAACATTTGTCCGCCTCGAAAATCCAATGCTGCCGTTCAACCGTAATGGCGTGTTGTTTCCACGCAAAATCAACGACAACTATGTAATGTTGTCCAGACCAAGTGACAGTGGACATACGCCATTCGGAGACATTTTCCTGAGCGAAAGCCCGGATCTTGTGTATTGGGGCAAGCACCGTCATGTGATGAGCAAAGGCGGCCAAGGCTGGTGGCAATCGGTTAAAATTGGCGGCGGTCCTGCTCCGATTGAAACGTCCGAAGGCTGGCTGATGTTCTACCACGGCGTCACGGGAACCTGTAACGGATTGGTATATAGCATGGGTGCGGTCATTCTGGATCTGGATGAGCCTTCCAAAGTGAAATATCGTTCCTCCAACTTTGTGCTGACACCGGAAAAATGGTATGAAGAACAAGGTTTCGTTGATAACGTCATCTTCCCATGTGCAACGTTGCATGATGCTGATACCGGACGTATCGCCATCTATTACGGCGCTGCCGACACGTATGTGGGTGTGGCGTATACGACCATCGAAGAGATCGTGAACTATGTGATCGAGACGGATGAAGTCATCGCCGGTGACCACGAGGAAGGCAAGCTGTAATCGAAGTGAAACAAATTTTGGGAAAGCTGAAATTTACACAATAACGGAGAGTGCAGAACCAATCTGAAGAAGCGAAGTGGTCGCATTTATCCCCGAATTTCTCCCTTGTATAAAAGGGATTGACAGAAATCTGGGGATAACGGCGATCGGAAGATGGTACTGCAATCGTAGTGAAAGTGTATACATTGGGAGCAATGCATATGGAGTATATCAAGGGATTTACATTTGGCTGGATGAGTGGCAGGGGCGACTTCCGCAAGCCGGAGGCCAAAGAATCCTTGCGCCTGATGGCAGAACGTACAGGCAGTTCACATGTTATTTTTGCACTGGCGGCACATCAGGATCATCCGCAGGCGGTAGAGGTCAAGTATCGGGGTGAACATCTGGTCGAGGATGATGAACTGATCGACATGATTCGTTATGCCCGTACACTCGGGCTGCGTGTCATTCTGAAACCAACCGTTAACTGCACCGATGGCACATGGCGTGCACATATTAACTTTTTTGATATCGATGTGCCGTGTGAGCCAAAGTGGAAGGATTGGTTCCGCAGCTACACGGCATTTCAGAAGCATTATGCAGCGATTGCAGAGCAGGAAAAGTGTGAGATGTTCATTGTAGGCTGTGAGATGGTGCAATCCGAGCGTCGGGATCAGGAGTGGCGCGAGGTGATCGCCGGTGTGCGCGAAGTGTACACGGGACTGGTGTCATACAACACGGACAAATATCAGGAAGGCCATGTGAAGTGGTGGGATGCGGTGGACGTGATCTCCTCCAGTGGTTACTATCCCATCGGAGATTGGGAGGCACAGCTGGATCGAATCGAGCAGGCGATTGCTCCTTATGGCAAACCCTTTTTCTTCGCGGAAGCTGGTTGTCCCAGCCGCAGCGGATCAGCCTACGTACCAAACGATAGGGGACTGGAAGGCGAAGTGAATACGGAGGAACAAGAGCGTTTCTATGAGGCGATGTTCCGGCATGTCAGTCAGCGTGATTGGGTACGCGGATTCGGTCTGTGGGATTGGAGCGCACATCTGCACGCGGAGAAGGATGCGCTGGCCGATGACGGATATGGAGTTTACGGCAAGCCAGCGGAACAGGTGATTCGTCGGTTCTATGAGGGCATCGCTGTAGAAGTTTAAAACGGGAACAAGAAGGCGCATATGAAGATGGTTTTCAGTGATATATCTCCATATGTACTTTCGTGACTTCCGTGCTGTGAGCAAGGAATAACAGATTATGGTGAAGCTTATTTTTGCAGTTGTGATTCATATTCAGGTCAAGAAGCCTTTCCTCCCACAGGAAAGGCTTTTTTTGCTATTTTAGTAACAACACATACCATGTCGAATTTTGTTGACAAAAGGAGGGCTCCTGCCTATTCTTAATGGATGAATATGATAATCATTATCATAAAATAGAGAAAAGGGGTTCAACATCCATGTCTGTACAACATCGCAAATCTTCGGCCCTCACGCTGGCAACTATGCTCTTGTTGTTATTCGTTATTGTGGGTTGCAGCAATACAGGAAGTGGAGATGAATCCTCATCTGCTGCTTCGGATCAAACATCTACGAAGTCGATTACGATGTCATGGCCACGTGATATCGGTACAATGAATCCGCACACGTACAATCCTTCGCAATTATTTGCCCAATCCATGCTCTATGAGCCGCTGATCAGTTACCAGAAGGACGGAAAACTGGAACCTGCCCTGGCAGAATCATGGACCATCTCCGATGACGGCAAAGTATATACATTCAAGCTTCGCCAAGGTGTGAAATTCTCAGATGGTACGCCATTTAATGCTGAGATTGTGAAAAAGAATTTTGACGCTGTAATGAAAAATAAAGACACACATAGCTGGCTGGGCATTGTAGGTGTGCTCGACAAGACGGAGGTTGTGGACGATCAGACTTTCCGCATGACACTCACAGAGCCGTATTATCCTGTTCTTCAGGACTTGTCGGTGGTTCGTCCTTTCCGCTTCCTGGGTGAAGCCGGATTCCCGGATGACGGAGATACTTCCCAAGGCATCAAAGAGCCGGTGGGTACTGGCCCGTGGATGCTGGCTGATTACAAGCAGGACGAATATGCTGTTTTCAAACGCAACCCGAATTATTGGGGAACCGCACCGAAGGTGGATCAGATTACGGTTAAGATCATCCCTGATGCAGAAACCCGCGTGCTTGCTTTTGAAAAAGGTGATCTCGACCTGATCTATGGTGAAGGTATGATCAGTCTGGATGCGTTCCAACAGCTTCGTGACAACGATAAATATGTGAGTCAGCTGTCTGATCCGGTAGGTACGCGAGATCTGCTGCTGAATTCCTCCAATCCGAAGCTGTCTGATCTCAGAGTACGGATGGCGCTCCAGCAAGGATTTAACAAAAAAGCGATGGTGGAAGGCATCACTCTGGGTCTGGAAGAACCGGCAGATACGGCACTATCCAAGAACTACCCATACACCAATGTTGACCTGAAACCGATCGAATATAACGTTGAACAATCCAAAGCTTTATTGGATGAAGCGGGTTGGAAGATGCCTGCAAATGGTAGCGTTCGTGAGAAAGACGGCCAACAGCTTGAATTCGAAATGATTTTTGACAAGACGGACCCGATTCAGAAAGCGATGGCTGAGACCATTCAGGCGGAATGGAGCGAGCTTGGGGTTAAGGTAAACCTCACTGGGCTGGAACTGACGGTACAGATCAAACGGTTGAAAGCCAATGATTTCGACCTGTATTTCTGGTATAACTATGGTGCTCCGTATGATCCACATTCCTTCATTAACGTTGTAGCGAGCCCAGGATTTGGTATCTCTGAGACGCTCAGTGCCTTGCCGATGAAAAAGGAACTGGACGAGCAGGTACATGCCGCACTATCATCAACAGATGAGACGAAACGTCAGGAGCTGTATGGCTCCATCCTGACAACACTTCAGGAACAATCGGCGATTGTCCCCATCTCGTATGTTAAGAAAACGGCGGTATATCAGAAGGAAATCTCCAACTTTATTTTCCCGGCGAACCGTGATGAAAATCCGTTTGTAGGCATTGAGTTGGGCAATCAATAAGTAGTAAATACTTTAATTTCGGAAATGGTAAGGCCTTGGAAAGGTCATGTAGCTTGATAAAAGGGAGGAACGTTTGGTGATCAGTTATATCGGTAAACGAATGATCGCGATCATTCCTATTGTTTTTATCGCTACACTCGTTACCTTTGGGCTTATTCATATATCGCCGGTTGATCCGGCCGAGGCTTATCTGACAGCCGCTCATATCTATCCAACACCGGAGCTGCTTGCGCAAAAACGGCATGAGTTCGGTCTGGATCAGCCTTTATTAACCCAGTATGTGCATACGATTCAGAAGATTGCCAAGCTCGACTTTGGCACCTCATATCTCACCAACAAACCCGTATGGGATGAAGTGAAACTAAGGCTTCCCGCTACGGCTGAACTAGCCTTCTGGAGTATGTTGTTATCCGCTTTGGTGAGTATTCCATTGGGAATACTGGCCGCGGTGTATAAGAATAGCTGGATTGACATGGTCAGCCGTGCGATTTCCTATTTTGGAGCATCTATTCCGCAATTCTGGCTCGGTTACCTGCTGATCTTCTTTTTCTCAGTGAAGCTGGACTGGCTGCCTGTGGAGGGGCGTGGATCGTGGGAGAATCTGGTTCTGCCTACGGTAACACTATCCATGATCCTGATTGCGGTCTACACCCGATTGTTGCGTTCCAGTGTACTGGAACAATTGCAGGAGACATATGTACAGTATGCGAGAACACGCGGGATTCGCGAAAGAGTGATTATGCTCAAGCATGTCCTGAAAATCGCCATATCGCCCCTCATTACGGGGATGGGGATGAGTATGGGCAAGCTGCTCACAGGCACCATTATTGTGGAGCAAGTGTTTTCCTGGCCTGGGTTCGGGCGTTATTTTGTCGATGCGATATTTAACCGGGATATTCCCGTTATTCAATGTTATGTCTTCCTGGCGGCATGCCTGTTCATCGTATGCAATCTGCTCGTTGATCTGGTGCAGCTCGTTATGGACCCACGGATTTCAGCGAAAGGACGGGCAGAACATTGATAAACAAATGGCGTGCGGTATTTAAAGGACAGAGAGCCATCCAGATCTGCTCGGTGATCATCTTGCTTTTCTTCGTGATCGCGTTATTAGCCCCATGGATTGCTCCTCATGATCCGGTGAAGGTAAACCTGTTGCAGAAGCTGGCGAGTCCATCGCCTGAGCATTGGCTGGGAACGGATCATCTGGGACGCGACAATCTCACCAGGCTGATGTATGGAGCACGGGTGTCGCTCGGA
The DNA here is from genome assembly GCF_057334655.1 of Paenibacillus sp. AGC31. Taxonomy (NCBI): domain Bacteria; kingdom Bacillati; phylum Bacillota; class Bacilli; order Caryophanales; family Paenibacillaceae; genus Paenibacillus; species Paenibacillus sp. AGC31. Next base: position 220,922 of record NZ_JBHFJH010000005.1, read on the forward strand.
TTTGCTACCCTGATCTTTCTGTCTTCTTTGCTCATAGGTGTCATTGTGGGTTCAATCTCCGGTTACCTTGGTGGCTGGGTGGACAGTCTGCTGATGCGCTTGTGTGAAGGCATTATGGCGTTTCCGAATCTGGTGCTGGTGCTGGGTATTGTAGGGATCTTTGGTCCAGGTCTGATGCAGGTGCTTCTAGCCCTCATGATGGTACAGTGGGTGTATTATGCACGTATCTGCCGGAACATGGTCGTAAGTCTGAAGGAACGGAATTTTATCGCAGCGGCGCGGATTAGCGGCTCTTCTTCGTGGACGATTATTCGGAAACATATCATCCCCAACGTGCAGCGTCCGATTGTTGTGATGGGCACGCTGGAGATGGGATGGGCGATTATGGATATATCGGCACTTTCATTCTTGGGGCTTGGCATCCAACCACCGAATGCAGAATGGGGCGCCATGATCCATGAAGGAACAGGTTACATTCGCAGTCATCCGGAGTTGATGATCTACCCGGGTGCATTAATTCTGCTGGTAGTTATTACGTTCAACATCATGGGAGAAGCGTTATCCGAGCGTTATGGCATTGCAAAAAGGTAGTGGTTAGGAACCGAAGGCATATGGAGGTGAACGTAACGATGGATGATGCAGCGAAGGTGCTCGAAGTTCGTGGTCTGCAAGTGAATCTTAGAACAGCGGAGGGTTCAGTCCCGTTACTGGAGCCCATTGATTTTGAATTAAAAAAAGGTCTTGTCTTCGGCTTGGTTGGCGAGAGTGGTAGCGGTAAGACCGTTACGTGTAACGCCTTGCTCCATCTGCTTGATCCGCGCAGGATGGAAGTGTCGGGCAGCATCCGCCTGAATGGACGGGAGCTTGGCTCGTTGTCAGGTGAGGAGATGCGGCGCATCCGGGGCAAGGACATCGGATTTATTATGCAGAATCCGATGAATGCTTTTACCCCCGTGTACACGATTGGATCTCAGTTCATTGAAACTTTGCGTACGCATTCGGGAATGTCCAAAGTAGCGGCCCGAGAGCGGGCTATTGCTGCGTTGGCAGATATGAACCTGCCCGAACCAGCTAAACTGATGAAGCGATATCCCTTCCAACTGAGTGGCGGTATGTTGCAGCGAGTGATGATCGCCATATCGATGTGCTTGCGACCAGCCCTGGTCATTGCTGATGAACCAACGACGGCACTGGATGTCGTGAATCAGTTCAAGGTGCTTCAGGAATTGGAGCGGCTACGTACGGAGTATGGCACATCCATCTTGCTCATCTCCCACGATCTGGGCGTGATCTCGCAAATGGCGGATGAAGTCGCGGTTATGCAGAAAGGGCGGATTGTGGAGCAGGCGGATGTCTACCAACTGTTCGATCATCCGCAGCATGAGTATACCCGGATGTTGTTAAATGCCAGACCCAGTGTGTCTTTGGGACGATAAACGAATGACAGACGAGTCGAATCGTTCAGTGAGTGTATGTGTAGAGCGGATATGAACTGTATTTTGAGTGGGTAGTCGTAGAGGTGGAATGGACATGGTAATGTGTAATTTCGGCTTCTTCTGAGATTGCTTCTGCCAAGTACAAGAGAGGAGGATGACCTGATGCTTCAGGTACGTGAAGTAAGCCATAGCTATGGCAAACGTAATTGGCTGGATCGTTCAGGAGCGCGTCCTCCTGTGCTGGCAGATATCTCGCTTACGATTGAAAAGGGTGTTTGTCTGGGACTGCTGGGTACGAGTGGGGCAGGTAAAAGTACCTTGGGTAAAATCATTCTTGGTCTGGAGAAGCCCAGCCAGGGTCAGGTTTTATTTCAAGGCCAGGATATCTACCGATCCAGCAAACCCGTGCTTAAGGGATTACGACGTGATCTGCAGGTCGTTTTCCAGGACTGTTATTCGGCTGTGAATCCACTCATGACTGCTGCGCAGATCATTGGGGAGCCGCTGGATAATTACGAGCGATTGTCCGCAAAAGAACAACTTCGTGTGGTCGGACAACTGCTTGAGCAGGTTGGACTTACACCTGAGGATGGGAGCAAGCTCCCGCAACAGTTCAGCGGTGGGCAATTACAGCGAGTTAACATCGCAAGAGCTATCGCGCTCAAGCCGAAGTTAATCGTACTGGACGAATCGATCAGCAGCCTGGACATGGTGCACCAGACGCAAATCCTATCCTTATTGGCGGAGCTCAGAACGTCGTATGGGTTGTCTTACCTCTTTATCACACATGATATTCGGGCGGCCATGACGATCTGCGACCGCATTGCCGTGATGGATCAGGGCAGGATTGTCTATAGCGGTGATGCGGGGGATTCGGTAATGCAGTCGGATCATCCGGCAGTCCAGCAGCTGGTTACAGCTATTTTGCCTGAGCATCCGTCGGGTCGTATTTCATTTGGGTAAATAATGTGCGCAAGGTTCGTTAGACTATAATAAACGCAACAAAGGGGTGTCCCGTCTTGAACATGACGTAGGGGACATCCCTTTTTTGTTTAGAATTAGGCAATTTTATCTTCTGTCTTACCCCATCTTCCGCCCAAGCTGCTCAATCTTATCAAGCCAATTTTTTCTTTGTTCATCCGACTTCTTACCAACTTGATCTACAGTTGTTATCCGCACAGGTTTGATGCCGGTGAGTCCAAATGTGGAGATTTTCATCATTTTATGTGCAGGTTCACCTTGGAACCATTTGAAGTACCAGCTCGGACCATCCATCGTGGTGATCATGCGGGCGGTGCGGCCTTTGAGCAGCTGATCCGGGAAAGGTTTTCCTTTTTGATACTTGAAGGCGTAACCTGGCATGAAGATTCGGTCAATGAAACCTTTCAGTAGGGCAGGCGGTCCTCCCCACCATATTGGGAACACCCATACGAGATGCTCGGCCCACTTGATTGCTTCTTGAGCTTGTAGCAAATCCGGTTCAAGGGGAAGTTTATTACGATATCCTCCCTCCAGATTCATGTTAAACGCCAACTCGTTCAGGGTGATCATGCGGACGTCAGCACCAGCCTGCACCGCACCTTTGTGGTACGCCTCGGCGATTGCGCCGTTATAACTGGGGGAGACGGGATTACCTTGAATAATTAATATTTTTTTCATGGAAGATGACACATCCTGACTATTTTAGTTAATGAACACTAACCTCATGTGCAAAAAGAAAAGGTCACGTATGACCCGATAATCCATCTGGTATATCCTGATGGTATGTTGACGATTCTCTTTTTATAACGTGTAGCCCCAAAACCTTACTTGGTGTTCTGCGAGGTCAGAATGGCTACCACTCTCCCTCGCTACTCTTGGGGTACCTGCCCCAACATTGATGCAAGTCGGTGAACCGTTTCCCCCGTATAAGGTACCAATAGCTCCGGTAGTTCACCTTGCATACTGGAGACCGCCATGCGTGTAATTGCACCGATAATCAGCACGGCAGTGAGCCTCGAATCCTGCTGAGGCAGTTCACCCCGCATCATTCCCTGATCGATCAGATCCATTAACGCATCCAATGGCTGACGGTAATCTTCGCTGCTTCCAGCTTCAATGAATATTTCATGATTCTGTGAAATCAGCAGCAGTCCGTAGGGATCTTCATCATGCAGATGGAGAACCTCGGTAACCAGTTGCTTGAAGCGATCCAGTACGGGACCTTCCTGTCGAACATACCCGTCAATTAGTGCAGTATAGTCGACACAGTATTGGGTGAAGGCTTCCAGGGCAACGGCATCCTTGTTTTTAAAATGTTTGTAGATCGCCGCATCGGTTACTCCGGCGGCATCACCGATCTCTTTGACGGATATGCCGTCAACGCCTTTGGTTGCGAACAAGCGCATCGCCGCTTGTAGGATATCTTTCTTTTTGCTATCCACATGAGATTTGTTCTTCATGATTTTATAGTAAGTGATTACTAACTAAAATGCAACAAGCACTTTTGAAACTCTAAATTGAGACGCTGAATAAGCGCTTACGACCAAAGCTTGCAGGCTTGTGAACGGCAACGTATGATGGATAGAAATCATAATCGGAGCAGCAGGGAGAACGAAACGGATGGTGGGTAGCGTGAACGAAGAGATGGATGCATACAGCTGGGTGACACCTAAAGGAATGCTGAATGATCACTATATAACAAGCCGTGAACCGTTGTATAAAGGAATGAACGGACGATATGTGGAGCGATTCACTGTTTCTACCGGTGAAAGTTATATTTTCAAACCGCTGACGAATCCTGCACAGCATGGACGGGAACGATGGATGTACGAGCGTGTGATGTCTGGCTTACCACCGATCTATCCGCAGCTCATTGCAGCGTCGGACCCTGCCATTACACCGGCACAGAGTTGGATGATCTACGAGGATCTGGGGCAACTGGTGCATGATTCACAAGAAGCGACGATGCTCGGCGCAGCTGTACATATGGCAACGTGGCATGCGTTGTCTGTCACGGATTGGGGTGAACTGCCTCGCGTGGGCCAGAAACCGTCTATTCACACAATGCTGGATGAGTTACAAATGCACAGACAATCTACGGATGAACTGTTATCCAGGCTGGATATGCAGCTGTCCGAACCCGATTGGAATAAGATCACGAGGTTGATCCTCACGGCAGAGGAAGAACTTCCAACTGTTCTGTGTCACGGAGATTTGCATCCCGGTAATCTGGCGGATGTGGACGGCAGACTGGTCGTCTTGGACTGGGAGCATGCCCATCTGAATACGCCGCTGTGGGATGTAGTTCATCTGGTGGATCTCTCGCATCCGCTATTTCCCAGAACGGTTACGCCGGACCTGCGAGAGCGGGTTATGGATGTTTATTTGGACAAACTGGGGAGCTTGGGCGTACAGATTGAACGGGTTCCTTTTGGAGAATGGTACGACGCCTATGCTATTGTATTCTCGCTCTGGATGCTGCGTTTGATTGACGGTGATCTGAGGAGTGAGGAATGTGTGTGGCCGAAGGAACAGTTAAGTAACCAGTGGTATGAGACAGCAGCGACGCTGGAACAATGCATGAAGCACATGCGTGAGGAATAGAAATGAGGGGTGAGAAGCTTGCGTAAAGTCGGACTTGTTATGCGTAAAATTCAATTCACGGAAGCACAGGGGCCACGCGTATTTGCGGATCGGCTGAAGCAGATTGGTCTGGAACTGGGCGTGGATATTGTGTTCATCTCGCCGGAGCGTCATGTCAGCGGATACGACTGGTTGCCGGGTTATGAGCATGAGAAGGGTGACCTGGTGAACTACGATATCGTGCTGGATCAGATTCATAGTCAAAATATAGAGCATGTTATCTACACCGTATCCGGGTTTACATTTTTGAAGATGTTCTTACCGAAAAGCGTATTGTTTCCGCACAGTTTCCCCGATCCCGCGCTGACGGGATATGAGATGATGAAGCCATTTTATACGATGGTGGATAAAGCGATTGTGCAGACCGAGTTTTTGAAAACAGAACTGGGCCGCAATTTCGGTGTACATGACGTGAACGTCATCCCGATTGGCTTTAGCGAAGAGTTGGCGAACCGGCACTATGATCCGAGTCAGGTTGTGCATAATCGGGTGCTCTGGATCGGTCGGGATGAGGCGAACCGTCGCCCGGATCTAGTTCTGGAATATGCTCGGCAGAACCCGGACAAGGAAGTATATATGGTGTTTGGTGGTGTACGCTATAAGGAAACCATGAAGAAGTACGACATTCCTTCCAACGTGAAGCTGAAGTTTGCGCTCACGCAGGATGAGATATTTACGTTGATGAACTCATCCAAGGTGTATTGGAACTGTTCAGCCTTTGATACATTTGCGATGCCGTTGACGGAAGCGATGGCGATGGGCAAAATGGTCGTGAAGCCGGAGCATGCCTGCTACGGTCACATTCGATCCACGCATGCCTTTGCAGGCAACGAGGATAACTGGTTTGAACTGGTGAACATGGCTGCGGCTGCGCCGCGCAGTGTGTCAGAAGACAACCGGGAGTATGCTTTTGGTGCTTTTTCGCGCACGAAGATGAAAGAAGGGTACCGGAACTTTTTCTCAAATTGGTTGAAGTAACGTAAGGTCTGTAACAAAGGGCTTGATCCATCCAGCGACAGGAGGGGAACCTTATGGAAGTACTGATCTTGTGGACATTGGGAATGTGGGCGGTGCAGCTGCTGATTGAATGGCTTATCTACCGGTTGCAAGGACGACGAATGACGTGGGTACAATATATATTGCCATGTGTGGCCTTGCTTGGCGGTGCCGTTGTAATCATGATCAGCATCGATATTGGCGGGTGGAATGGCATCGGATATGCCCTGCTCGGCGCATCACTGGGTACCTCGGGAATGTTAACACTCATTACGGTGGCGATCAGGGATGTAATGCTTCGGCGACAGGGCAGGAATTAAGCGTAAAAATGAAACCACTATACAGTAAGATTTGAATTGGGCGATGGGCTGGTTGCAGGGACACAGCCTTCTGTGATATATTGACATTAATTATGACAAGGGAGGTGAAGACAGGTGAATCACGAGATGCTTAACAACCGTATTAGCCAGCTACCGATTGCTATGGCTGGCATTGTTCATACTTTTCTGATCAACGGGAGAAGTCTGTCCAATTTTGAATATACGGAAGTTAACATTTGCGAGAAGATGCCTGCCTTGACCTCATTCGGACGATAAGCGATATTGCTTGAATTCTGAAGGGCCGCGGAGCTAACCTCCTGCGGCTCTTTTTGTGTTGCGGTCAGGATCTTCCATACCATAGGAGGAACCTTATTATGATAATGATTAGCGCGCAACAACTGACTCAATACCACGGAGCACATCTGGTGCTGGACGGCATTACGTTTGAAATTATGGAAGGTGACAAGGTCGCCCTGATTGGCCGCAACGGAAGCGGCAAGACCACACTTATGCGCCTGATGGCAAGACTGAACAAGCCGGATGAAGGGCAATTGATGATCAAGAAAGATACACGAATGGGATATGTGGCTCAGGTTCCAGAAGGATTGGATGACCATACCGTACTGGATGTACTGAGTCTTGGACTCAAGGAGCTTATGATATGTCGCACGCAAATGAAGGAAATGGAGCAACAGATGTCCGATCCGGCATGTGCAGCAGACCCTAATCAATTGGAGCGCCTGCTGAAACGCTACGCGGCACTGCAAGACCAGTTCGAGCGTGAGGGTGGATACGAAATGGATGCCCGGATCGATCAGGTGGCGGACGGTTTGGATATCGCCAAGGCACACTATGGTTGGCGCTTCGGTTCCCTGTCCGGTGGGGAGCAGACTCGGGTAGTGTTGGCTTCACAGCTAATCGTAAGGCCCGATCTGTTATTGCTGGATGAGCCGACGAACCATCTCGATCTGGAGCGGGTCGAGTGGCTGGAAGGATTTTTACGAGAATATCCCGGCACCATTGTCCTGATCTCGCATGATCGTTATTTTCTGGATCGGGTCGTGAATCGAACACTGGAGCTGGAGGATGGAGAAGCGGAAACGTCTGCTGGCGGTTATACGGAATATATGAAAGTGAAGGAACAACGGCTGTTGCAGCAATTCGAAGAGTTCAAGGAGCAGCAGAAGGTTATCAAGAAAATGAAAGAAACGATCCGCCAGTTAGAGGAGTGGGGCCGAGTTGGTGGGAATGAAAAGTTCTTCAGACGGGCGGCTTCTATGCGTAAAGCCATCGAGCGGATGGAACAGGTGAAGCGTCCTGTACTGGAGCGCCGCAATGCCGAATTCGATGTGCGCCCTACGGATCGAACGGGTAAACGGGTAGCAGTATTGGAACAGGTCGAGAAGAGTTATGGCGAGCGTGAAATCCTGCGCGGAATCTCGGGTCTGCTGGAGTATGGGGATAAAATTGCACTCATTGGCCGGAATGGTTCTGGCAAGACGACCCTGTTCAAGCTGTTGCTTGGTGACGAGCAACCCAATGCGGGCAAGCTGGAGTGGGGGGCACGTGTGGATGTGGGGTATCTGGCTCAACAGGAGGAACCCACGAATCCAAAACTGAACGTACTTGAATACTTCCGTCTGGAAGCGGGTGTGGAGGAAGGCGAGGCTCGCGGGATTCTGGCCCGATATCTGTTCTATGGAGCGGATGTATTCCGCTCTGTCGGGCAATTATCTGGCGGGGAATGGACGCGCCTGCGGCTGGCTCTGCTGGTGCAACGCAAACCCAATGTACTGCTGCTCGATGAGCCGACCAACCATCTGGATATCGCATCCAGAGAAGCGCTGGAAGAATCCTTGGTTGATTTTGAAGGAACCGTACTTGCCATCTCGCATGATCGGTACTTCGTCAATCGCCTCGCCTCCCGTGTCTGGGAACTGGAGGACGGACAGATGACCTCTTATCTGGGAGACTATGAGGCGTATCGTGAGAAGAAGCTTGATATGCAAGCTCGTGCGGCGGCGACAACTCAGGCTACAGCAGGAGTGGGAGTTTCCTCTCGTGGGAATGCCAAGTCAGAGTTGAAGTCAGGTTTAACGTCTGCGCCCGGCGGGACTGCCAGATCAGGGAAGAAACCAGAAGCAACATCGACAATGAACGGTTCCGCTGTTGCGGCTACCGATGGAAGTCGTGGTCATGAAGTTTCCACAGGATCAAGCAAGGCATTGACTCCTTCGGCAGCAACTGCATCGAATCATAGAAGTAGCAACGGCAATATACTGTCTGCGGAGAAGCTGGAGAAGACCCTGGCTCGTCTTGAGGCAGAGATTCAGGCTTTGGATCAACAGTTGGAAACGGTACAGAATAATCCGCTTGAACTGGAACAAATCTGGAATGACCGGGAGCAATTGTCCACTGAATACAATGATGTATTGGCCCAGTGGGCTGAGTTATAAGTCAGAATAGTATGAGCATAAGATTAAACAAGTGCGGTCGGAGAGTTTTCTCCGGCCTTTTTGAACTGGATTGCGTACCAAAACAAAAGTAGAAAACAGTATGTTATTTCCTGCTTCGTTAATCGGAGAACGAAGGTAGCCAACATGTTCTTTATTACATGTCATGGTGAATAGAATCAATTTCATAACTCATTAAAAATGGAGTTTTGCAACTAGACATAGACAAATTAAACCATTTTGATCTATGTCTATCCTTGATTTGAAGCAGCTAAAGGTAATATGAAATTGATTCACTTGTGTAACTTTTTTCCTTCTGATGCGTTAAATACGTTTGTATGAATTGAAACGGCTCACCTAAGAGCTCGCAAAAAGGGAGGTTATCGGTATCTATTATTCATTGACGTATCGGAGTTGGTCGGATGATCGACAGGCGGAAACGGGAGTGCTGGAACAGACTTCAGTCACACGAGATGAACTGTTCATGCGCAAACTGGTGGATGCCACCTTGGTGAAAAACAAACTCTGGGCGCATCTGTCCAATGAATGCCAGGATGGGCGGGAACATGCAGTATATGTAACGGCGTATGAGCAACAGATGCCGGATGAGTACGGTGCAGCTATTGCGGATGCTGCGCTGGCGATGTGCAAAATGTCTTCCATGTACAGCGTAGAGTATATGCTCTGGAATGGAAGTTCATTTCAGGAGTTGGAACTCACAGTATCCTCCACCTATACAATGGAGCTTGCCGAGCAACTGCTGGACCATTACATGGTCCGCGGTGGCAAGACGTATGAGTTCCTGTATTCCGTGCTGGATGCGGATCGCAAGAAAGTGTTGTTTTATATGAAAGAGGTGGATCTGTAATGAGTGACCAAGAGCGGGGGCAAGCATCCAAACCCGGATCAAAAGCGAAGCTGGTTGCTTTCTCCCTGATGCTGGCGGTTCCTGCCGTGTTATCCGGTTGTGGCAGCAACAATGATGAATGTGACCCGGAGTATGATACCGGATGTGAATATGATTCCAGCAGTGGGCACTATTACTACGGTGGGTCGTCGTATCGAAGCAATAAGGACAGTAACAGCTCCTATAGCAAATCCAAGTCCAAATCAAGCGGCTTCGGTAGCTTCTTCCGCAGCTCGGGAGGATAACCGGATGAGGCAAGTGGTTCAACTGCCGTTAAGTCACGAAGAGGTATTTCAGGGCGAAACGGAACAACAGATTCCATACCATCGAATGTACGGGAAGCAATATTGTGTGCCTGCATTAACGGTTTATTCTCCCTCGGAGGTACAGGAGCTGCGTATTGCAGCCGAGGCGGTAGACAGCATTTACTGTAAAGTGATGCGATTTATCCAGCAATACATGCCGGATTCTTTTTTGGAGCATCAGCTGGGTATCCATCCGGGGCTTATTCCGGCAGCACGTATGGAGATGGTGACTGGAGGCATTACCCGTCAGGACTGGATTATTGGAGAAGCTGGGCCGAAGTGTATTGAAAATAATACGGACACTCCTACGGGTATACCGGAGGCTGCTGCATTGGAAAATATCCTGGTCGGTCTTGCTGAGGATGCTGCTCTCACTGCACCATCTGCCGAGATGGATACACGTATTCGGGAGTGTTTCAGGATATGGCTCGAATTCTACGCAAACCAAGGATTGCAGGGTCCGGTGACATTCACTTCTTTTGGCGAACATGTCGAAGATCGTACAAATACGGAATACCTGATGAAACGCTGTCAGGAAGCGGGATACGAAGTCTTCTATGCTCCACTGGATGAACTGGAGATTGTTCCGGGGGAGGCGCTTTACCATAAGGGTCGGGAGATTAACCTACTGTATCGCCTTTATCCACTGGAGTATCTGATCGATGATCGGGATGAGACGACAGGGGTGGAGATTGGAGCTGCGCTGCTTGAACTTGTACGTGAGGGACGACTGGGCCTGATGAATCCGGTTCAGCATGTACTGATGCAGAGTAAAGGCTTCATGGCGGCAATCTGGTCGCTCTACGAGCGGAACGAGCAAACCCCGGAATATTGCGGGTTTACCCTCTTTGATGAAGTGGAAATGGACGTGATTTCCCGATATCTGCTGCCCACCTATTTTTCGGCAGAGCCTTTCGAGCTGAATGCCATATCATATGTAGCCAAAAGCTACTGGGGACGCGAAGGCAGAGGAACTCTTTTGCTGGATGGAGGAACGGACAATGCCTTTGGAAAGCAGGAGATGGAGCATCCTCTTAACGAGGCGCTGGAATCCAATCTTGCATCTGGGGCAACAGACGAGGATGAAGAGATCACAGCTTATTACGAAAATCAGCCCAAAATCTATCAGCAGCTGGTTCCGATGGAACAGGTTGTGATCGAGACGGAAGCTGGAGCGTACAGCGGCTATCTGCTTACAGGGGTGTTTGTTATCGGTGGGCGTTTGGCTGGGTTGCTACCACGGATCGGGGAGAAAGTAACTGGAGATATGGCCTATTATTGCGCGGCTACAGTTCGTGAACGGATGAATGATGAGGAGGAGAAGGAATGGAGAACTTGGGATTGAACTTGCTGAATGTTGCGGTGGGTGTAGGCATTCTGCTGGTGGTATTGGTGTGTGGATATTTCGCTTTTAGCAAATTGACCCGGTATAACGATAGTGAGGAAATCGCCAAAGGTAACGAGGCGGCAGGCATGTATATGGGCAGCAAATTGCTGGGACTGTGTATTATCGTAGGCATGGTGTCTTTCTCGACGCATTCGTGGCTGGATATGCTGCTGTGGTCGGCACTTGGAATTATTGTGTTGTGCCTGGTCTATATTATATTTGATTTCCTTACGCCTAAAATGCGAGTATGCGAAGAAATCGCACGAGGCAATATGGCAGTAGCACAGCTGCTGCGTTCGATTATCATCGGCGTTTCCATCGTCATCGGTACGTTTTTGATGTAAAATAAGACATAGTGTTTTATAGAGTTTACTATCAATGGGAAGAAGGAGCGCGGCATCATGAGAAGAGTCATCATCGATACAGATACAGCAGGAGACGATACGATTGCGATCCTGACGGCATTGCATAACTTTCAGGTGGAGGGCATTACCATTACGGGCGGTAACGTACAATTCGACCAGGAGGTTGAAAATGCCCTGTACACGGTACAGGTTGCTGGACATGGCGGCAAGGTGCCTGTGTATAAAGGTTGCGAGCGTCCGTTAATGGCCTACGGTAAAGCTCAGCACCGCACAGTGGAAGATGTGCATGGCGATGACGGCATGGGCGGCGCGCATTTCCCGAAGGCAGATCAACGTCCCGAGAGCGGGCACGCGGTTGATTTTATCATTGAGAAGGTGCATGCATATCCAGGTGAAATTGAACTTCTGGCGATTGCCCCGCTGACTAATATTGCGATGGCAATTCAGAAAGACCCCACGATTATTCCGGAGATTGCTCACCTGTACATCATGGGCGGAACGAATAATGCACTGGGCAATATCACACCGGCAGCGGAGTATAACTTCTACGTGGACCCGGAAGCAGCGAAAATTGTACTGCATGCAGGCATTCCGATTACGATGGTTGGCTGGGAGATGTGCACGCAATATTCAGTGATGGACGATGACGATCATGCAGAGATTGCGGCTCTGGGTACATCCGGTGCCGATTTCTTCACCGCTATCAACAAAGTGGTTATGCAGTTCAACAAGTCGGTACATAAGCTGAATGGCACCACTCATCCCGATACGTTGCTGATGGCTGTTGCGGCAGATGAATCCATCATGACCAAGTCGGGTCAATATTATGTGGATGTGGAAGCGGCAGGAGAGCTGACACGTGGATACAGTGTGGTTGATATCAACGGACGTTTTGGCAAAGAGCCCAATGTACGCGTCTGTGAAGCCATTGATCGGCCCAAATTCAAATCCATGCTGCTGGACGTTCTCTCAGCGATCCAGTAAACGCAGGAATGTAACTACAGGAAAAAGAAGAAAATCTGTGCCTATCCCAGGTACGGATTTTTTATTGTCCATTTTTGGCATAACTACTTCACCTGTCGTAGTAAAATGTGCTATACTTCAACTACTACGACAGATGAAGTAATGAGGAGGAGTATCTTTTGTGATCAGCAGTGACGTTATACGTGGCTACAATGATACGCTGATCCTCTACATGCTGCTCGAAGGGGAGTCGTACGGCTACGAGATTTCCAAGAACATCAGGCAGCTGACAGAGGAAAAGTACGTCATGAAGGAGACGACATTATACTCGGCCTTCACCCGATTGGAGAAGAACGGTTATATTGAATCGTTTTACCTGGATGAGAATAGTTTGGGAAAGCGTCGTACCTATTACCGGATTACGCCGCCCGGCCTCGACTATTACAGAGAAAAGTGTGAGGAATGGAAGGTTACGCAAGAGGTTGTTAATCTATTTATCAGGGAGTTGTGACGGAACATGGAGACAATTATGGTGTATCTGGAGAACATGTTTGCGGGTCTACCGAAGACACCCGAGGTGGAGCATCTGAAGCAGGAGCTCCTTTCGGGGATGGAAGATAAGTACCTAGAGTTGAAGCGGGAAGGCAAGTCGGAGAATGAAGCCATCGGTATTGTGATCTCAGAATTCGGTAATATCGAGGAGCTAACTGCAGAACTCGGTATTCAACCAGTCAGTGCGGAAGAGGCAGTACCTGTGCTGACGGAAGAAGAAGCCTACGCATATACCAATGCAAAAAGAAATGCCGGATTTTGGATCGGGCTGGGTGTTTTATTGTGCGCGTCGGGTGTGGCGTTTCTGATTTTCATGGATACTTTATTTGAGAACTATGCGACTTCAGCTGCAAACCGTTCGGTGGAAACGGGGGCTGTACTGGGCCTGATCGGCATGTTCGTGCTGATTGCGATTGCGGTAGGCATGTTCATTCACAGTGGCATGAAGCTTGAACGCTTCAGTCATATGGAGAAGGGCATCCAGCTTCCTTATACACTTAAAATGAGTATTCAGCATAGTCGGGAGAGCTTCGCTCTGACTTATCGTATAGCCATCATTACGGGTGTTTGCCTGTGCATTCTGTCTCCTGTGTTTATTTTCGCAGCGTCCTCTATCAATAATAACTACGCCTCTTATGGTGTATCTGCCTTTATGGTTATGGCTGGGGTAGGAGCATTCCTGTTTGTATATTACGGTAATATTCAGGGGGCTTACACGAACTTGCTGGAGAAGCACCAGTTGACGGTAGAGAAGAAGCAAGAAGTGAAAATTGTGAGAGCCGTGGAAGCGATTGTATGGCCGCTGGCGACAGCCATCTTCTTGTTCACAGGCTTTGTATATCAACGGTGGGATATCAATTGGGCCATATTCCCGATTACAGGCATTCTCTCCGGCAGCTTGAGCAATGTGTACCATATTATGAAAAGCAAAAATCCGTCCTGAGCACTGCTTTAGCTAGTAAAGCCCACTTGATCTATATTGATCAGGTGGGCTTTTTTTGCTCCATTTAATCTAGTTTTGCTGCAACAAAAACGAGCGAATGCCTGTCGTGACCAGATCATGGTCTTCCTCATCAGGCAAACCCGATACCGTAATGGTGCCGACCTGTCCCTCATTTTTCAGAATCAGTGGGAAAGCGCCACCAGCCAGAACATAGTCCGATGAAGGCAGATTGAAGTCTTGCTCAAGTGTCTGGTTTTCGCTTCTTAACCGCAGGGCAGTATGCCAAGAGCTGGAGGAGAAATGATTCACCACGTTGTTTTTACGTCGAATCCAGTCTTCGTTGTCGGGATGAGTGCCTTCCATCGCATGCAAAAAGAGACGATGTCCCTTCAGGGTAATGTCGATGGTCACGGCTTGGGAACGACGCTTCGCTTCCTCGACCAGATGCAGGCCAAGTCCAAGCGCCATTTCAGAATCAAATGTGCTGAATACCAAGTCCTTTTCTTCCTGTTGCATTTCCTTTAATTTCTCTGTCATGGTTAGGTTCAAATTGCAGGCAGCCCCTTTACATATATGATTGATGTCTACATTCGACATGGATTGGTGTAGTCCCTTCTCGATGCAGTCTGAACGATGTTAGTGGACATTACTTGCGTGGTTAAAGGCCGTTCATTTGGAGACCATACATCGGCTGTGTTAAAGTGAAGGGAACCTAATATACATAACTCTTAAAGTTAAAATAAGTTATTGCTACGTAGGCAGGAGGAGAGGCACGATGCTGTTTTATTTTGTAGCACTGCTGGTAACTTTGGTTGATCAGGGAACCAAGATTGCAGTGAGGATGTATATGGAAGTTGGCGACGTCATGAGACTGGGTAACTCCGGCATGCAGTTACAGCATTACGAGAACAGTGGAATGGCGGGCAGCATGTTTCAGGGAAATGCGCGTCTGTTCGGTGTAATTGCTGTTCTGTTCATAGCGGGCATGCTGTATTACCGGAGTAAAGGTGAGATTCGCGGTTTCTGGATGCAAGCTGGCGCGGGTTTTATGGTCGGTGGGGCTTTAGGAAATGCGATCGATCGATTTATCTATGCCCGGGTAACGGATTTCCTCGTGTTTCCGTCAGGACGCGGGATTTTGAATCTCGCTGATGTCGCAATTAACATCGGTGTGGTCATGATCATCATCGGCATGTTGATTCGAGCATTTCAGAGTTATCGGGCCAAGCGTTTACGTAATGCTTTGCCGAAGGTTGAGCGTTCGTAACATGCAATAAAGGCTTTCGGTGGTTATACACGTAAGCTGAAAAAATGAGGGACATTGGATATCATCCAGTGTCCTTTTTGTTATGCCCCATTCAGGTCATGGGAAGAACTGCCTTGATTCATTTTTATCGAAACCGTTTTAGAAATAATAAAGACCTATATCATCCATTTAGATCGAAATTAGTTTGGAAGGATTAACCAAATGGTTATTTCACCATCTGAATGGGTAAATTCTTACGTATAAAGCTGAGGGAGGTACAACATGAGAACAACGCTTACCAAGGCTCTCGGGACAATGTTGCTGTGTGGAATGATGGCTGTACTTTTATCTTCCTGTACCAGTGGAGATAGCGCGAATGGCAAAGTGCAGATTGAATTTTTCCAGAACAAGCCTGAAGCCAAAACAACCTTTGATGAATTGATCAAAACGTTTAATGCGGAGCATGACGATATTCAGGTGACACAGGTGAATCCACCCGATGCGGAGACGGTATTGAAGACGCGTGTTGTCAAAAACGATATCCCGGATATCATGGCCATGGGGGCAACGGATACGTATTCGATCCTGGCTCAGAGTGATATTTTCACTGATCTGACGGACAGCTCATTACTCCAGACGATTGATCCGAACTACATACAGATGCTGAAGGATCTCACAGGCATGGACGAAGTGACAGGTATTCCTTACGCGACTAATGCAAACGGCATTATGTACAACAAAACGTTGTTTAAGGACATGGGATTGGACGTGCCCAAGACGTGGGATGAACTCATTGCAACCGCCCAAAAGATTAAGGATGCAGGTGAGATTCCATTTTACTTCACATACAAGGATGACTGGCAGACGAGCCTGCCGTTCAATGCACTAGCATCCAATCTGGTTGGTATTGATTTCTACCAAGAGCGACGCGATAACAAAGTGACGTTTAAGGAGAAGTACCGCGAGGTAGCTGAGAAGCAACTGGAACTCATGAAGTATGGTCACGGCGATAACTTTGGTAAAGCCTATTCGGACGGTAACCGTGCTTTTGCTAACGGTGAAGCCTTCATGTACATCCAGGGAACCTGGGCCATCTCGGAGATTCGCAAAGCGAACCCAAATGTCGACATTGGTTTCTTCCCATTCCCTACGGGCAACGATGCAAGTGAGATCAAGCTGGTGAACGGAATCGACTCCCTGTTTACCATTGCGGCGGACACACCTAATCGCGAGCAGGCAGAGACGTTTATTGCGTTTCTGTTAGATCCTGAAAATATCGGAAGATACATTGACGAACAGACGCTGTTCTCTGCGGTCGAAGATGTGAAGCAGGATGATCCGGCGGTACAGGAATTGATGCCATATATCGAGCAGGGCAAGGTTATTGACTTTCCCGATCACTATATTCCGGCTGCCGTGCAGCTGAATTCCATCGTACAGTCCTTTTTGCAGAACCAAAACATCGACAACTACCTAGATACACTCGACAAAGAATGGGACAAGGTTGCCAATCGGCGCTAAGCCTTGTCTGAAGGAGGATGGAGTATGAACAAGCGTATCGCACCTTATTACTGGATGACGGTTCCGGCGGTTGTATTGTTTTTTGTATTTATGACCCTGCCGGCCCTCCAGGGCATCTATTATTCATTTACGAATTATAACGGATTCGGGAAAGAGTATGATTTTGTTGGCTTCAAAAACTATTTCAACTTGTTCCAGGACGACAATGTAGGCAACGCCTACTGGTTTACGTTCAAGTTCGCGATCGTTGTGACGATCCTGACCAATATTCTGAGCCTGCTCATTGCACTTGGGCTGAATGCCAAGATCAAGTTCCGTAACTTTTTCCGCGGCATCTACTTCCTGCCCAATATTCTGAGTGTACTGATCGTAGGTTACATATTTAACTATCTGTTCTCCAACGTATTCCCGATCTGGGGACAAAATCTGGGCATCAATGCGCTATCCACCAACATTCTCGGTAGCGAGAGTCTGGCTTGGATCGGTATCGTCATTGTTGCAGTATGGCAATCGGTGGCCCTGAATACGATTCTGTATTTGGCTGGTCTGCAAACGATACCAACGACACTGTACGAGGCATCCAACCTCGACGGTGCAGGCAAATGGCGTGAATTCTGGAGCATTACTTTCCCGCTTATTGCCCCGTTTTTCACCATTAATATGGTGCTGGCCATGAAAAACTCACTTATGGTCTTCGACCAAATCGTAGCCTTGACCAACGGTGGTCCCGGGCGGGCGACACAGTCCATCTCCCATCTGATCTACACCGGTGGATTTGAAGGCGGCGAATATGCGTATCAATCTGCGAACTCGGTTATTTACTTCATCGTAATTGCGGTGATTTCAATTCTGCAAATCCGGTTCCTGCAAAGAAGGGAGATGGATCTGTAATGAGAAGCCGTACACGAATCAATTGGCTCGTTATGCTGCTCGTGGTGCTGGGTACCCTGTTTATCCTGTTCCCATTGTATATGACCGTTACAATAGCTTTGAAAAATCCGGAACAGATGGCCCAATCGGTCTTTGCCATTCCGACGACACTTCACTGGGAGAATTTCGCGAGGGCCATCGACATGACAAACTTCTTCCAGTCGTTCCGTAACAGTGCGATCGTTACCGCATCCACCGTGCTTTTGACGTTGCTTAGTAACTCGATGGTAGCCTATGCGATTGCGCGGAATATGGAGAAACGCAAGTTTTTCAAAGGGCTCTATTATTACTTCGTCAGCGCGATGTTCATTCCATTCCCAATCATCATGCTGCCGATTGTTAAGCTGACCGCATCGCTGGAAATGACAAATCTGGTAGGTCTGATCCTGCTGCACACGGTATATGGCCTGGCATTTAACGTATTTGTGTACGTGGGATACATCCGGTCCATTCCGGTAGCGCTGGAGGAGGCGGCTTTTGTAGATGGAGCGACGACGTGGGGCACGTTCTGGAGAATCATTTTCCCGCTCATGGCGCCCATCAGTGCCACGGTTGGTATTCTGACTTGCCTGTCCACGTACAACGACTTCTTGCTGCCACTCATTATTATCAGTGATCCGGGACAATACACGCTGCCGCTGGTACAGTATGTATTCCAAGGACAGTTCAATACCGAGTTTAACCTTGCGTTTGCATCCTACCTGCTCGCGTTGCTGCCGATGATTATCATCTACCTGTTTGCGCAGAAGTGGATCATCAACGGGGTTACCCAAGGGTCTGTGAAATAACTGAAGATTGGCCAAAGAAAAGAATATGTGTGAAGAGATATGAACAAAGAGAGGCGGACTTTAAAAGTTCCCTCTCTTTTTTTGATCCTTGTTATTTAACGTTTGGGAACGCTTCGGAGGATTGATTAACCTGTAAAACTATGCTATTTTTTAGTCGTTAGTTTAATCGGTAAACAAAGACTAGAAGAGAAAAAGATTAAGGTTCAATTATGCAAGCGCTTTAACTATATAAATGAACTAAACATTTACACGAGAACGGAGAGGGCAGAAATAACCTGAAAAAGCGGAGCTAATAGCTTTCTGAAAGAAAGCTGCATCGGAAGCATATGCTTCGCCTTTATCACCGGATTTTCCCCTTTAAAAAGGGAATCAAAAAATCTGGGGATAACAGTGATTGGAAGGTTATTCTATCATCGTAGTGGCTAGTGTAAATATTCTTTCGTTCATTTTATATAGGGGAACTGAATACGTAGATAAATCCGGCATCGTTTGTACCCAGTCTTCAAGAGAACACAGGCGTAAGATGGTGGGTTCTTTTACATGCCAAAAAGAGAGGAGAATGGGGAAGTTGCATGGGAAAAAAGGACATTTTAACTCACTTCGCAATCAGATTTTCATTGGTTTTGTTATGGTGATGCTTGTTGTTCTATTGCTCGCAGGCATATCGGCCTATGATCGGGTAGCTGCCCTGCTGAAAAGCAATGCGGAGAAACATATTCACCAAACCGCCGTCCAGGCCAGTGGCAGATTGGATGCAATCATTGCACAAGTGAATTCGCTGACTGCCCAGGTGGCGGATGATGCATATGTGCAACGTCTGCTCAGCGATGAGAAGCAGGGCAACCCGGCTACCTTTAACCAGCGCCAAGCTCTCTTGCAGATTGCAGGAAGTTATCAGTCTTTCATTAATGGCGCGCAGAGTATGGAGATATACACCACGGGTTATAACCGCATCTTTCCGATGGATGACCGATCCCTCGATCTCAGAGTGGAGCGCAACTGGATCAGCCTGGCCGATGAAGGAAAAGGCAGACTGGTATGGGCAGGCGCTGACCCAGAAGATCCGGGTGTGCTCCTGGCTATTCGGCGGATTAACCTGCTGGATCATTCTTTCGAACATGGAGGTTATGTGGTGGTGCGGATGCAACGCAGTTTTTTTCAACTCAATGATTCGAATGGGACAGATGGTTCGCAGGACTCTATCATGCTCTTGGATGGGGCAGGCGAAGTGGTGACTTCCGATCTGGAGATTAATCTCGATCCCAAAGCCTTATTGGACAGCGGATCAGTCGTGCAGAACGGGGAGGAATCCTATATCGTCGTCCGGCAAAAATCGGAGTTAACGGGATGGACACTTGCTGTCCTGACCCCGATGCGGGAGACAACGGAAGGTGTATCCATCCTGAGAACGGCGCTGCTCGTCTCGGGAATGATTGGTGTTGTTCTGTTCCTTATCATGTCTTTCTTTCTGTCCACAATGATCACACGTCCGCTCATACGTCTGATGCGGGCCATGCGCAGTGCACAGCCGGGAGCGATGAAGCCCAATCTGATGGTCAGCTCTACGATGGAGATCAATGAACTCAACGAGGTTTATAATCAGATGGTCTACAGGCAGAACGAATTAACCCGTGTGGTTCATGAGAAGGAAGTCATGCAGTCCCAGGCTGAGCTGAAGGCGTTGCAGTCCCAGATTAATCCCCATTTTCTATTCAACACACTGGAGGCATTCTATTGGTCCCTTGAGGAAAAGGGAGACGAGGAGATGGCACGTATGGTTGTGGCGATGTCCCGATTATTTCGCTACATCATCTCCAGTTCGCAACAGGATGAATGGGTTACGATTGCCGACGAGCTGGAACACGCCGAGCGTTATCTTCAAATTATGCAGATGCGGTTGGGAGAGAGAATGCAATGGGAGATTCAGCTGAGTGATACGGTGCGTAAGGTCGCAATACCGAAACTTCTTATACAGCCTTTGGTCGAAAATGCGATTCTTCATGGGATTGAAAGTAAACTGGGACCGGGAAAGATAAGCGTCCATGTGGATGCTTCGACCGAGAAGAATCTGGTTCGCATTGAGGTTCGGGATGATGGTCCCGGTATGGATGAATTACAGTTACAATCTGTCATTCATGCTTTACATGGCGGACCGGCTGTGTCCAAGAAGGGGACAGGTGTAGGTCTAATCAACGTACATCGACGACTGAAGCTTTACTTTGGCAGCCAACTTGGCGAACGTTGTAAGCTCTCCATAACAAGTAAGGTTGGGCAAGGAACTGTCATTTGCTTTGAGATTCCCATGGGAACGGAGGGTGCATATGATTCATGACAAAACGATTCTTATCGTGGATGATGAGCCGCGTACAAGAGAGGGTATTCGCAAAACACTGGAAGGATGGTCGGCAGGACGAAATCACATTCAGACTGCAGAAAGTGGCGTCGAGGCAGTGGAATGGCTCAAGAAAAAGTCGGCAGATCTGTTAATAACGGATGTTCGCATGCCGGAATTCTCTGGCTTGTCTCTGATTGAAGCCATTCAACATTTTTCGAACAAGCCTGTTGTCCTGATTATGTCGGGACATGCCGATTTTCAATACGCCCAGCAGGCCATTAAGTTGGGTGTTGTGGAGTATATGTTGAAACCGATTGATAAGGAACAATTGCTGCTGACCGTCGAAAAAGCCCTAAAGTTCAGCGAACAACAGCGACGTATTCAAACGATGCAAGAAATGGTTGACCCCAAGCTGCTGGATGTTAAGGAGCGAGGGGAACAGAGGCTCAATAGCCAGATCAGTGAAGCTTTGACCTATGTGGATGCTCATCTGGGTGAACATGTGACCATGCGAGAAATCGCTGATTTACTCCATCTCAACTCCAGTTACTTCAGCGTATTGTTCAAGGAACAGATCGGCATCAATTTTAGTGAATACCTTACTCGCAAACGCATTCAGCGCGCGAAGGAGTTGCTTGTGCAGACAACGATGCCAATCTCAGAGATTGCGGAACAGGTGGGTTATCAGACGGATAAGTATTTTATCACGGTATTTAAAAGCCTTGAGGGGCTAAGTCCAAGCAAATATCGGCATTCCCTATCTGAACGAGATAACAAATAACCTCAAAAAAGTGGAGTTTTTCCAAATTGTTCTGGTCTTATAGAGGCAATAGGCCCGTGCTACAATTTGGTTAAAGCGGTTACATTAACCGAAAAAACCAAGGGGGTTGGAATAATGAGCAAAAAGACGATGGCCATTCTTCTGTCATGGACGCTGGTTCTCGCCGTAATTTTATCCGGATGTAACAGTTCAAGTTCGGATGAAGAGGGTGAAACAGGCAGTAACGGCACAGATGGGAAAGTAACCCTCAAGTTTATGCACCTCTGGCCAGCAGGCAGCTCCGCACAGCAAAACAAACTAGTCAACGATATCATCAAGCAGTATCAAACGGATCATCCGAATGTAACCATTAAGCAGGAAGTGCTGGAGAATGAACAATATAAGAACAAATTGAAAATCCTGTCGGCATCCAATGAACTTCCCGATGTGGGTGTAACTTGGGCTGCTGGATTTCTGGAGCCTTATGTGAAGGGGAACCTGTTCGCACCGGTCGATGATCTTCTGAGCGACTCGCTGGGCGAGAAATTCATAGCCGGAACAACAGAAGCTTATGCCATAGACGGCAAAACATATGCGTTACCAATCGAGTTGAATATCTCCCCCATTTATTATAACAAAGCCATTTTTGCAAAATATAACTTGCAGCCGCCAGCAACGTACGATGAATTCCTGAGTGTGCTGAAGACACTGACAGAGAACGGTGAGGTGCCGATCGCACTCGGTAATAAAGACCGCTGGACTGGCTCACTCTGGTATATGTATCTGGCGAATCGGTTAGGTGGAGATGCACTGGAAAAGGCCATCAATGGCTCCGGCAAGTTTGACGATCCTGCGCTGACTCAAGCTGCTGCCGAGGTGCAAAAGCTGGTGGATATGAATGCCTTCAACAAAGGCTTCAACGGGTTGTCCAACGATGAGGGCAAATCCGAATTCATGAACGAAAAAGCTGCCATGTACCTGATGGGCACCTGGGAACTGCCAAACTTCACGACTAACCCGGATATCCCGCAGGAATTCAAGGACAAGATCGGATTTTTCAAATTCCCAACGATGGAAGATGGCAAGAGTGATATTAACAGCTGGGTAGGTGGTCCAGGCGTAGGGCTGTTCGTGGCCCAGAACTCCAAAGTGAAGGAAGAAGCGCAGAAGTTTGTGCAATACTTTGTGGAAAAATGGGGTGAAAGTTCGGTAACTGAAGCAGGCGTCATCCCGGCAACCAAAGTGGATACGGCGGCAGTACAGCTGCCACAGCTTTACATTGACCTGCTCAACGAATTGAATCAGGCCAGCAGCCTTACGCTCTTTGCAGACGTACAGATGAAACCGGCAGCCGCTCAGGCCCATCTTGACATGATTCAGGCATTGTTTGGCAAAGCGGTAACACCAGAGGATTTTGTGAAGAATCATCAGGCTGCAATTGATAAAGGCAATTGACGTACACACGTTTGAACGCTTGAAGGGAGGATAATGTGATGGACAAAGTCATGTCCAACCGTCTCGTTGCTGCGTTGTACGTGCTTCCTGCACTGCTTCTGCTGCTGGTCTTGGTTTACATCCCGATCGTACTCACCGGGTATTATGGGTTGATGCAATGGGACGGGATCGGTGCAATGACCTTTATTGGATTGGATAATTACGCCAGACTGCTTCAAGACGGAACATTCTGGCAGAGTGCGAACCATACTTTTTTGCTTGCTTTGTTCTCTGCGCTGAGTCTGATCGGTTATCTGATGATTGCTTTGGTGCTGTCAGGCAAGATCAAGGGTGCCAATCTGTTCCGCAAAATATATTTGATCCCGATGCTGCTGTCTTCGGTCGCGATCGCCCAGTTATGGCTGAAGATCTATCATCCCAGCAATGGTGTACTGAACACCTTTCTGGAAGCGATCGGCTTCAGCAATCCGCCAGCCTGGCTGGCGGAGCCATCCCTGGTGCTGTATGCACTGTTCGTACCGATTCTATGGCAGTATGCAGGCTTCTATATTTTGATCTATTATGCGGCCCTCAAAAATATTCCGGAATCTCTGGTGGAAGCAGCCCGGATTGATGGGGCAAGCCCTTGGCAGATCGCTTTTCGAATCAAGCTGCCGCTAATTACTGAAGTCATCAAGGTGACCGTTGTACTGGCTGTGGTGGGCTCGCTCAAGTATTTTGACCTCATCTACGTCATGACCGATGGCGGACCGAATGGCTCCAGCGAAGTGATGGCCTCCTATATGTATCGTCAGGCGTTCCGTAGCTTCGACTTTGGTTACGGCAGTGCTGTAGGTTTCTTCCTGCTCTTGATCTGTCTGCTGGTTACCTGGCTGCTTCGAAAAGCGACAGCATCCAAAGATACGATCCAGTATTCCTGACGCTAGTTCGTGTCTGAAAACTCGCTGAAGTGCATCTTTTACCGCCTTTTCGCCCCCTGCTGCGTCACTTTCCCTTGACGTGCCCCGGCACGCCTGCGGAAAATTTCCTTGCTTGGAACGAAAAATCGGCAAAATCTGCCACCTTCGGAGTTTCCAGACACGCCCTAGTGAAATGAAAGGAGGTCCATCCCGGTGAAGACGGATACGGCTGTTAGATTGCCAACTTACCCGGGGACAAGTCGAGGTTCGGCATGGTTAAGGAGATTCGGATATGTTCTGCTGTATTTCCTCTTGTCCCTGGTAGCTTTGCTGCAAATTTTACCCTTGGTATGGCTGCTGTTGTTCTCGCTTAAAAATAATCAGGAAGTATTCGACATGGCGCCTTTTTCCCTTCCTGCTACTCCGCGTTGGGAAAACTATGTCAAGGTATGGACAGAGGGAAATATCAGCTTGTACTTCTTCAACAGTGTATGGATTACGGTGGTCTCGGTGGTGGTTACCGTGCTGTTTGCCAGTCTGGTGACCTTCGCCATTACACGTATGCGCTGGAAGGGTCGTTCGCTGGTGCTGGGACTATTCATGGTGGGTCTGATGATCCCTGTACACTCCACATTGATTCCGCTGTTCAGCTTGTTCCTGAAGCTTCATCTCACAGATCATCCTTTGTCAGTCATCCTGTCTTATATTGCCTTTAATATGCCAATTACCATTATGATTTTACTCGGATTCTACTACGCGCTTCCCCGAGAAGTGGAAGAAGCCGCAGTGATGGATGGTTGCTCCGTGCATCGGATTTTCTTTCGGATTGTGCTGCCGATGACGTCTTCGGTCATTTCCACAACGGCGATCATTAACATGATCTATAACTGGAATGAATTCATCTTTGTTAATACGTTCATCAGTACAGATTCGTACAAAACCCTGACTGTTGGTGTACAGAACTTTATCGGTCAATACACAACGGATTGGGGAGCCATTGGTGCAACGCTGATGATTAGTATTATGCCAATCCTGATTGCTTTTCTTATCTTGAGTAACCGAATCGTGGAGGGAATTGCTGCGGGTTCTGTTAAAGGTTAAAAGGCTGAGGGTTTAAGGTCCTTCCATTACTTGCTCAAAAGCGAGTTGGGAAGGACCTTTTTTGTCTTCTAAAACCTCTGGCAGGCGTACGGAAGATGGGCTATATGAAAGCAATGAAAATACCTATTTATGGAATTACAAAAAACTTTCAACTATTTTCGCAAAACTGCTGCATTTTCAAACCACCTGTGCTAACATACCCTAAGAATTAAAGCCCACATGGGAAAGGTGAGAAAATGACAGCAATATCCTCAACCAAAGAGTCCCTTCGTTCTGATGCCAAGGATCTGAATCTGATTCGACTGACATGGCCTATTTTCCTGGAACTCTTCTTATTTATGTTGATGGGGAGCGTGGATACGCTCATGCTCAGCTCAGTGTCCGATAATGCGGTCTCCGGCGTTGGAGCAGCCAATCAGATTATTTCTATCGCTATCCTTGTATTGGAAGTCATTGGACATGGTGCTGCGATTGTAGTCGCACAATATATCGGATCCAAAAAGTTAAGTGAAGCAGCACAAGTTACGGGTAATGCGATCACACTGAATCTTATCGTAGGTCTGGTCCTGAGCGGAATCTTCCTTCTGTTCGGAGGACATTTGTTATCACTCCTGAACATTCAAGGCGAAATTTATGATTTTGCCCGTTCGTATATAAATATCGTTGGTGGCGGGATCTTCCTCCAGGCGCTCATTAATGCGCTGGCTGCGACGATTCGTACACATGGTTACACCAAAGAAACGATGTATGTTGCTGTATTCATGAACGTGATTCACGTTGTTGGTAACTATGCATTGATCTTTGGACACTTCGGCCTGCCGAAGCTTGGGGTGGAAGGGGCAGCGATCTCCACGGTGGGAAGCCGGTTTATCTGCCTGCTGATCTTCTTCTGGTTGTTGTATCGTGTGAGCGAGGTACGGGTGGATTTCGAATACTACATCAAGTTGTCCAAACATTTTATTGGCAAAATTCTGCGGATTGGCATTCCGTCTGCGATGGAATCCATGGTATATCATTCCTGCCAGCTCGTGTTCACGCTGTATGTGACCTATCTGGGCGCAGAAGCTATGGCAACCAAACAGTATGCAGGTAATATCTCCAGCTATATCTACTTGTTCAGCATGGCGATTGGTATGGGGACATCGATCATTGTAGGCCGGCTTGTGGGTGCGCGGCGCAAAGACGATGCGTACAAACGTGTTTTTGACAGTGTAAAATGGGCCCTTCTGGCCACGGTTATCATTGATGTAATCATTATTCTGTTCCGTGTGCCGTTGATGAGCATATTTACGGATAATCCGGAAATTATCAAGCTGGGTGCTCAAGTGATTCTACTCAGTCTTTTGCTCGAAACGGGGCGTACTTGCAATATTGTGATCATTGGTTCACTGCGTGCGGCAGGGGATGCAAAGTTCCCGGTATACATGGGTCTGATTTCCATGGTTTGCATGAGTCTGCCACTGGGATACCTGCTCATATTCAAGCTTCATCTGGGGCTCGCGGGTGTGTGGCTTGCCATTGCGGCGGATGAGTGGACCCGCGCGGTCATTATGTACTTCCGCTGGAAGAGTAGAGCTTGGGAGAAACATGAACTGGTGGAGCATGATGACGAAGAGGTTGGTACACAGCCGGTACCGGCTGTCTGACGAAGAATGTTGTGCAAAGATATAAATGAACCTGTTGTAGATCAATGAAGTGGCTCTAGAGTAGCCACAGGGCAGCAGTTTCCCAGAAGAGTCAATTACGGAAAGGATTCCATCCGTGATTGGCTCTTTTTGCATCTCCGGCAGAGGTAAGCAGAAATAAAGATAGCAAAAATGATCAAAACGGCGGTTACATCATTCACGTATAGTAAGGATATGGAAGGGGGCTTTACCTCAGTTGAGCCGTTATCGTGCAATGATTCAGCAAAGTTTGTTCTATATTGAGACTCATCTGCATGAGCAGATTGGACTGGAAGAAGTGGCATCCGTGGCGTTGTTGTCGCCATATCACTACCATCGAATTTTCCGTAATGAGGTGGGCATGACCGTGGTGGATTATATCCGCAATCGCCGGATGAGTCTGGCGTCCACGACCCTCCGATCGACGGATGCGGGCATTTTGGACATCGCTCTGGCATGTGGTTTTGAGAGTCAGGAAGCCTTCACCCGCGCATTCCGCAAATTATATGGCATGCCACCAGGACGTTTTCGCAAATTGTTTGATCTGAAATTATTCGAAGGAAGAACCAGAGGAGGAGAATTACAGATGAATCAGACGTCAACAATTACAGGTTGGATGTTAACGGGAAGTCACCCGCAAAATTATGAGATGGGCATTGATCCAGCCGAAGTGCATCAGGGGAAAGCATCTGGATATTTGAAGGCCGTTACGCCGATGGAGCCTAACGAGTTCGCAACAATGATGCAACAGTTCAGAGCGGATAAGTATGTGGGCAAGCGGATGAAATTATCGGGATTCGTGAAGACCGAGCGTGTGGATGCTTTTTGTGGATTATGGATGCGTGTGGATAATAACGTCCATGATGTACTCCAATTTGATAATATGCATGATCGGCCAATTACGGGTACGCAGCCATGGAATCAGTATAGTATTGTGCTTGATGTTCCGGAGGGCAGCGCGGTCATTTCATTCGGGGTTATTTTGAACGGTAAAGGAAAAGTGTGGGTCGACAGCTTCCGCTTCGAGGAGGTTGATCTGAACACACCGCTGACACATATGGAGACAGAGTACGAGATGTCGGACGAGCCGCTCAATCTGTCATTTGAGGAGTAAATCTAGAGGGGGGCCCCAAACGGCTGACTTAAACAGTAACATGAATTAGGAATCTATAGATCAAGGGCTGATCCAATCACGGGTTGGCTCTTTTTGTTACCTTTAGGGTATAAAGAAAGTAGACCCAAGTCCAAGCTGAGAGAATGCAAGCTTTTCATACAAATTGCAAACTCATCCATAGCTAATTAGCACGGACCTTGCTAACATAGACCCATAAACTAACTCATGACATAGATAAAGAGGATGAATCCCATGAATAAAAAAGTGCTCGTGGTAGATGACGAATCAAGTATCGTCAGTGCCATTGCTTACGCGCTGCGGCGCGAAGGATATGAAGTAGAGACTGCGAGTGATGGCGAAGAGGCCTTGGTCAAGGTCGCATCGTTTCACCCACAGGTCATGATTCTGGACGTGATGATGCCCAGGCTTGATGGATACGGCGTATGCCGCAGGCTGGAGGACCGCGAGGATATCGGCATTATTTTGCTGACTGTCAAAAATGATATCGTGGACAAAATCGTTGGCCTGGAAATGGGTGCCGATGATTACATGACCAAACCATTCGAGATCCGTGAACTGCTCGCAAGGGTGAAAGCGCTCATGCGCCGTGTCGAGAAAAGCAGTCCACCACCTGACGATTCGAAGAATCAGGCCATCGTGAATGGCACACTGCGTATTCATGTTGCTCACCGCACAGTGACCGTGAATGAGGAAAAGCTGGATCTGACACCAAAAGAGTTCGACCTGCTGACCATTCTCATGTCCAATCCCGAGCGTGTGTACACACGAGATGATCTGCTGGATCGGGTCTGGGGCATGGAATATGCAGGTGGCACACGGACCGTGGACATTCACATTCAGCGTTTGCGCAAAAAAATCGGAGATACGGATCAGCAAAAATTGCAGACCGTATATGGGATTGGCTACAAAGCATCTGCACCTGATACAGGCGGGGTTGTATGAGAGTCAGCATCAAGCTGAAGTTCAGTGTTTTTCTGGCAGCCTTGCTTATCCTGACCGTGGTGGTGCTTAGTTCACTGGTCCTGCGCGGTATTGAACGCAATCAGCAGTCACAGATTGAAGGTATTCTATCACAGCAGACACGGCTGGTGAATCTGAATGTGCGACAGTCCTACTACACCGAGTCCGTTCATCTCGATCAGGACGTTTTTTTACAGCGAAATGGCCGCAGGCTAGCACAGGAACTGGCCAACTCTACCGGATTGCCAATAGCACTCTATAACATGACAGGTCAGCAGGTGGGAGCATCCTTCGCCTCCGGTGAGAGTGAACTCGTTCAGGAAACGTTAGACTATGCACTGCAAAATAAAATTGCCTATCATGAACAAGGGGACACCCTGCTCTACGCTGCACCATTGGACGGTCCGGATGGGCAGATGGGTGCCGTGTGGATACAGTATCCGGTCCAGAGTTACCAAGATTTTTATGCCCGTATCCTTCAACTATTTATGTGGGCAGGGATTGGAGTTGTGGCGCTGAGCTTCATTCTGGGGTATCTGTTCTACAATCGGTTTGCTGTCGCGATTACCCGGCTGAAAAAGTCTGCAGATTCCATTCGCGAAGGGAACTACATTACGGAGTCTCCTTTAAAGCGCAAGGATGAGTTGGGCGAGCTGGGGCAGGGCATCTATTATATGAGTACATCCATTCAGCAAAATATCACAGCCATGCATGCGGAGCAGCAGAAGCTGCAACTGGCGATTGAGAAACTTCAGGCGCTGGAAAAGCAGCAGAAACAATATATCGGTAACATCAGCCATGAGTTCAAGACACCGCTGACATCGATCAAAGCTTATGTGGACCTATTGGACATGTATAAGGACGATCCGCAACTTCTGGATGATGCCACGAGTAACATTGGCAAAGAAACGGAGCGGCTGTACGAGATGGTGGAGAAAGTACTCCATTTATCTGCTCTGGAGAAGTATGACTTCGAGAACCAGGCCGAAGATGTAGAGGTCAGTGCTCTACTGGAGGATGCCTGTGGCCGGATGCGTGGGAAAGCGGAGAAGTTTGCGCTGAACATGGAACTGGATCTTGAACCGGCGGTGATCCGTAGCGACCGGGAGAGTCTTATGCATATTTTCATCAACATGCTGGATAATGCCATCAAATATAACGTTCCGGATGGTGTGATCCGGGTGAAGAGCGAACTACGGATGCAGGAGCGTCAAGCGATCATTCGCATCTACAACTCGGGTACGTCGATTCCGGCAGAGGCGCGGGAGAAGATTTTTGAACCCTTTTACACCGTGAACAAAGACAGAGCCAGAAAAACCGGCGGAACCGGACTGGGACTATCTCTCGTGAAGCAGTTTGTTGAAAAACAGGGCGGTACAATTACCCTGCTGCCGGGTGATCCAGAAGATGGGGAAGGTGTGACATTCCAGCTCATGTTCCCTTTGGTTGATTCAAGTTTACAAGTTCGAAACAAGTCTGAATAACTTTGGAAGTATGCGATGTGTATGCTTGGTCTATAGCAAGAGAAACCAGGGGGGACCATCATGAATTGGAAACAAGCAGCTTTGGGCACGTTTGGAGCCATTGCCCTGTTAACGACAGCGGCATGCGGAGGAACAACGGAGCCGGGGGGCAACGCACAAGGTGGGAAAACGGGCACGGATATTACGGTAAAAGATAATACCAACACGTCCGTGTACCAGAGCTTCAAGCTGGAGAAAATTGATAAGCTGCCGAATATGCGCGGGATTACATGGCTTAGTGACGATTGGATTGTATCCGATAAGGAGAACAAATCCTTGAAACCCGTCACGGTTGAAGGCCAGGAAAGATACCCGCATAACTTATATATGTATGATCTGACGAAAGGCAAAGACACGCCACTCAAGGAAAGTGAAGCCAGTCTGGGTGCACCGCTAGTGTCACCGGATGGTCAGTACCTATTCTACCGGGAGCCGGAGGAGAATACGGGCAAAGGTTACTTCCTGAACCTGCATAACGGGGAGACAACCCCTGCTGGTAAGGAGGATGGATTTATCCAAGAGGGCGCATGGCTGGATAATGAACATGTCGTTTTCCCTAATATGAAGGGTGATCTGATCTCGGCAAGTGTGGACGGTACAACAAAGGTACTGGTGGAAACAGGTAATTTCAATGTACGGAGTATCAAGGTGTCAGGCGATATGCTCTATTATATTACGGGCGAAGATGGCCAGTTGAATGCATACGATGCGAAGACGGGTGACGTGAAACAGGTACTGAAAAGTGTGGAGTGGGTCATCCCTTCTAATGATGGAACAAGACTTGCGATTGTGAAAAGAACAGCGGATACCAAACGGGCGCTGGTGCTCACCGATCTGGAAGGCAATGAGAAGGCCACGCTCGCCAGAGGCACGCAAATCTTTGGCACAAGCTGGTCGGGTGATGATACCAAGATTGCATACACCATTAATTCCGAGAATGATAATGAGAAAGGGCTGTTTGTCTCCAATACGGAGTCGGCAGAACAGTTCCAGATCTCGGCGGATATGGACAACGCTTCTGACCCACTCGCCTGGAGTCCGAAAGGCAATAAAATCCTGTTATCGCAGGCGGTATTGGAGAATGAATCGTATCACTTTGTAACCTCGGTCATTACGATCTCAGAATAGGATGATTGTTGCAGACAGATATGTTCCATATCTTTCATCCCTTTCTATACATTTATATTGACTAAGCTGTTCCGCTTCCGATAAACTAGAATGCAGGAATAAAAGTCGAATGTAAGGCAGCAGTTCGAGACGATGTTTCGGGCGGCTGTTTATTTTCTTTTTAACAGTAAGGGTGCAACGTAGTCGTCTTGCCGGATGATCCGGCTAATAACAACATGGAATAGGAACAGGTGATATACATGTGTAACAGCGCGTACCGCGTGCTTTTATATTATAAGTTCGTGAAGATTGAAGACCCTGAGACGTTTACACAAGAGCATCTGCAATACTGTAAGGACCTTGGTGTGAAAGGCCGTATTCTGATCGCATCCGAAGGCATTAACGGTACGGTATCCGGAACGCCAGAACAGACGGAACAGTACATGAAAGATATGCTGGCTAATCCGCTGTTCAGCGACATGGTGTTCAAGATTGATGATGTGGAAGAGCATGCGTTCAAAAAAATCTTTGTTCGTCACAAAGCAGAGCTGGTTACGTTCCGCGTGGACGAAGACCTTGATCCAAATGTGATTAGCGGCAAACGCCTCTCACCGAAAGAGTTCCATGAACATCTGCAACGTGATGATGTCATCGTTATCGATGGTCGCAATGATTATGAATACGAAATTGGTCACTTCCGCGGGGCCATTCGTCCAGATGTCGAGTCGTTCCGTGAGTTTCCGGAGTGGATTCGGGAGAACCTGGGTGACATGAAGGACAAAACAATTATTACTTATTGCACTGGCGGCATTCGCTGCGAGAAGCTGACTGGGTTCATGATCAATGAAGGATTCCAGGACGTGGCTCAATTGGACGGCGGTATTGTCACGTACGGTAAAGATCCGGAAGTACAAGGCCATCTGTTCGATGGCAAGTGTTACGTATTTGACGAGCGAATCTCTGTACCGATTAACCGGACAGACGAGGATATTGTCATTGCCAGCTGTTATCACTGTGGAACGACACATGACCGATATATTAATTGTCCAACCTGCAACCTGCAGCATGTAAGCTGTGAGGATTGCGAAGAGACGCATAACCGCTTTTGCTCGGATGCCTGCCGGGAGGCAGCACCGGTACACGCATAAGCAGGAGAGCAGGTGCTGATCGTGAAGCGCGAAGAGGAACGAACGACGCGTGAACGGATTTTGTTCATGCTGAAGCAGCAAGGCACATTGACCGCGAGGGAAATGACAGCTGATCTGGGCCTGACCGGCATGGCCATTCGCCGTCATCTGACGGCACTGGAGCAGGACGGATGGATTGAGGTTAGGGAGGCCCGGGCTACGGCCGGACGCCCGTCCTCGGTGTACCAATTGACGGTACGCGGGGACAGCTTTTTTCCAAAATCATATTCCTCCCTTACGCTGGAACTGCTTGAAGAATTGTCTGATTCAGCCGGGAGCGGTGTGGTAGATGCATTGTTCGAGAGTCGCCGGGACAAACTGCTTCGCAGCGGATTGCCACAGATGGAGGGCCAGGATCTGGCCGGACGGGTGGAGGAACTCGCGCGAATCCAGAATACCAACGGATATATGGCGGATGCGTCCAGAGAAGACGATGGAACCTACGTCATTACGGAAATGAACTGCCCGATTGTGCAAGTCGCGAGTGTCTACAAGCAGGCTTGCCGCTGTGAGTTGGAACTGTTTCGCTCGCTACTTCAAGCTGAGGTAGAGCGTACCGAATGTTACGCCGATGGCGGCAAAAGGTGCAAGTATGAGATTCGCGAAGCGTCGGGGAATTAACTGGTTTGTACAAAGAGATTGTTTCGATTCGTCGAAATAGTCTCTTTTTCTGGTAATGAATTACGTATAAACGCTATTTACGTATGGCGATGCGTGTTATAATGGAGCTAACATCCAGTGCATGTTCGCATCCTTATATCTGCTGATACTTCAGCAGATATATCCTGTCCATTTTGCGCGTAGGAGTGAATAATAATGACAGAGTTGCTTGATCCCAAGAACGATTATGTGTTCAAACGAATCTTTGGAAGTGAAGAGAATAAGGATGTTCTTTTGGCTTTTCTGAATCATACCTTCAAAAATGCAGGTGAATCTTTACTGACCGAGATTGTGTTAATCAACCCTTATCTGGACAAGGATACACCGAGAGATAAACAGTCCATACTGGACATACGGGCCAAAACAGATCAAGGTGAGCTAATTAATGTTGAAATGCAGTTGTTTAATCAGTATGATTTAGAGAAGAGGACTTTGTTCTATTGGGGTAAACAATATTCCGGACAATTACTTGAAGGACAGAGATATAGTCAACTCAAAAAATGCGTAGCGATCAACATTGTTAATTTCAAAATGCTCGCTAATGATCAGTACCACAACGTATTTCATTTAAGAGAAGACCAAACTGATATTCCGTTGACGGATGTTATAGAGATTCATTTTATGGAAATACCAAAGCTCAATGATGAAAATATTCAAATAAAGGATGGATTGGTACGTTGGCTGTTATTTCTGAAAGGAATGACTAAATCAAGCTGGGAGGCGTTAATGATGCACGAACCCGAACCGGCTTTGAAAAAAGCCATGAGTGTATTGGAGTTTCTGAGCCAGGATGAGCAAGCACGTCAACGATATATCGACCGTCAGAAATTTCTATGGGACGAAGCTTCCATGATTGAGGGCGCACGAGAAGAGGGTCTCAAGAAAGGCATGGAGGAAGGAATTCAAAAAGGAATCGAAGAAGGGATCAAAGAAGGGATCAAAGAAGGTGAAGCTGAGAGCAAGCGAAAAATCGCAATGAATATGCTCACTTTAGGTCTTGATCAGGCTACAATTATTAAGGCTACCGGACTAACTTCATCTGAATTAGAGGAACTGCAAAAAGAAAAGGAATAAGCACTCTGGAGCTATCCTTTGATTGATATAAGGCGACCATACCCAAAGTACATTGGGAGGGATGCCTCTTTTTTTTTGAAAATTTTAAATATGAAAAATCTCATGATGAAGCACAATACTTGTCTGGAGCGGAGAAAGCTGCCGTGATTGCCCAGTTATCAATTACCCATGAAGCAGCAACTATGTCACGGTAATCCCAACCCGGGTAACATACTCCTTCGAGAGCATGATACCTTTATTCCAGCATTCGCATCTTTATGGAGGAGTATGAGAAGTTGTCCGGTATTGGCTATGCAGATATCGAACCTTGGATTGCGCCTGTTGTAGCACGAAAATTGATCGCGGATGCCATATCGGAAGCGGAGAAAACAATACTTGTGGACGAGATTAGAAGAAGACTTCATACTCCACTTTCATGAGTAGGACCTTATTTTGTTTTACCCATGGCGACCATCTACAGAACAATGTGGGTGGTTTTTATGTTTTATGTAATGTTTTCTATCACAACCATACGATGAAAGTAAATTGGAAGCGGTTCAACCATTGACGGATATCGGGACGCCCCTTAATATTAGGGGAACAATAAAACACCAACACGGGTCATGGACTTCAGTCGCATGAGAAAAGTCTATATTTGTCTGCTTTTGTCGATCAAAGCAACAATGCGTTGAAGCGTTTGTTTTGTCCCGCCCTATCGTGTCAATGGAATCTCGATAAGGGTAACCACATTTTATAAGATGGAGAGGGGTTCTCACACATGAAAAAGAAATTTTGGATGTCACTGATGATGGTTGCTTCAATGATCGTTGCAGCAGGTTGCGGAAATAACAGCGGTACAGGCTCGGAATCCGAAGGATCAGGGACTACAACAGGTGGAGGCAGCGAGGAAAAATCATACCAGATTGCCATCTCGCAGATTGTTGAACATCCATCCCTGGATGCTACACGTGAAGGTTTCATCGCGGCCCTGAAGGATGCGGGTATTGAAGAGAACAAGAACCTCAAAATCGATTACAATAATGCGCAAGGTGATTCGACGAACAACCTGTCCATTGCACAGAAAATCTCGGGTGATTCCAAAAATGATCTCGTACTCGGCATCGCAACACCATCTGCGCTGGCTCTGGCTCAACAAGTGAAGGACAAGCCATTGTTGTTCGCAGCAGTAACAGACCCACTGGGTGCCAAACTGGTGACCGATATGGACAAGCCGGGCGGTAATGTTACAGGTGCATCGGATACGAATCCGGAGGCTATCGTACAATTGGCTGACTTTATCGCCAAAAATCTGCCGGATGTGAAAACGGTAGGCTTGGTCATTAACGAAGGCGAACCAAATGCGGTGGTTATGGCAGATAACGCTGAAAAAGCGCTGGCAACACATAATATCAAGCTGGTGAAAGCACCAGTTACGAATACATCTGAAGTAAAACAGGCAACGGACTCTCTGGTTGGCAAAGTAGATGCCTTCTACATTACACTTGATAATTCTGTCGTGAGTGCGGTTGATACGATCATCCAAACGGCAAACAGTAATAAAATTCCGTTCTTCTCCAGTGATCGGGATACCGTTGAAAAAGGAGCTTTCGCAACCGTTGGCTTCAAATATTATGACCATGGTTATCAGGTGGGTGAGATGGCTGCGGACATTCTGAAAAATGGTACAAAACCTGGTGATATGAAAGTCACCGTTCCGGACAAACTGGATCTGATCCTGAACCTGAAAGCGGCTGAAGCCCAAGGTATCACGGTTACGGATGAGATGAAAGCGGAAGTTAAAGACCAGGAAAACAACATTATTCAATAGAATCAATTCATAATACCTTTAGTTACTTCAATCAAGGGTAGATATAGATCAAAACGATTCAATTTGTCTATATCTAGTTACAGAAACAATAATTTAATGAATTATGAGATTGATTCAATAATCTGACCGGAGTGTAATCCGACAGTATGGATGCGAGGCGGACGTGCAACGGGTTCGCCTCATTCTTTTCGATAGACAGGGAGGAAGTAGTGTGAGTATAAGCTGGAATTCAATTGAAGGGGCGATCGAGCTGGGGCTTTTATATGCACTGATGGCACTTGGTGTATATATTACGTTCCGCGTACTCGATTTTCCTGACCTTACCGTAGACGGAAGTTTTACAACAGGAGGCGCAATCGCGGCGGTTATGATCTCCAATGACTTCTCTCCTTGGCTCGCCTGTTTGGCGGCAATGGCTGGCGGCATGGTGGCTGGGGCTTGTACAGGTCTGCTTCATACCAAAGGAAAAATCAACGGATTATTATCCGGGATTTTGATGATGATCGCGCTCTACTCCATTAATATGCGTATCCTTGGTGCACCGAATAAATCCATTATGGGTATGGATAATCCATTCTCAGGTGAGCATGTCATGGTGCTAATTATCATCGTTGTGCTGGTGTTTAAAATCATGCTCGATCTGTTCATGAAAACAGATGTTGGACTGGCCCTTCGTGCGACAGGTGATAACAAACGCATGATTCGCAGCTTTGGTGCAAACACGGATGTGACTACGATTGTAGGAGTCAGCTTATCCAATGGGTTGGTTGCCCTGTCTGGTGCATTCATTGCACAGCAATCAGGCTTTGCGGACATTACGATGGGCATTGGCATGATCGTTATCGGACTGGCTTCCGTGATTATCGGTGAAGCTATTCTTGGAGCAAGAACGGTATTCTGGGCTACACTTGCAGCGATCGTTGGTTCAATCATTTATCGGATTGTGGTCGCGCTTGCCCTTCAAGTGGAATGGTTTGATACATCTGATCTGAAGTTGATCACCGCTGTAATTGTCATTATTGCATTGGTATTCCCTACTATGCAGCGCTCCATGAAGCAGCGTAGTCTAGCTCGCAAACGAACGGAAGAGTTGATGCGATCCGGTGGTCAACAGGCGAAGGGAGGTATGTGATCATGCTGGAGATTACGCAAGTAACCAAGCTGTTCAATCCAGGCACAACGGACGAGAAGACCGCGCTGGTTGGTGTGAATCTGACGATGAATCCGGGAGACTTTGTGACGGTGATTGGCAGTAACGGAGCGGGTAAATCCACGCTGATGAACATCATTTCGGGTGTGATGAAGCCGGATATGGGTGATGTGCTGATCAATGACCGCTCCATTAAAAACCTGCCGGAGCATAAACGCAGTAGCTGGATTGGTCGGGTGTTTCAGGACCCAATGGCAGGAACAGCACCACATATGTCCATTGAAGAAAATATGGCGATGGCATATAAACGTGGCAAAGGACGCGGACTGGGCTTCGGAGTTACCCGTGCCAGACGGGAGATTTTCAACACCCAACTGGAGAAGCTGGGAATTGGACTGGAGAAGCGTCCGAATGCAAAAGTGGGTCTCTTGTCTGGCGGGGAGCGGCAGGCACTCAGCCTGTTAATGGCTACGTTTACCCAGCCACAAATTCTGCTATTGGATGAACATACGGCGGCCCTTGACCCTTCACGTGCTGAACTGATCACGGAACTAACGGAGACACTTGTGCGAGAGATGAGATTGACTACTTTGATGGTAACGCACAATATGGAGCAGGCCATTCGTCTGGGTAACCGTCTGATCATGATGGACAAAGGCCGAATTATTCTGGATGTCAGCGAAGAGCGGAAGCGTACGTTGACTGTACCTGAATTGCTTGGTGAATTCGAACGGATTAGCGGCAAAAAAATGGCAGATGATCGTGTCGTGCTGGGGTAAGGCAAGGGAACACTTGTTGGAAGAACAGATATACTTACCGTAATCCACAATCTAAGCCATCTATAAATTAGACCATAAAAACCTTTTGCGTTCTCGCAAAGGGTTTTTATGGTATGTTGAACACGTTGAAGAAAGTGGAATGAATCTATACGATTTCGGATTAGCGAATTATACATAATAGGAGGAACCAGGCATGTCTTTGCAATTGGATGAAGGAACATATACGGTCACGCGGCGTACAGAGTCCATTCGCCTGCTCGCCAAGGAATTTGCACTACTGCATTTTCTGTATGAAAACAAGGAAAAAGCCTTCACTCGCAGCCAATTGCTGGATCGGGTATGGCCGCTTGAATATCCGGTTGAACGCACCGTGGACGATCATATCTATCGCCTGCGCAAGAAACTGAAGCACTGGAACGAGATCAGTCTGGATACGGTAAGGGGATACGGTTATCGGCTTGCTGTGCAAGAGAACAAGTCCGTTCTACCTCCTAGCCCTTCTGTTCAGGACCCAGAAATGCAGGATGCCATTCATAATTTACTTCGTAAATATCACGTGTTTGGGCAGGGAAACGCCATACAGACCCTGGTTCAACAGCAGGAAGCACTCGGCATTCAGATTGCCCCTTATTATCAGTTGTATATCCGTTTTATACAGGGAGATCTGGAATGGTTGATTACAACAAAGGAAATTCCCTTTGAGGAGCGACTATATTGGCTACTGATTTTCGTGCACCCCCTGATCGAGCCAGCGGATAGTATTCAGTTGTATGAACAAGCGCTGAATTCATCGGCATTATCTGTCGATCAGCTTCGCGAACTCCGCATTCTGAACATCATCGAAGTCTATGTAGAGGTGGGCCAATATCAACGTGCCAAAGAGCAACTGGAAGAAACATATCGTGTAATAGAGACAGACGAACTCAAGAATTTCAGACTGCCTGTAGCACTTGCAGCGTTATATGTGGAACTGTGGGGTGGCAGCGGTGAAGCTGTTGAGGCCCAGATGGCAGTCCTGCGGTCAGGATTGAAGGATGCACCCTATCTGCGAGAGATCGGACGTTTTCAGGTGATGGAGGGGTTATGGTTGCTTCGGCAAGGACGAGTTCGTGAAGCGGAACTTAGAATGGATGATGGCCTAGACGTATTGAAGATGTCGCTGAACGCACCGCTATATCTGAATGCTGCATATCAGATTCTCCTATTCCTGGGTCATCATCGAATTGAAGGCAGACTTCGCAGTAAGTATCGTCAAGTGTATGCAGAGATCGGCAAAAGTTACGGTGTACCCGCATATGGACCACAAATTGTAGATGAAATACGTAACTTTTTATCTCCTACCTCCCCATCCTCTGATCTTCCTCTGATATAACTCCTTTATGATTACAGCCAAGGAACATACAGACCACAATTGGCTGTAATCAAGGGAGGAAGTACATGTATGACCGTCATTTCTAATGAATCCACATCCAATGAGTCCACCGAATTAACCGCCTTATCTGCGGAATCTTCCAAAAGCTTATGGACTAATCTCCGGTTTGTCCGCATGTTTATCGCATACTCGTTGGCTACGTTTGGAGATTGGTTCGATGCACTCGCCATCCAGGTGATGGTGGCCTACCGCTGGGGCGCCGATCCACTGATCATTGCGCTGATTCCTGTATGTATGGCTGTCCCAGGCATACTGCTGGGCTCCTTTGCAGGCGCCCTGGCTGATCGACTGCACAAAGTAAAGATCATGATCTTGTGTGATGTGATCACCGTGGGATTAACCGTTGCTATTTTATTCGCACCAAGCCCGATATGGTTGCTTCCACTGCTTGTCCTGCGGGCCATGATGGGAGTTTTTCACGTTCCAGCTCAGCAGGCGTTAACCCGCCAGGTGGTGGCAGAGGAGCATCTGTTTCAGGCATCGTCTCTTAACGGCTTTGTGAGCCAGTGTTCGAAAGTGGCGGGACCACTTCTGGGTGCAGTCATTTTGGCCTTCTTTTCACCACAAATCTGTATTGTCATTAATGCCTGTACCCGCCTGTTGTCAGGCGCAGTATTATGGCCCTTGCGGCGTTTGGTGGAGAAGTCGGAGTCCGTTGAATCAGACGGAAGTGCTGCTAGTGAAAAGGATGGAACTGAATCCTTGTTCTCCCAGTGGAAGCAAGGTTGGCTTTTTATTCAGAGCAGTCGCACCGTGCTGAGCACGATTCTGTTCGGCTGTTTTGGACTCATGGCCATTCTCATGATTGATTATCAGTTTACGACCCTGTTTCGGGAGATCAAGCCGGGTAATGAATCACTGCTCGGCTGGTTGGGGTCTTCGGCAGGAGCCGGGGCAGTTGTTATCATTTTGTTGTTAAATCGCTTGCCGAGAATTGGGTATGGGTGGGGGCTGGGTGGAGGATATCTGTTCGTGGGTGCCGGAATTGCTGCGCTGGGGTGGATCGGCCCACAAACACCCGAAATTTGGGTCATTATCTGGGGCCTCTGCATCGGGCTGGGTAATGGACTCTTTATGGTAACACTGAATTATTTGCTGCAAAAAGAGACCCCTCCTGCTTATGTAGGGCGCGTCTTCGGCATTCAAAATTCACTGTCCAGTGTTGTACTGGTTGTAGCTCCACTTGCAGGTGGAGCGCTCATTCGAGTTGCTGGGCCGAGCCCCACCTTTCAATATATCGGTCTCGCTACGCTGGTAATTGGTCTTACCGGCATACTACTACAGCACATCTTGTGGGAAGGGAAGCAGCCTCTGGTGTCTGATGCAAAAAAGACTATTCCGCAGGAATTGGACTGACAGCTTTGATCCGATTCCTAACATCATTGTATCCACAGTCAGACAACTAGCCATATTGAAACTTGGGACTCTCTTAATAGCTAGCTGTTCCTACCATAAAAGAGTGAGGAGATAATCATGGTTTTACCAAAGCCGAGGGAAGCCAACTTACATGTAAATAAGATACGACAAGCATGGGGCATCGTGGAGCAACTCATACTCTAACACTGATTCAATTGCTCAACCAATACCTCCAAAAAAATACTCATGGATGCAATATACTCCCAACATGAGTAATTCTTTTGGTACAATGTATGAAGAACTATGGAACTTCGATGGTAAGACCAATGTGAAAATAACTGATGAGACATATTTTCTAGACGTTTATATCGCGAAAAAAGGAAATGCAGGATTGCCTGATGGGCTCTATGTAATAATGGAAACTGATACAGTTCCGAATTAAAACCAATCTATTGATACCAAGGAGGAATGATTATATGAATAAACGGGCAGCTGGTATTACCCTCCTTGTCATCTCTGCCATATTGTTTATTTCGAGAAATAGTACACATTTTATTGTTGCGGCAATTATGGGCCGCAAAGATAATGTTTTAGGTGAGGGTATGTTTGAGTACGCTTTGTCAGTT
Organism: Paenibacillus sp. AGC31; assembly: GCF_057334655.1. Lineage (NCBI taxonomy): Bacteria > Bacillati > Bacillota > Bacilli > Caryophanales > Paenibacillaceae > Paenibacillus > Paenibacillus sp. AGC31. The sequence continues at coordinate 262,668 of NZ_JBHFJH010000005.1, forward strand.
ACTAGATCCTTTTCTTTTGTCCCAGAAATAATTGCACTATGTCTAGGAATTATTTATCTAGTATGGGCTGAAATGGACAAAAAGAAAGAAGTGCATTGAATAATAAATCATCGTTTTACTCATTCTTAGAGAGCATCCATACGGGTGCTCTTTTTGATCTTAAATGAATCGATTTTATGTCCGTGAGAATATAACACACTGCAAGCATGAATTTTTACGTGTCGCCGCCACATTAGGTGGCCATTACATTCTCGTAACTACTTAGAAGGTATAAGTGTAGATAACTTATTAAAACCGGAGTGGGAGCAATTCATTATGCTCTGTGCTGAACAATCGGTAGAGGTAACGGATTATGATAGAGTGCTTTTTTGATGGTTCGATCTTCGAAGTACAAATCCATATGCTTTTAGGGAAATAAGAAAGATAGACACTAAAGAGATTAAAACATGGCGAGAACTGGCATATGCCGGTTCTTTTTAATGTGTGTCGGCCGTTTGCTATCCTAGAATGTTATATATTGAACGAATCATACTTCCCACCAAGCAAAATAAGCAGTGGAGGCCATCAGTCCTCCAACCGAAAGTGATCCGCTGACAGAGAGATTAATGGCTTGACCCGGAGGAACCACGTAACGGCCATATTCATTGGACAGAAACGGCCCTGCTTGAAGGGGCATAGCCATCAATGGGGTCGCTCCTGAAGGTGTAGCAGCAGAGAACCGTACCGTGGCTACGCTGGTATTGCTGCTGGAAAGATTGCTGTTTACTGATGTTAGTGTGGTGGGCGATGTCAGTGTTCCATTCGCGCTCAGACTCATGGAACCACTGAAGGAAGATAATAGATTGAGTGATACCGTGATTCCGCCGGAGAGCCGTGATACGTATAGGGTTTTCCCACTCCCTGCGGGATTGGCCAATTGTACGGTGGCGATCACCGTTCCTCCCAGCAACCCCAGTGTTGTGGAATTGGTGGAACCTGCATTGTACAGATTGCCTGTATTGCCGGCATCGTTCTCCGGTGGGGCAACAATGCCGGGAGAGGTATATGTGTTGGTATTCGACGTATAGACGGGCTGGCTTAACGGGTTAAATACATTATTGTTTGGCACTGGTTACACCACCTTCTACATATAATCACACTCAGAATTCCCACCAGAACAGGTTAATGGCTGCAGTCTGATTCCCCGTACCTACGCTTATGGATAATGTTTGTCCTGGTGGAACAATAATTGAGCCGTTCAGATTGAGTAAATACATACCTGCTGTCAGCGGGATACTGGTTAGGCTCGTGAAGGCACCACCCAATGTACCTGTATTCTGCCTTGTGGAAACTACACTGGTGTTCGTGTTTCCAAGTAGTGTATTGACGGGTACAGGTGTACTCCCACCAGTCACCGTTCCACCAGAGTAGATGACCAGGGTAGCTGCTGCTGTAGTTCCCCCGGTGAGGCCGGAGATTCGCAAAGTTCTTCCGCTACCTGCTGCATTCACGACTTGTAGTAGAAGGTTCTGGTTGGAAGGAATCGAGGAATTGTTGGTCGTTAGGGCAAAAAAGCTGCCTGCAGCAGCTGCACCGCTGTCTGGTGAAGCTTCAATTCCAGGTGCCGAGAAGGTATTGGTCAGTTGAGTAAACAGAGGACCATTGGATTGGTTGAATACATTATAGTTGGTTATCTCATCCACCTCCCATAAACCAGTTCATTTTGAGAAATAATCCGTTTGAATCGCATTTCATTGTACTTGCAGTGTATGTGTAATGAAGAAGAAGGGATTGGGGACTGAACCGTATATCTGGAAATAACGGCGGTTGCCGTGCCCGTATTTCCAATCCGGGCATACGATGCGTAAGCACATTTTTTAAGGGGAAATCGAGATGAGTCGAACAGCGAAGCGAAGCAAGAAGAGAAAGAAGCAACCAACTAAATATGTCAGTCGCCGCCGCTCCCGTCTTTCCTGCCGCGCTAAATTGCTGAAACCTCCTTGTTCCCGGATCACTCGTCCCCGGTTCAAGCAGGGTGCTTCCTCACGTACGAAACTCCCTGGTGCTTTTCAATGTTTTACAGAGCATACGTATGTCGGAGCCGAAACCAGTAACAGCATGGATTCACTCCCGGCACAAGACACCTCATCACTCAGCATGTATACCTATGGCGTTGTGAATCGGGGGAAACATCCGGCTCTTGTACAGATCCAGATCAGCCCCAATGCCGTGGATTATGCTGTGGACAGCCAGGAGGTGGTCGCGGGAGGACAGACCAAAGCGCTGGTACCCTTGCGTTTTTTGCATTATACCCGGCTTGCCATTCGATCCGTTGAACCGAATCAGCCGACCCGGCTCGATGTTTACTTTCAGGCACAGCGTATGCCGTAAGGGAGTATGATCTCACAGATTTGACCAGGGAGGAGGACGAGACACATGCCTAACTTTACAACGTTTAATACGAATCCGGATAATCTGAGAACGTTGATTTTTGGTCAGGATAGTACAGGCACAGCCCAGCCTGTCAGAACGGATACGAGCGGGAACGTGGTTGGTATTATTTTGGACGGAACCATCAGTAACATCTCAGGTCTGACCACGGTTACAATTAACGCCGGAACCATTACCAACATTCTGAACGGAACGATTACGAGTGTACTTGGAGCGACGATCACGGCAGGTACGATCAACAGTGTGCTTGGAGCTACAGTGACCGCAGGTACGTTGACGAACTTGTTGAATGGTACGATTACCAGTGTATTGGGAGCAACGATCACAGCCGGAACCATTACAAGTGTACTCGGGGCAACCGTAACAGCAGGAACACTCACGAACTTGCTTGATGGTACACTTACCAGCGTGCTCGGAGCCACGGTGACTGCAGGGACACTGACGAACTTGCTGAATGGTACGATCACCAGTGTATTGGGAGCGACGATCACAGCCGGAACCATCACCAGTGTGCTTGGGGCCACAGTGACCGCAGGGACACTGACGAACTTATTAAACGGAACCATCACCAGTGTGCTCGGAGCAACAGTAACAGCGGGAACTTTAACGAACTTGCTGAATGGTACGATTACGAGTGTGCTTGGAGCAACAATCACTGCAGGTACGCTGACCAATCTGCTGAACGGAACGATTACAAGCGTACTTGGAGCAACGATTACAGCAGGAACACTGACGAACTTGTTAAACGGAACGATCACCAGCGTGCTCGGCGCTACGATTACGGCAGGGACACTCAGCAGTGTGACGTCCATTTCACAGAAGAGTTTTCAGGAGTCGCAGCTCATTAGCACCCCGACGGCTAACACCTTTACACCGCTTCCAGCAGTGACCACTAGTGTATTTGGTACGTATTCTTTCTTTGTATACAATAGGGGACCGGGTGTAAACCGGGTAGATGCTCGCGTTGAGATCAGTGCGAACGGTTCGAACTGGTACACGGATGTGACGACGGTGACGGGCATTTTGTCCGGGTCAGTGGATGTATTGGTTCCGCAGCGTTTTCTCAAATATACACGTCTATCCTACCGCTCCAGCCTAGTTGGTGCACCAAGTACGATTGATGTGTTCTTCAATGGACAAGGCACATAACCCATTCGTTTGTCATATAGGTACATGGAGTTCCTTTGGTGGACTTCATGTGCTTTTTTTGTATTGGAGGTGGTTACATTTGCAGAACCGTTTACTTGGAATCCATATGATTGTGCAAAATGGAGAACATCACCTGCCCCGCTGTCTCGACAGCTTGAAGCATATCGGCACGGAATGCTATATCACCGATACAGGCTCGTCCGACCGTACAGCCGAGATCGCCAGATCATACGGAGCAACGGTGCTGCACGCCCGTTGGGAGGATGACTTTGCACATGCGCGGAATATCAGTTTACCTCTGGCGAGCACCGAATGGGTCCTGTGTCTAGATGCCGATGAGTATGTTACGCAGGGGTTGGAAGAACTACTGAATTATTTGCCTAAAGTCCATAAAAGCATTACAAGATTGCGTATAACTATAGAGAACCGATACGGAGAAGGGGTAGAAGAGAGCGTTATCTCTCAGCCAGTGAGACTGTTCCGTGCTCATCAGGGATATCGATACAAGGGGCGTATTCATGAGCAATTGGTTCGTAATGGCCCATGCGAGCCTGTCCGGTATGAGGCTGGCGATATGGATAAGAGCGAGAACTGTATAGATGAAGAACATTTGTTGGTTGAGAATGAACCGCTTGCTCCACTATGTCTCATTCATGATGGGTATCTGGCTTCCGCGATTGCTCAGGAGCATAAGCCAAGACGTAATTTGAAGCTGATTAAGCGTGAATTACAGGATGATCCGAAACAGCCCTTTCAACTGTATAATCTGGGCGTGACCTATTGCCAGCTTGGTCAGAATGAACAGGCAATTGAAGCGTTCAGTGAATCATTACGCCTGACAGAGTTGCACGCGCCATATCGTCCTACATTGGTTAGAGATTATGGGAAAGTCCTTGTGGGATTGGAACGATATGAAGAGGCGCATTCACTTCTGGCTGTGGAAAGGCATCGTTACCCATCTTATGCTGATCTGCACCTGTTGTATGGGGAGACGTTGGAGCAGCAAGGTTTGGAGGAACGTGCATACCAATCCTATGCGCGAGCGACCGATTGCCGGGTGGCGCTGGATAGTGATGGACAGAGGAATAGCGGTAGCACGTTAGACGCGTCATATGTAACGGAAGCGGGTTCTGACCGTTACAGAGCGTATACCGCCATGGCCAGACTTGCACAGAAACGGGGCTTCCTGAATGAGTCCGCACATCTGTACGGGCTGGCTCTGGATAGTATGTCTGTGTATGCTCCGGCATGGATGGGGTTGGCAGATGTGCTGCAACAGTCCGGAGAAACGGATGAGAACATAGCAGAAACATTGCTCGCCAGATGCAGAGAGATCGGAGAGTCAGGGCATGGTGACTTGGTTCGTGGTGAATTGTCCCATCCATACGCCGTGACGAATGAGGATCATCTGGTGCATGTGATTCATGTTCTCGCAGGCTGCGGGGCATATGGGCAGTCATTGAATATGCTGGATTCCATTACGCGTAGTGCTCGTATCCATGTAGCAGATCGAATACATTGGTTGTTATGTGCGAACAGGGTTTCGGATGCCTTGCAACTGGTGGAAGAACACTGGGAAGCTGAGGGTATGAATGGGGTTAGCATACAGGCAGAACACAGAATGAATTGGGCACTGGCTTGTTGGGCCAATGGATTACGATTAACCGAGACATTCTTCGCAACTGCGTATCCAGAGGAAAAGGATGTATGGAAGGTCATTGACCGTTTGCTGCATCAGTTGCCCAAAGAGCCACGCTACATGGAACCTGAGTCAGGAGAACAGAAGCTTCTACAATGGGGTCGGCAGGCACAGCTGGTGGCAGAGAAAATTGTGCAGCAGGCCATAAAGACAGGGCAGCTTACGCTTGCTGAGCAACTGCATGAGCTGCGGGCAATCATGATGAGTGAGCATCGGGGAACATCCGTAACGGTACGGCGGGAGTTGGCAAGCCTGCTATATTGTCACGGGTACACCATGGTAGCCGCGAACATCCTGATTCAGTGCATGACCGAGAGTGAGCTGGATGCCGAAGGGTTATTCTGGCTGGGTGAAACGCTGTATACCAAAGGCCACAATGATCAAGCGCTCTCTCTGTTTGAGCAGGCTCTGGAACAGGAACCTGCTATGTGGCAGGCTCGAGTTGGAGCAGCGGTATGTTACATGCAATTGGCAATGGAGGCGATTAAGCAGGAATTGGTTCGTTCTCTGTCTTCAGGGGAACTCGCTGCACAATATACCGCATTGGAACAAAGACTGCAAACGACCGGAGGCATCCCGTGGCGTACGCTTTTCCATGCAAAGGAAAGGAGGAATCAGCTTGCAAGCGGAACGAATTTCCCTATGCATGATCGTGAAGGATGAGGAAGAGTTGCTGCCTCATTGTCTTGCCAGTGTCCAGGGAGCGGTGGACGAAATTATTGTAGTGGACACCGGTTCATCGGACCGCAGCGCGGAGATTGCGCAGCAATATGGAGCGGTGGTTGTGCGATTTGAGTGGTGCGAAGATTTTGCCGCAGCACGGAATGCTGGCCTGGAGCGCGCTTCCGGCGACTGGATTCTCTTTCTTGATGCGGACGAGGCGCTCGATAGGGCTGCGCGGGAGCAGATCAGGAGCTGGACGACGGTCAGCGGATGCGACGGATTGTTTTTAAACATTCATAACTATACAGGTACGGGTCAGCAGGGGGGCACCGTGAATCCGGTTTTGCGTCTCTTCCGTAATGCCCCGGAGCATCGGTTCGAAGGTCGAATTCATGAGCAGATTGCGGCGGCGATTTGCCGTAGGAATTCAGAGGCTGCTTTTCATGTGACGGACATGGTCATCCATCATTATGGGTATCAGACAGCAATTGTGGAGCGCAAAGATAAGGTGAACCGCAATGTCCGCCTGCTGCAACAGGCAGTGGAGGAAGAACCAGATCAGCCGTTCCATCACTATAATCTGGGTGTCGAGTATCTGCGTGTGGGGAAAGCGAAGCGGGCCTTGGAGACGTTTGGTATGGCTCGGATGGGGATTGATCCTGCGGTGACCAGTTACGCGCATTTGCTGTTCAAATATGAAGTTCGTTGTCTCCAGCATCTGAATCGCTGGCAGGAGGCATTGGATCGAATCGACGCTGCGCTTGAACTCTTTCCAGAGTACACGGATCTGATGCACCATCGCGGGGTATGTGCAGACGCATTGGGTGATGCAGATCGGGCAGAATATTCGCTCCGTGAAGCTGTTCGCATGGGACCACCTCCGCCCATATATCATACGGAAGAAGGCATCGGCACCTATCAGACGTGGCATACACTAGGGCGATTGCTGGAAGGAAGGGCGGATCTGGAGGGTGCGGTAGATGCTTACGTCGAGGCGGTGCGTGCCAAATCGAGTCTCTTACCGCCGCTCTATCGGATATTCCGGATTATGCGAGTTTCCGGGCAGGAACATCAGATTCCAGAGCTGGTGAGGGAGCGCTTTGCACTCAGTTCGGAAGGGGCTACACACAAAGTATTGGGCATTCTGGAGCAAAGTCGTTGTTATGATGCGGCTTTGCAATTGTTATCGGATATATCCTCACAACCTTCCGCAGAGATGAGGGAGCGTTTATCTGTGGCGGAGGCGATGCTCCAAATCCAACAGGGAAGATGGAATAAGGCGCGTCTGAAACTGGAACCTGTGCAGCGGAAAAAAGGGCTGCTCGCAATCTCGTCTGCCCGATGGCTCGAACGTTTGGAGTGGATTGAGGGGAAGAAAGTCAACGGAGATGATCCATTGACCTTGTGGTTGAAGCGTAGTTCGCAGGTGGGTGAAGGAACGAATGAGGAATCTGCTGTGCAGACAGGGAGAGCGGTTGGTCTGAGAGCGACAAAGAAGAAGGACATGGACTCCAGCATAGACGGAACGGTTGCAGGAAGAGAGTATGATGGCTGGCAGGCGCTTGGACTGATGATGGAAGGATGTGTACAGTCCGGGAGATGGAAAGAGCTGCATAGCCTGATTCAGATGTGTCGACAGCAATTGGCTGGAGAAGGGTTATCGGTGGAACAGAGCGTTCGAGTGGGAGAGAAGGAGAAAGAGATGGAAGGGAAAAAGGAAAACGGGAAGGTGAGTGACATTGAGTCGTTTCCTGGGGCTTCGGATTCCCTCGCAGGAACCAGTTGGCTGGTGAAAGGATTAATTAGTGCTGCGGATCATCATCTGGAGGTGTTCGCTCAGCATGCAGATGGACAGCGACACCGTTGTTGGCCTGTCGTTCAGCATATTCGGCTGGAGTTGCCGGGAGCGGACGGGTTTGAGAGCTGAGAGGGGATCAGGCAGGTCCGGGGGTTTAACTTAATTCAGCGGGTTAATGGGTGGTGATGAATTGGGCATAGGGATTAGTTTGTGTATGATTGTGAAGGATGAAGCCGGTTCACTCCAGCGGTGCTTGAATGCAGTCAGGGATGTTGTGGATGAGATCATCGTTGTAGACACAGGCTCGGTAGATGATACAACTGAAATTGCGTGTCTCCATGGGGCCGTTGTAATTCGGACGGAATGGAACGGAGATTTCAGTGAAGCCCGTAATCTGTCGCTGGCCGCTGCTACGAAACCGTGGATTCTGGTGCTTGATGCGGATGAGGTATGGGTACAGACCCCTCAGATGAAGACAGAACTCATGCGGTTGTTAGCGGCAAGTAGGGATGACGTGTGGGGATACTGGATACAGGTCACAAGTCTGCTGGGTGTGTCCGGTGAAGAGCATGTGACGGATGCGGTATGTCGTTTGTTCCGAAATGATCCCCGAATTGTTTTTCAGGGCAGAATTCATGAAGAGATTGCTTCTTCCATTATGGCACTGGCTCCGCAAGGTGTGCTTCATTCTGGACTTGAAGTCATTCATTATGGATATCTGGAGCAGGTGATTACCGCCAAAAATAAAGGCGCACGGAACATGCAGTTGATTCGCTCTGCGTTGAATCAGGAGGGAAACCAACCGGAGTTGTTATATGCTCTGGCTGCCGAATGGTTTCAGCTAGCGAAGTATGATGAAGCACTCCGGTTGTTGCAGCCGTTATTGGCACAGCTTACGCCGGAGTGTGGATATCACTCGGATCTGGTGCTGAAATCGGCTTACGCCTGGCGAGAGATTGGCAGCCCAGAACGGGCGCTTGCTGTCGTGGAAGCATGGGCGCACGTGTATGAGGATTTTCCGGATTTGTTGGAGCTTGGTGCTGTACTTGAACTGGATCAAGGGCGAGAGGACGTAGCCTTGGATTGGTTAAAACAGGCTAAATCAGCTGCTTCCACAGCCAGCAGGTATACATCAGTCTCTGGTGCTGGAACCTACCGCAGCCTGACGCTGGAAGGCATGGCATATGAGCAGGCTGGCCGCTGGGCAGAGGCAGAAGCCGCGTACATAGCGGCGCTGGGCATGCAACCCGGCAGCATGGCTGCATGGCAGCGGCTGTTGTTGCTGGCCGCAGCCACAGGGCGGCCGCATGCCATTGCCAGCGTTGCCGCTCGGGTAAGCTTGCCGCCTGCGGCATGGCAAGCGTTGATCCCGGCCGCGCTGGCCGCGCATCGGCTGGAGTGGCTTCTGCGCCATGCGACGGCGCTTGCTGCCCCGCTGCGGGCACAGCCGCTGGCCGCCGGGCTTGCGCTGGCCCAGCTGGGCGAGGACGCCGCGGCTCGGGCGGCTTTGCAGCCATGGGCGGCGCATGCGCAGCACGGGCCAGAGGCGGCCCTGGCGCTGTGGGCGCTGGACCACAA
>NZ_JBHFJH010000006.1:0-69380 GCF_057334655.1 Paenibacillus sp. AGC31
GGGTTGAGCCCCGGGATTAAACACCAGACTTAAATGACCGCCTGCGCGCGCTTTACGCCCAATAATTCCGGACAACGCTTGCCCCCTACGTATTACCGCGGCTGCTGGCACGTAGTTAGCCGGGGCTTTCTTCTCAGGTACCGTCACCTTGAGAGCAGTTACTCTCCCAAGCGTTCTTCCCTGGCAACAGAGCTTTACGATCCGAAAACCTTCATCACTCACGCGGCATTGCTCCGTCAGGCTTTCGCCCATTGCGGAAGATTCCCTACTGCTGCCTCCCGTAGGAGTCTGGGCCGTGTCTCAGTCCCAGTGTGGCCGATCACCCTCTCAGGTCGGCTACGCATCGTCGCCTTGGTGAGCCGTTACCCCACCAACTAGCTAATGCGCCGCAGGCCCATCCCCAAGTGACAGATTGCTCCGTCTTTCCAGTTCCCTTCAGGAGAAGAAAACAATTATTCGGTATTAGCTACCGTTTCCGGTAGTTGTCCCAAACTTGAGGGCAGGTTGCCTACGTGTTACTCACCCGTCCGCCGCTAAGTATCAAGGAAGCAAGCTTCCTATCAACTCCGCTCGACTTGCATGTATTAGGCATGCCGCCAGCGTTCGTCCTGAGCCAGGATCAAACTCTCCAATAAAGTATTGAAAAGAGCGATAAGCTCATTTTGAATCTGACGAGATTAAAAATCTCATTTGTGCTCCAGTCGATCCAAGCCAAGGCCTGTCTCAACTTTCGCGTTCATTCTGCAAGCAGAATGTTTACTCACTCGTTGTTCAGTTTTCAAAGATCAAACTTATTTTGCTACCGAGTGTTGTTCTCCTCAGCAACTTTTATATCTTATCACATCCGTACCAACTTTGCAAGCTCTTTTTTTAAGTTTCTTTCGAAGCTTATTTCATTCGCTTGCCGCACCGTGTAAACTGTGTTTTCTTGGCCAGATTTAGAATATACCATGTACAGATTTGCATTGCAAGTCTTTTTTTGAATCTATATTAACAATCGGTTCGATTTAATACGGGGCGTACATACGGGATTCTCCCAACTTAGCCAGTTCGTATGCACGCTCACCCAGCTTTTTAATGTTTAACATTCCTAGCAGGAACCTTTCTTGGCCATAAACTATAACTAAAGCTTATCAGAAAATCGATTCCGAGTATTATTCCCCACACTCTGATCAGATTATCGAAGGCAGCTGTACGTTCAGCATCTCCGATCCACCATATCATGGCGAATAGAAAAGCACTTCCTATAGCCCAAGCCAATAGATGTCTAAACCATCCACTACGCTCACGACTCGCATGTTCTCTACCATATAACTTGTTTCTGCGAGGATTCTCTCCACCCTTGAACCAATATAGGAAATATCGATCCGCCCAAGCGATCATCTGGTGACCATAAGCAATGCTTGCTCCTATATACACCGCAGCTATGCCATGAATCATACTTGCTGTAGCTCCTCGCTGTAGATCCATAACTGTAGCTACCAGCAATAACAGATCTATAACCGGCGTCGCCATTAACAAACCGATACCTAACCGCTTCATACCAAGGAGATACCTTACACTCAGACCCGTGAACACAAACACCCAAAAGGCAATCTCACAACCTATAATGAAATAACCAATCATTTCAGCCTCTCCTTTTTTTGATACAAATGTATTAAATATAATTTAGCACGTGTGTACTATAATAATCAACAGTGATATACTATGCCTATGCCTAAAATTGTTGATCACGATAAACAGCGTATGCTCGTAGCCGAGGCAGCATGGCGTATTATACGGAGAGATGGCATGGAACAAGCCTCTGTTCGGAATATCGCTGAAGAAGCTGGAGTTTCGGTCGGTTCGATGCGTCACTACTTTTCTACTCAATCGGAATTACTACTATATGCTATGAATTTGGTATCTGAACGGGTGTCTCATCGAGTCCAACAAATGTCCTTCACCGGCTCTCCCATGGACAATATGAAATGCTTATTGCTCGAGTTCTTACCAAACACGGAAGAAAAACTGGCCGAAATGGAGGTGTGGTACGCTTTTACAGCCAGATCGAAAACCGATCCTGCACTCAAGGGACTTGCTAATACCGTATATGATGAACTTAGAAAAGCTGTAGGTTCTGTTATCACCTACTTGATTAAACTCGATCTCTCCAAACCTGATCTGGACAAAGAACTGGAGATCGAGAGATTGTATGCACTGGTGGATGGCTTGGGTATCCATACCGTGCTTAGACCAGATCAGATGAATGGCAGGCTCATGGACGATGTTCTCACCTTACATCTTGCTTCCTTGTGTCGTTAAACCAAAAAAAACCGCAGCACATTCGTTGTGACTAAGGCCCGTTACGATAACAGGAGTTAGTTCTGAATGTCTGGCGGTTTTTCTTTTTATCCGATAATGATCCGGCCTTCCGGATGACGATACAGTTTCTTCTCTTTGCGCGGACGAAGGGCATACGCGATGGTTAATGGCCCAATCCGACCTACAAACATGGTAAAGGTAATAATGATTTTGCCCCAATTGGTCAACTCATCAGTCACTCCTACAGAAAGACCCACGGTACCGATTGCGGATGCAGCTTCAAACATCAGTGAAAGGAATGGCGCATCCTCTGTCGTAAGCAGAAGCATCACCACGATCATGAATATGATCAGAGAAACCATAATAATGGTCAGCGCCCTCATTAGTAGTTCTTTCGGAACACGCTGGCGGAAAAACACAATATCCTTATTTCCCCGAATCATGGCATACACTGCACCAATCATGATCAGGAATGTAGTCGTCTTGATCCCACCCCCTGTCGATCCCGGGGAAGCCCCGATAAACATCAGCAGAATGAAGAAAAATTGGGTAGCCTGCCTCATCTCCGTGATATCGATTGTACTTGTTCCCGACGAACGTGTAGAGACAGACTGGAAGAAGGACGCATAGATCTTCTCGCTCCAGGTGAGTGAAGCCAGTGTATGTCCATTGGTGAATTCGAAAACAAACAACACAATCGCTCCTATACCAATCAGTCCTCCAGATACAGACAGCACCAGTTTCGACTGAAGAGACAGACGGCGGCGTTTGCGATACTCAAATAGATCATTCAATACTACAAATCCAAGTCCACCAGAGATAACGAGCACAGAAGCAGTCACATTGAATAGCCAGTCTCCGGTGTAGTATTGGAAGCTGTTGCCGAACAGATCAAATCCGCCATTATTAAACAGGGAAACGGAATGGAATATTCCATAGTATATAGCCTGACCAAATGACATCTCCGTTGCCCAGCGCAGCGCCAGTATGACGGCAGCCACCCCTTCAATGGTAAAGGAGAAAATCAAAACTTTGCGGATAATGCGTACTATCCCTTCCATACTGTCTGCATTAATGGCTTCTTTGAGCAACAGCCTGTCCTTGAGCGAGATTCGTTTGCCCAACACTAGCGCAAAGAGAGTAGCCATAGTCATGAAGCCGAGTCCACCAAGCTGCATTAATACCATAATGACGATCTGACCAAACAAATTAAAGGTCGTCCCTACATCCACAACGACAAGTCCAGTCACACAAGCGGCAGAGGTTGATGTAAAGAGCGCATCAATAAACGCCAAATGCATACCGCTTTGGTTGGAGATTGGCAACATGAGAAGCACCGTTCCCATCGCAATGATAAGCAGAAAACCACCGACCAGAATTAACGGAGGAGATAAGAATTTGGCAAAGTGAAGCCTGAACTTCATGAAGGGCACCTCTTTTAACAAAATACGAACAGGTTAATCTAACAAATTCAAGACGCGGTGTTACCCTAATGGTGTGCTGAGAGCAAGGGCCATCTGACAAACTTTATTTTTAGCGTCTATGTAAACCTAAAGAGGAACTTGCCCCAGCATGATACTGAACGGCAGGTTCCTCTTCTATTATGAACGTATTCTACGTTCCTTATTTAATCTTGCGTACGAGGACGCATGTGTGGGAAGAGCAGTACGTCACGAATCGACGGGGAGTTAGTAAGCAGCATGATCAGACGATCAACTCCGATTCCCAATCCGCCTGTTGGTGGCATACCATATTCGAGCGCACGGATGAAGTCGTCATCCATCTCATGAGCTTCGTCGTTCCCATGTTCTTTCTCCAGCATCTGTGCTTCAAAGCGCTGACGCTGATCGATTGGATCATTCAGCTCTGTGAAGGCATTGGCATGCTCGCGTCCAACGATGAACAATTCGAAGCGATCCGTGAAGCGTGGATCTACATCATTTTTCTTCGCCAGTGGTGAGATTTCAAGAGGATGTCCCATGATGAACGTCGGTTGAATCAACGTTTCTTCTACAAACTCTTCAAAGAACGCGTTCAGGATATGACCAAATGTCATATGTTTCTCAACCGGAACCTTATGTTCCTTCGCCAAGTTATGTGCTTCCTCATCCGTCATGTGTACGGAGAAGTCTACACCCACAACTTCCTTAACTGCATCCACCATCGTAACACGGCGCCACTGCGGCGTAAGATCCACTTCATAATCTCCATACTGGATCACTTGCGTACCCAGTACTTCCTGTGCAATATGAGCAACCAAATTCTCCGTCAATTGCATAATATCCTTGTAGTCGGCATATGCCTCATACAATTCAATCATTGTGAACTCCGGATTGTGACGTGTGGACATACCTTCATTCCGATATACACGACCGATCTCATATACCTTCTCCAGTCCGCCAACAATCAGACGTTTCAGGTGAAGTTCAATTGCAATCCGCATGTACAGTTCCATATCCAGCGCGTTGTGATGTGTGATGAACGGACGTGCTGCCGCTCCTCCTGCGATGGTATGCAACGTAGGTGTTTCCACTTCCAGATATCCAAGGGAATCCAGATAACGACGCATCGATTGAATGATTTTGGAACGTGCGATAAAGGTCTGTTGTACGTCCGGGCTCATAATCAGGTCAACATAACGCTGGCGGTAACGCAGCTCTACGTCGGTGAGACCATGGAATTTATCCGGAAGCGGATAGAGCGATTTGGACAGCACTTCAAGATCTTTAACTTTGACAGAAGTTTCACCTGTTTTGGTCTTAAAGATCACACCCGTTACCCCAACGATATCGCCAAGGTCCAGCAGGCTAAATGCCGCATACTTGTCTTCAGGCACGCTATCCTGACGAACATAGATCTGGATTCTGCCGCTCAGGTCCTGAATATGTGCGAAGCTTGCTTTACCCATTCCCCGCTTCGCCATAATCCGTCCGGCAATACTGACTTCGATGTGCTTCTCTTCCAGCTCTTCCTTGGTCAGTTCTTCATACTTCTTCAGAATGGAGCCGGCTTCTTCGGTACGTACGTATTTTTGGCCAAAAGGGTCGATTCCCAATTTGCGGAGCTCGTCCAATTTGTCACGGCGAATTTGTAAAAGCTCGCTAAGTTCGGTTTCCTGATTCAAGACTTCATCCGTCATGATCTGTATTCATCTCCTTATTTACATTGCAGGCATCCCGTGAGGACACTCTTCCTCAAATGTTGAAAAAGCTTCCCAAGGGAAGCTTTTGTTTACCGTGCCCAACTGCTTCGTTACTATAGCTTTTTAATATCTACAATTTTATATTGAATTACGCCAGCAGGCACACTTACATCAACCACTGTACCATTTTTCTTGCCCAGGATCGCTTTACCAACAGGGCTTTCGTTTGAGATCTTGTTCTGAAGCGGGTTAGATTCAGCAGAACCTACAATTGTATATTCTGTGATATCACCAAATTCCAAATCTTCCACAGTAACTGTTGCACCTACACTAACGACATCGGTGTCAATCTCATCACTGTTAATAATGCGTGCGTTCCGAAGCATTTTCTCCAAAGTAATAATACGACCTTCAATGAAAGCCTGTTCGTTCTTGGCATCTTCGTATTCAGAGTTCTCACTGATATCTCCATACCCGATGGCTACCTTAATCCGTTCAGCCACTTCGCGGCGCTTCACTGATTTCAATGTTTCCAGTTCTTCTTCCAGCTTCTTAAGTCCCTCTGGTGTAAGGATAACTTCCTTGTCGCTCATCTCAACCGATTCTCCTGTCATGGGAATAATTTGGATTGTACGGCAACGGAATCAGTGCTACTTACATAGCTCCGCCCGCATACATCTTCAAAACTATATGAAGTTCTCCAGAGAAATAGAATATTCCTCCTGATGACTAGCCTTTAATTAACGCACATGGCGAATTTATACTGTGAAAGTATAGGGGAACGATCTCGAAAAGTCAATGTTACGTCCTCTATAGCTGTAAACGTTTTACAGTCTTAATTACGATGCACTTCCGGCAATTACCGGTTCTGACTCCAAATTGCCTTCGCTTTTCAGCTGACTCACAAAGTTCTCCAGAATCTGTACCATCTCATCACGCTTGGTACCTTCCATAATAACGTCCTTGATGCGAGCAGATCCTTTCAAGCCTTTCAAATACCAAGCCAAGTGTTTGCGCATCTCGCGTACAGCAACCGTCTCATTCTTCAATGCGATCAGGCGATCCATATGCAGGATGGCAACACGGATCTTCTCTTCGCCATTCGGGTCAGGAAGCAATTCACCCGTGCTTAAGTATTGAATGGTACGATACAGCATCCAGGGGTTACCCAGGGCGGCACGGCCGATCATAACTCCGTCACAACCCGTTTCATCCAGCATACGGCGTGCATCCTCTGGTGTATGGACATCACCATTGCCGATCACCGGAATAGAGACAGCCTCTTTTACATCTTTGATGTGTGACCAGTCCGCTGTGCCTGTATAGAGTTGCTCACGCGTACGTCCATGTACACTTACCGCCTGTCCACCAGCACGTTCAACCGCGAGCGCATTCTCCACCGCGAAGATATGCTCGTTATCCCAGCCGATGCGCATCTTGACCGTCACCGGCTTCTCAACTGCGTCCACGACAGCCGATACCATCTCATAGATTTTTTTTGGATCAAGCAACCAACGTGCGCCTGCATCACATTTCGTTACCTTTGGCACAGGGCATCCCATGTTAATGTCGATGATGTCTGCATTGGTTTCTTGGTCCACGATTTTGGCTGCTTCTACGAGGGAATCACGATCTCCCCCAAAAATTTGAAGGCTCAGCGGTTTCTCACGCTCATCTACAAACAACATCTCACGTGTACGCTGGTTGCCATGGACAATGGCTTTGCCACTCACCATCTCCGCGCATACGAGGCCTGTTCCGAATTCTTTTGCGATCAAACGAAAAGCCGGATTACATACGCCAGCCATCGGCGCAAGTACGACCTGGTTTTTCATTTCAATGCCACCAATGTTAAGCACGGTAGTCGTTCCACTCCTTTTTTAATTCTGTATATATCACGATATTAAGTTCGATCAGTGTCTTGGTTGTTGTAACATGAGGAACCGAAACGGTCCTAGTTGCCCCGCAACTCCTCGATACTGATTGCCAGCACACCAGCAATTCGATCGAGCTCTTGCTGTGATACCTTACGGTTTCCCCGTTCAATGGTTCCCAGAATGGCCAGCGAGATGCCGGTCTCGGCCGCAAGTTCATGTTGTGTTAAACCTTTCAGCTTCCGGAATGCCCGGATTCGATTGGCCAATTGCATGTTTTCCAAAGCTGAATTCCATCCTTTCCATCCAGTACAGACAACGATGAGTGTACAAAGGTATACAAACCTGAAATCTCGCCTTCCGGCACGATATCCGACAGTGGCACCAGTACAAAAGCGCGTTCTCCCATACGGGGATGAGGCAATTGAAGTAATTCGATATCTCGCGTCTCACCTTGCATCCAGAGCAGATCCAGATCAACGGTGCGCGGTCCCCAGCGAATATCACGAACACGTCCAAGCCGGTTCTCGATATCCAGTAATTCCGTGAGCAATTGCTCTGGTGTCAGCATCACCTGTACGGCGACTGCCATATTCAGAAACGCAGGCTGATCTACATATCCTACAGGCTCCGTCTCATATAGTGCAGAACAACGCAGAACGGATATATGAGGGTGTTCATCCAGCAAAGACAATGCTTCAAACAGCGTCTGTTCCCGGTCACCCAAATTGGCCCCTAAAGCAATATAAGCCTCTGAGAATTCAGAGGTCGAATGTGCAATCATGATCGGTTCTCACTTTCTTGTGCGGCGAAGCTCTACCGTTACGCCCTCAAAATGAATATCGAATGGCGGATGTGGCTTCGTCACCTTGACTGTCAATGCATTGATAATAGTATAAGTGTCTAGTAAAGAAGATGCAATATGTTCGCCCAAAGCTTCAATTAACTGGAATGATTTATTCTCAACAATCTGTTTTACCAGCTCATGGATATCCGCATAATTAATCGTTTTGGTCAGATCATCGTTACGTCCAGCCTCGCCCAGGTCCATATCAATCTCCAGATCAATATAGTACCGCTGCCCAAGCTTCCGTTCTTCTGCAAAAACGCCATGATATCCGTAATACTCCATACGATGCAATACCATTCTATCCATACGATCCGCCTGCCCTCTATATATATTGAAATATTTAATCTATTTGAAGTTATCCTTTTGCTTCGCCTTTGAAAAACGCTGCGCTTTCACTGGACGGGTCACTCGGACCCGCCAGCATTATTTCCTCCGTAGACCTGGAGAAGCATACAACATGGCATCACACATGTCTGCCGTCCGCCGAATCGGCTTCACATCGTGAACCCGAACCATCTGGCAGCCTTGGGCAATGCCAAATGCAACGGTCGCAGCAGTGCCTTCCAGCGCATCATCCGCCCCGACATTCAGGGTGTTCTGGATGAACCTTTTGCGTGAGGTGGCTAGCAGAACGGGATACCCCATTTCATTGAGCAAACCGAGCGATGACATGAGCTTCAGATTTTCTCCGAGATCCTTCACAAAACCAATGCCCGGGTCCAGGATAATTTGCTCTGCTTTCACGCCGGCTGTTAATGCAATCTGTATGCTCTCCTGCAAATCACTGACGACATCACTCAGATAATCGGTATAGTTTCGCTTCTGCCGATTATGCATCAGAATGATGGGACACCCCAGCTCTGCCGCCGTGCGGGCCATATTTGGATCTGCCTTGGCACCCCACACATCATTAATAATATGAGCACCTGCCAGAATAGCCTGACGTGCAACATCGGCTTTATACGTGTCTACCGATATCGGAATGTGTGGGGCTTGCTGATGCAGTGCTTCAATAACCGGAATAATCCGGCTAAGCTCTTCATCGGCGTTGACTACCTCTGATCCGGGTCGGGTAGATTCCCCACCGATATCAATCAGGTCAGCACCGTCTTCCATCATCTGCTTGGCATGGGCAACCGCCCGCTCCACGCTGGTATAACGTCCACCATCCGAGAACGAATCAGGCGTGACGTTAAGGATGCCCATAATCTGTGTTCTTGCACCCAGCTTCAACTCCGCTGGCCCCCATGCATATTTCCGTTCATAGATGATCGGTGTGAGTGTCATGAAGTATACCCCGCTTTCTGCCGGTACATACCCAGAAGGACTGCTGTAACTGGGCCTATATGTCCGTTGCTTATTGTCGTTTCTGCTCCGCCCTGATCCCGCAGAGTCGTAACTGGAACCAATTCTGCAACCGAGCCTGTTAGAAATATTTCATCTGCTTGAAGGAGGTCCTCCCACATAGCTAGCGTTTCGATGCAGGCGAATTCTTGCTGCGAGGCAATCTCCATTACTACAGCTCTAGTGATGCCCGGCAGAATTCCGGTTGAGAGCGCTGGCGTGTAGAGTACTTTTTCCCGTGTCCAAAATATATTGCTGACGATCCCTTCAGCTATATAACCATCGCGGGTTAATTGTAGCCCTTCTGCACCTTGCACATACTGCCCGTACTGGTTCAGCTCCCGTTTCGCCAGAATGCTGTTCATGTAATGCAGCGACTTGAACCGCACTTCTCCTTCGGGCGTGTTGCGGGGTGTAGACAAGCGTTGGAGCATTTTGCCACTCTCATATAAAGAGGGAGAGGGTTCAGATAATGCTTTTGCCAGTACAATATGATTGGGCTTCGTATAGTCACCAGAAGGTAAGCCTAACGGCGCTTCCCCCGCTGATACCGTGTAACGCACGTAGGCATCCTGAAGTCCCCCTGCATTCATGAGACGTTGAATCCAATCCGTCACCTCTGCCGCGGTCGTTGTAAAAGGAATGCCCAGTTCCCCACACCCTGAAGCCATCCGCTCCAAATGCCGTTCCAGCAAATAAGGGGCGCCCTGATACGTTCGAAACGTCTCAAACAATCCAAGTCCGTACAAAAAGCCGTGATCCGTTACAGGAACCACGGCCGCCGCCATATTGACCAACTCTCCGTTTATCGCGGCATATTGCATGTTATACCTTCACTTGTTGGGACAAGAAGTTGCGAAGCATCTGATGTCCGTGGTCTGTAATAATGGATTCCGGGTGGAATTGAACACCTTCAATCGCATATTCTTTGTGGCGCAAACCCATAATTTCACCTTCAGCTGTCTCCGCTGTAATCTCCAGGCAGTCAGGCAAGCTGCTGCGCTCGACAATCAGGGAGTGATAACGGGTAGCTGTAAATGGGGATGGCAATCCGGCAAATACCGATGTTCCATTGTGGTGCATCTCGGATGTTTTGCCGTGCATCATGCGCTCCGCACGAATGACATTGCCACCAAACGCTTGTCCAATGGACTGATGCCCCAGACAAACACCAAAGATCGGAATGCTTCCCTTGAAATGATCAATGACCGCCAAGCTAATGCCTGCTTCATTCGGTGTACACGGGCCCGGAGAGATCAGAATATGATCAGGTGCCAGTGCCTCTATGCCTGCCAGATCAATCTCATCGTTGCGGCGAACTTCCACCGTCTCGCCCAGTTCACCCAGATATTGAACCAGGTTGTACGTGAAGGAATCGTAATTATCGATAACCAGTATCATATGCCTGCTCCTCCTCATCTTCCGTCAATGCAAGTGACGGTTGCTTCGTTTTATTTTAGTTTAACAGCTTCCGCCTCTTCGCTGTAATTCACAGCTCTCATCATGGCTCTTGCCTTGTTGCGGCATTCCTTGTATTCCCGATATGGATCGGAATCAATAACAATCCCTGCCCCGGCCTGTACATAACCAATACCGCCCTTAATGGCAAGTGTACGAATGACGATGTTCAATTCCATATTCCCACTGTAATCCATCCACCCGATGGAACCCGTATAAGGCCCACGCCGTACAGGCTCAAGTTCCTCGATAATCTCCATGGTGCGGACTTTCGGCGCTCCGGTAATCGTTCCACCCGGGAATGTCGCAGCGATCACATCAAATACGGATAACCCTTCTGCCAGCCTGCCTTCCACCTGGGAAACGAGATGCATGACATGGGAATACTTCTCGATGGTCATCAATTCAGGTACATGAACCGAACCATAGGCCGCAATCCGTCCGATATCATTACGTTCCAGATCAACGAGCATAATATGCTCCGCCCGTTCTTTCTCACTGCTGAGCAGTTCATCCGCCATAGCCTTATCTTCTGCTTCATCCCGGCCCCTTCTTCGGGTCCCTGCAATGGGACGTGCACTGACTTTGCCATTCTCCACTTTGACCAGAAGCTCGGGAGATCCGCTTACCAGTTGGAAGTCTGGACTACGCAGCATACCCATATACGGCGATGGATTCACAAGGCGCAGCCATTCATAAATATGCTCAGCGCTCGAATGAAGCCGCTTCTCCTGTCTCAAGGACAGATTCACCTGGAACACGTCACCCTGCCTGATATATTCCTGCACCGTGCGTACAGCCTGTTCAAAGTCCTCCTGGGGAAAGGAGGTCTCCCATCCTTCCGATTCCCTTTCCGCATCTTCAGGCTGCGGGGTACGATTGACCCGCTTGTTGCGACGTTCCATTGCCTGCTGCTGTTCCTCGGCCTGTGCAAATCCCATAATGTGAAGCCAACGTTGCTGCATCGCTGTCGCTCGTGCTTCTGCCGCTGAATATAGACTACGGATATCAGTTTCGTTCCGGTTAGGCTCTATAGCCAGATGAACCATGCAGAAAAGCGCCTGCTGTTCATGGTCATAAGCCCATATTTCTTCAAAGCGCATCCACCAATAATCCGGTAGGGACGGATTATCTTCAGCCAAGACTGGAAGCTTCTCCAATGATCTTGCTACATCGTAGCTGAGATAACCTGCGTATCCACCCCCAAAGTCCGGAGCCCCATTAACCTTGGGTGCGTTATACGGGGCAGTCCATCTCTTCAATACATCAAGCGGCTTGCCGCTGTCCGTCGAGGTGGTTCCTTGCGTCACATCATGAATAACCGCTTCTTGACCTTTACCGGAAATAACGGATACGGGGTCTAACCCCAGAAATGTATATCTCCCGCCTTTGCCATTCTCCAGCACAATTGCGTATGGTGACGCCTGCTCCCAGGCTGCCTCCCACGATAACGGTAAACCGCCATGATACGGCCCCTCATCCGACTTGGTGATATAAGGCATCATGGTCCAGCCTTGTTCAGCCCACTCCATCCAGTCGGCGTATGTTGTCATCAGGTGTGTCATTGCGGTGTGCCGCCCTCCATCTGTCGCTAGTTCTATTGTCTGATAGTATACTAAAGCGTCGCGCCTTTTAAAAGCATTACGCCAAAAATCCTCCATACCCGTCATACGGGCAAGGAGGATTGGTTTTGTCATTTGCAGACTTAGCCTTCGAAGTTGTAAAGAGGTGTGCTGAGGTAACGTTCGCCGTTACTTGGCACGATTACCACAACGCGCTTGCCTTCACCCAACTGTTTCGCAACCTGAAGACCTGCACGGATCGCCGCACCGGAAGAAATACCGGACAGGATGCCCTCTTCCTTCGCTACCTGACGAGCCGTCTCGAATGCATCATCATTCTCAATGTGAATGATCTCATCATAGATTTCCTGATCCAGAATCTCAGGGATAAAGTTGGCACCAATCCCCTGGATCTTATGTGGTCCTGGTTTGCCGCCCGCCAAAATTGGCGAAGCTGCTGGCTCAACTGCAACAATTTTAATACCAGCAAAAGCTTCTTTCAACACTTCGCCTGTACCTGTAATTGTTCCACCTGTACCGATTCCCGCAACAAAAGCATCCAACGTACCGCCTACAGATTGAATTGCTTCAACAATCTCAGGGCCAGTCGTTTCACGGTGGATCTTCACGTTGGCTTTATTTTTAAATTGCTCAGCCATGAAATAGGAAGGGTTTTCTTTCAGCAGTTCTTCGGCTTTCTTAACAGCACCATTCATACCCTCGGCTCCAGGTGTAAGCACAAGCTCGGCACCATACGCACGAAGCAAGTTACGACGCTCCAAGCTCATCGTCTCAGGCATTACAATAACAGACTTGTAGCCTTTGGCTGCAGCCACCATCGCGAGTCCAATTCCCGTGTTACCACTTGTTGCTTCAATAATGGTATCACCTGGTTTTAGCTTGCCTTCTTTTTCCGCTTCTTCCACAATGCTAATTGCGATACGGTCTTTCACGCTTGAACCTGGATTCTGGTACTCCAGCTTCACGAATACTTCAGCACTGCCTTCAGGTACGATACGGTTCAGACGAACAAGCGGAGTACCTCCGATGAGTTCTGTTACGTTATTAACTACTTTAGCCATATGAATGCCCTCCTTAGTGGATGAATAAAACTTGAGTTCTGTTAACCTATACTGTGCGGCCGGTAGCCTCTAGCTGTTATAGAAGAACTGCGGAAATCCTGTTGATCCTATCCCTTACTGCCAAGATTTCTAGCAGTGCGGAGGTTTCCGAAAGTTTCTTTGTTCATAAATAAATCTTTTATATCCGAGTAAACGAGTAGGTATTTATTATTTTCATCTTATCAACGTTAACCCTTATTGTCAATATGAGTACTCAAAAAAAATACTCTGCCTTTGGCCCTAAGACCGCAGACAGAGTATTTTTATCAAGATACAGCAGTACGAGACAACCTTTTCCATTGAATTCAGGAGGCAGGAATCTCGGACAGGATTACGGCTTCATACTTGTTACGCAGCATTTGCTCTACCTGCGGCAACGGATCAGCCTGACTCAGAGCCAGTTCCATTCGAATCTCCTCACGGACTTCTTCGGCCGATTGCACCTGGCGTTCTTCTTTATCATTAAGTCTGATAATAACATAGCCTTCTTCCACTCGAACGGGTCCGGCAATATCGCCTACATCCAGCCCGGCAGCAAGTTGAAGGATTTCTTCTGACTGGAATGGATCATTCCGCTCAATCCACCCAAGCCTCCCACCAGCATCACGAGAGAAGCTGTCTGTCGATTGCTTGCGAGCAGCTTCTTCAAAGTCCTCCCCCTTCTCCAACGCATCCAGTAAGGAATCGGCTTCATCTTCTTCCTTCACTACGATGATGGACAAGTCATATTTCTCGGGGGAAACGTAATCCTCACGGTGTTCAGTCCAGTAATGCTCAATATCTGCATCCTTGATCTGTATGCCAATCGTTGCGATTTTCTCAAGCAGCAGCCTGTAGCCGGCTTCCAACTCAAGTTCCTGTTTCGACAGGCCCAATTGGGACTTCATTTCGTCAAAATATGATTTCTCTGAATCGTACCCATCCATCGCGGCGGCAAGTTCTCTTGCAATCTCTTGGGGAGTGACGATCAGCTTGCGTTCAATTGCTTCGGCAAATACTGCTTTACGGTTTAACATCTGGAGTAATAACTCGCTGCCATAGCGTCTTTTCAGCGCATCGGTCCACTCTTTGTCCGTGATGACTTCTCCGTTGATCGTCGCTACGGTGCTTCCTTCTTCCGTATTAGCATCATGGGATGCATCTGCCTCGTCTTTGCCCTGTCTGAGACCATGCATAGCCATCACACTACCCATGACCAGCATACCTAGCGTCAAGACAATTACAGCCGTCCACAACCCTTTTTCCTGTCTTGTCATTCCGCATCCCGTCCCCGCATAGATCAGTTCTTGGCTTGCTCTAGGATGGTCTCAAGTTGTTCTTTGTTAAAGTCATAGGCTTCATTACAGAATTGGCAGACCACTTCAGCCTGGCCCTCTTCTTCAATTAATTGCTCCATCTCCGTTTGGCCCAGGCTGATTAGTGTCTTCTCTACCCGCTCACGTGAACACTCACAGCTAAAATGAATATCCAATCCTTCCATCACTTGTACATCTGGCAACAATCGGCGAAGCAACTCTTCCAATTCAAGTCCCTGCTCCAGCAACGTCGTCACTGGCGGCAACGTACTAATGGCGTTTTCGATCGCCGTGATCTCTGGATCTGTCAATCCCGGCAACAGCTGCATAATGAATCCACCTGAGACAATAACGGAATTATCCGTATCAACGAGCACACCAACGCCTACAGCAGAAGGGGTTTGCTCCGATTGAGCAAAGTAGTACGTAAAGTCTTCGCCCAGTTCTCCTGAAATAATAGGCACACTGCCACGATATGGCTCTTTCAGTCCCAAATCCTTCGTTATGTTGATGAAACCTTCCGTTCCAACTGCGCCTGCAACGTCCAGTTTTCCCACACTATTGCTTGGCAAATGTACATGCGGATTAGAAACATATCCTCGTACTTCGCCTTTCGCATTGGCATCAGCTACAATCTGTCCAATGGGCCCATCACCGTTGACTTGTACCGTTAACTTCTCTTCACCTTTGAGCATTGCACCCATAATGGCTGCTGTTGTAACCGTACGCCCCATGGCAGCTGTAGCCGTGGGAAACGTATCGTGTCTTCTGCGTAGTTCCTCAACCAGTTCCGTAGTCTGGATAGCAAAGGCTCTTACCTTTCCATTCATTGCTGTACCACGAATTAACCGGTCATGCTTGTTGTTGTTTTCCAAGTCATTCAGCCTCCTTTGGCGTATCGCCATAATAGTCGTAACACAGAAAAAACGGCACAACACTTAAGCTGTAATCTCAGCCCGCTGTATGCCGTCACTATGCTCACCTTTCCCGGTTCCGCTCATATATAATACGCAGCCCTTCAAGCGTAAGCAGCGGATCAACTTCCTCTATACTACGGGTTTCTTCTGCGATAAGTGTAGCGAGACCACCCGTCGCGATAACTCGGGGCTTCGCCCCCATCTCCTCGCGAATACGTTCTACAATACCATCTACCTGCCCTGCATAGCCAAATATAATACCCGCTTGCATGGCATGAATAGTATTACGGCCAATGACCTTTTTGGGTTTCTCCAGCTCTATACGAGGCAACTTGGATGCCCGCTCATAGAGCGCTTCAGTGGCAATCTGGATGCCGGGTACAATAGCTCCCCCCAGGTAGTGACCTTTCTCGTCAATACAGTCAAAGGTCGTTGCAGTACCGAAATCGACCACGACGAGAGGACCGCCATACTTCTCAACGGCTGCCACTGCATTAACAATACGATCTGCACCCACTTCACGAGGGTTCTCGTATCGCAGATTCAAGCCAGTTTTGATACCAGGCCCAACGAGCAAGGCTTTTTTGCCTACATACTTCTCACACATCGCTTCGATTACATTCACCAGTGGCGGAACCACAGATGAGATGATGACACCTTCGATGTCACTTGCCCTGATGCCGGACATATGAAATAAATTATAAATCAATACGCCGTATTCATCCACTGTTGACTGACGTGATGTACTCAGACGAAAGTGGTGCAGCAATTCCCGGCCTTGATATACGCCGAGCACCATATTGCTGTTCCCCACGTCTACAACTAGAATCAAAGAGGTTCACCCCTCTTTCTTTTCATTTAAATCCAGACTAATATCCAGGCTCTCAAAGGAATAGGTTAACCTGCCAACCGAAATTACATCCACACCACTCTCTGCAATGCCACGAATGGTCTGAAGAGACACGTTACCGGATGCTTCAACCTTCACATGAGGAGCCTGTTCACGAATAAGTTCAACCGCTTCACGCATCCGCTCTGGATGCATGTTATCCAGCATAATGATATCTGCCCCGGCTTGCAAGGCTTCTCTCACCTGCTCCAGATTTTCAGTCTCCACTTCAATCGTCATCGTATGTGGGATAACGGTTCGCGCACGCTGTACCGCCTCGGTGATTCCGCCTGCACCCTTGATGTGGTTATCCTTAATCATAACGGCATCGTACAGTCCAAATCGATGATTCGCTCCGCCACCCACGCGCACTGCGTATTTCTCAAGTAGTCGGTGGCCCGGCGTTGTCTTACGTGTATCCACGAGCCTGGTCTCAAGACCATCCAGCACCTCCACGTAGGCACGCGTACGCGTAGCTATTCCGGACATACGTTGCAGCAAGTTAAGTGCCAGTCGTTCCCCCGTAAGCAGTGAATGTGTACTTCCCTCTACCTCGGCCAAAATCGTGCCATGTGTAACCTTGTCTCCGTCTGTTACCTTCGGTGTAAATACAAGATCAGGATCAACGACTTGAAATACAAGTTTAGCTACGGTCATGCCTGCAATAACACCATTGTCTTTGGCGTGTATAATGGCCTTGGATTGGTTGCCTGCTGGAATCGTCACACTTGTTGTAACGTCACCTGCACCAACATCTTCACGAAGCCAGTTTTTGATTGATTCGATAAGCCCTTCATTATATCCATTCAGTATCATGACATCAATTCCTCCACAATCGCTTGTTCTCGCTGCTGCAGACTATGCTTCTGCCACACGATATCATCACGTGCCGGAAAATCCTCACGATAGTGAGCCCCCCGACTCTCCTCGCGATGTAATGCACCGCTGGTAACTAACCAGGCACAGGTCAGAAGGTTGGCATACTCCAGCTCTTCCTTATGAGTGAGAGTCTGATCAAAAAATTGCAATTCCTGTTGCAGCTTGTCCATAGCCTTCTGCAAATCCTCACCATTCCGGCGCAAGCCTACCTGACGAACCATCATTTTCTGTAACCGTAAGCGTCTTTCGGATACCGGCTTTTGCTCTTCCGTGATCTTATTGATCTTGTTATTCATATCCACAGATGAAGGCGCAACCCCTCTTGCTTGTAATAAGCCAAGTGGAGGGAGAGATTGAATACGATCAACAATTCTCCGCCCAAATACAATCGCTTCTGATAAAGAGTTGCTTGCCAGACGGTTAGCTCCGTGCACTCCTGTAGAAGACACCTCGCCACAAGCAAATAACCGGGAGATGCTGCTCTCTCCACTAAGATCCGTTTTCACTCCACCCATCATGTAATGGGCAGCAGGTGCAACGGGAATCCAGTCCGTTGTCATGTCCAATCCATAACGCATACAAGTCTCATATATGGTAGGGAACCGATGCTTGATCATCTCTGGCTGTTCATGCGTAATGTCCAGATACACAAAGGTACTGTTGGTGGACTCCATCTCACTAACAATCGCTCGTGCCACGATATCGCGTGGGGCCAGTTCAAGCTGGGCATGATAACGATCCATGAAGCGCTCGCCCTTCACATTGCGCAAATATGCGCCTTCGCCGCGTACGGCTTCTGACACCAGGAAACGCGGGGCCCCCGGGTAACAAAGAGAGGTAGGGTGGAATTGGATAAATTCCATGTCACGAACAATAGCCCCAGCCCGATAGGCCATGGCTACACCATCGGCAGTAGCTACATCCGGATTCGTCGTGTATCGGTATAGTTGTCCTGCCCCACCAGAGCAAAGAACAGTTGCCTGTGCCTTCACGATCACTTGTGATCCGTCATCCTTCTGAACCAGAGCGCCAGTGCACTCCCCTCGATCTCGATCTGTAATCAGGTCAACAACAAAATGCTCATCCCATACTTCAATCCCGGGATGCTCATTCACTTCAACAGCAAGCGCACGTACAATCTCATATCCCGTTGCATCTCCATTGGCATGCAAAATACGGCGGTGGCTATGCGCACCTTCCTGCGTCAACGCCAACTCGCCGTTCTCCAGATCAAATAAAGTACCCAAACGAATCAGTTCCTTCACTCCGTCCGGACCCTCATTCACCAATACCTCTACCGCTTCGGAGCGGCATAAGCCCGCTCCTGCTACAAGTGTGTCCTGCAAGTGGTAAGCAGGTGAATCATCCTCAGCAATAACCGCAGCGATGCCTCCCTGCGCATATCTGGTGTTACTTTCAAGTAATGACTTCTTCGTGATCATTAATACACGTTGTTGTTCACTTGCCTTAATGGCAGTAAACAAACCAGCAATCCCAGAGCCTATAACCAGTACATCCGTCTCTACCATGGGTAGCGCAGACAGATCAAAATCAACTAAATATTGCGGTATCATGTTATTCACCTGTCTTGGAGCAAGAGTAGCGCATCCTACTTTACCAACAACATGCGCTCTAGTGATTCTCTGGCTTTGTCGGCAACGGCCGGTGGCACGTAGATTTGCGGCTTCATCGTTTCCAGGCATTTCACCAGTTTCTTCAAGTTGTTCACCTTCATATTGGGACATACGAGAAACTTGGTAGCAAAGTGGAACTGTTTATCCGGACTATCCAGACGAAGCTGATATCCTGTACCATCTTCGGTACCTACGATAAATTCCTTCGCTGATGAATTTTTGCAATACTCCAGAATAGCTGTTGTGCTGCCTACAAAATCACCCATTTCCACAACCTCAGGGCGACACTCTGGATGGACAACAAACTCTGCATTGGGGTGCTTCGCTCTCATCTCTACCACATCTTTGACTGTAAGCATATCGTGAGTGTTGCAGTAACCTTCCCAGATAATCATTTTCTTGTCTGTATGCTGCTGCACATAATGTCCCAGATTTTTATCCGGTACCCAGATAATTTCGTCCGAATCCACCGATTGAATAACCCGGACTGCGTTCGCCGATGTACAACAGATGTCAGTCTCTGCCTTGATCTCAGCAGAGGAATTGATATACGTAACCACCTTGGCATTAGGATGTTGTGCTTTCAATTTGCGTAGTCCATCCACATTCACCATATCTGCCATTGGGCAGCCCGCACGTTCGTCCGGGATAATAACTGTTTTATTTGGCGCAAGAATTTTAGCGCTTTCACCCATAAAATGAACACCACAGAAAACGATCACATCTGCATCTGTTTGGGCTGCCTTCTGGGCTAATAGAAACGAATCTCCACGGAAGTCGGCAACCTCCTGTACTTCGTCACGTTGATAATAATGGGCAAGAATAATGGCATTACGTTCCTTCTTCAACTCCATAAGCCGCGCACGCAGCTCGCGGTTCATCTCAGCCTTGCGCTCTAAAGCCAGAGCTTCCACCTGTGATCCTCTCCTTTATCGGGACAGCGTCATGCGCTGTTTCGTGGGCTAACCTAAGTCGTTATCTTCGCTTGAGAAACGAATCACAAGCGGTTTAACAACTAATTTACACAACGTTCACGACTCTGTCAATAAATGAAAAAGACCCGGAACACCGCTGTAACCACCTGTTTGCTAACTGGTTCGCCATCTAACTCCCGTTTATCTTTATCTATCCTCTTTTAAAAATAATGGATAAAAAAAGAGAGCCTCGAGGGCTCTCTTGATTTACCTGCTAGCATAGCCAGATGTATTGTGCATTAAGACGTTGGCTTCGTTCCGCCATCATCCGGGTTATTGTTATTACCCTTTTCCAGATTCGGAGCTTCGTTTGGAATATCTCCGGCTGGTGGCTCAGGCGTTTCATCTTTACCTTGAATACGAACACGCACATCACCGATGGTGTCGATGATTGGCTCTCCGCCTTCAGTTGGTGTGCCTTCACCATCATTGTCATTCTCTGCTTTTGGAGTCAAAGAACCTGTTTCGATCAATTGCTTGATCTGATCCATTTCCAAAGTCTCAACCTCAAGCAAAGTTTGAGCGATCAGGTGCATCTCTTTTGAATGTTTAACAAGCAAGTCCTTACACTTCTCATAACAGTCATTGATAAAGCGTTGCATTTCCTGATCAATCTCGTAAGCAATGGAATCCGAGTAATTCTGTTCATGACCGATATCCCGACCAAGGAATACCTGTCCTTGTGAACTTCCGAATTGCATAGGTCCCAATTTCTCACTCATACCGTATTCCATAACCATGCTGCGAACAATACCTGTCGCTTGCTGGAAGTCACTGTATGCACCAGTACCAATTTCTCCGATGAACAATTCTTCAGCTACACGACCCCCGAGAAGTCCGGTTACTTTATCCAGCAATTCCTGCTTGGTAACCAGCATACGGTCTTCTTTTGGCAACATGATTACATATCCACCCGCACGTCCGCGCGGAATAATGGTTACTTTATGTACCATATCAGCATGTTCGAGGAAGTATCCTACAATGGTATGACCTGCTTCGTGATAAGCAACGATTCGTTTCTCGCGATCACTGATGACACGGCTTTTCTTCTCCGTACCAACGATGACACGGTCAATCGCTTCGTCAACTTCCTTCATGGAAATATCTTTACGGTTACGACGCGCTGCAAGCAATGCCGCTTCGTTCAAGAGATTTTCCAGATCCGCACCAGAGAAACCTGTTGTACGCTTCGCAATAATATCCATCTTCACATCTTTGGTCAGTGGTTTATTACGGGAATGTACTTTCAGGACAGCTTCACGACCTCTTACGTCAGGGCGGTCAACCGTAATTTGACGGTCAAAACGTCCAGGACGCAGCAAGGCAGGGTCCAAAATATCTGCACGGTTCGTTGCGGCAATGATGATAATACCTTCGTTAACTCCGAATCCGTCCATCTCAACGAGCAACTGGTTGAGTGTCTGTTCACGTTCATCGTGACCACCACCGAGACCAGCACCACGCTGACGTCCTACAGCATCAATCTCATCGATAAAGATGATACATGGGGCATTTTTCTTCGCATTTTCAAACAAATCACGTACACGTGATGCACCGACACCGACGAACATTTCAACGAAGTCGGAACCTGAAATCGTGAAAAATGGTACACCCGCTTCACCGGCTACGGCACGAGCGAGCAATGTTTTACCGGTACCTGGAGGCCCTACGAGCAATACGCCCTTAGGAATCCTTGCACCTACTGCTGCGAATTTACGAGGGTCCTTGAGGAAGTCTACAACCTCAACAAGTTCTTGTTTCTCTTCGTCAGCACCCGCAACATCTTCAAATGTAACCCGCTTCTTCTCTTCATTGTAGAGACGAGCACGGCTTTTACCAAAGTTCATTACTTTACCGCCGCCGCCTTGAGCCTGATTAAACAGGAAGAAGAACAGCAGGAACATAATGATCAAAGGAATAAAGGAAGTCAGCAACGTCAACCAGATGCTATCACCTTTCATTGGCTCCTGTTGATATTGGAAGTTGTTAGTTTCACTTGCAGCTACAAGCTCACTAATTGCCTCATCCGTAGGAGGAATATACGTTGAGAAATTTTCTGATTTGGCGCCATCTGGTACCTTCTTGTATTGACCGGTCACGAGATACGTTTGACCGTTGAATTGAACCGTCAATTCAGAGACGTTATTGGCCTTAATCTCCGCGCGCAACTGATCATATCTAGGGTTTTCTATGACTTCATTCCCATCAGTGATAAATCTAACCAAACCCACCACAACTAAAAAAAGAATCAAATAAAAACCAGAATTCCGGATGAACCGATTCATCCCCTACCTCCTCTCGAGACACTTTAATTATTTTAACATAGCCCGACATGGCTTCTCAACAGAAGCCAAGAACAGCTCAAGGCTTGGGTCGGGCAGGATATTAGCTACTATAGACTTCCGGCTTCAAAATCCCGATATAGGGCAGGTTCCGGTACTTCTCCGCAAAATCCAAACCGTAACCAACGATGAACGCGTCAGGAATGTCAAAGCCTGTGTAATGAGCTTCCAACTCAACTTTACGGCCTGAAGGCTTGTCGAACAGCGTAACCACACGCACCGACTCGGCACCGCGGTTTTCTAGCAGTTCAATCAGATAGCTGAGTGTAAGTCCGCTGTCGATAATATCTTCGACAATCAGAACTTCCCGTCCTTCAACGGATACATCCAGATCCTTAATGATTTTGACAACACCTGATGACTTGGTGGAAGCGCCGTAACTGGATACTGCCATAAAATCCATTTCAACAGGTACCGTTATGTTTTTA
This sequence comes from Paenibacillus sp. AGC31, assembly GCF_057334655.1. Lineage (NCBI taxonomy): Bacteria > Bacillati > Bacillota > Bacilli > Caryophanales > Paenibacillaceae > Paenibacillus > Paenibacillus sp. AGC31. The sequence goes on from NZ_JBHFJH010000006.1 coordinate 23,014, forward strand.
ACCAAATCAGCCATAAATATAAACGCACCCTTGAGCACACAAATGACCAAAGGATTGCGATTTGCATATTCGGCACTTAGTGTTGCGCCTAATTCCTTGACTTTACTCTGAATTTCTTCTTCACTGATCAATACTTCCTGAATGTCGTTCTGCAACTGTGCGAACCTCCTAAGTTATACTATGAAAGCCTTACCTGAACCATAACCACTACCCCTGAATCGCTGAATCGCCTACAGTCATGTACAGGATTGCGGAAGTGCCCTCCCTGACAGGAGCCACATTGGACCGTCGAACACCCGGTAACCAGATGATCTGACCTGCTCCATCACATACCACAGGAATACGTGGACGGACAGATGGGGGGATTTTCTCATCGATGAAAATATTTTTCACCTTTTTGCTTCCGTTTAATCCCATCACTTTCATGGTATCTCCAGGTAACCGTGAACGCACAACCAGCGGCATAAGCAGTTGATCCGCATCAAACGCGGCTTGATCCGCCGATTCCGGTACATGATAGTCCTCGGGACTCACCGTCATCAACCGAATATACCGATTAATTGGGGTGAGTGAAAGCTCATAAGTTCCACTCCATTGCGCAAGACGATACTCGTAAGATTGATCCTGTACGTCCGTCCGTATGCCAAAAGAAATCAGATTATACTCCCGAGTACAGGCGAGTGTCTGTCCTATATCCAGGCTCCAGGTCGTCACATGGGTCTCCATGACCTTGTGTCGAATGGTTTCTATACGGGTAAAGTCGACAAAATCACTGTCCAAAGGCAGATAATTCAATATTAGTTTAATCAACCTTCGTTGTAAAGCGACATGTAACTTCAAGAAGGAAGGCACCTCAAAGGTTTGCCTTCCGCCGTTCACCTGCACTAGACACCTGTATGTGTCATATGCACTCTGCTCCATGAAATCGTCTTCATCACCCACAATTTCGGCAAGCCGATTCAATGACGGCGTGAGTTGTCCATTATACTGCCCCAAAAAAGGAAGCACATCCAAGCGAATGGCATTACGCCGATATTTACGCAGGGCGTTGCTCTCATCATTGAAATACATAAAACCTTGGGTATTACAAGCTTCTACAAGGTCTGTCTTGTTTATACGAAGGCATGGACGAATAAGTTCCACATTTTTTTCTCGTCTTTTAAACTTCATTCCTGAGAGTCCCGACAAGCCGGTTCCACGAAGCAAATGAAGCATGACCGTCTCCGCCTGATCATCCGCATGATGTGCCAAAGCGATGCTTGCCGCATTATATTTGGTAGCTACTTCATGAAGAAAGGCATATCGCTTGTTGCGTGCCGCTTCCTGTGGCCCTTGACCCGTCAGCTCCATATATGAAGGTACATCGGCCTTGGTCCATTCAAGTGTAATACCAAGCTGCTGTGCCAGTTCCATCATTTTCTCCGCTTCGTCATCAGATTCGGTCCGGAAACCATGATGTACATGGGCACAGATTAATTCAAGCGGGACATGCCGCATGCTGATCTCGTGCATGATATGCAAAAAAGCTACCGAGTCCGGCCCGCCCGATACTGCGACGACAATCCGATCCCCGGGAACCCATAACTGATGCTCTTCTGCTGCATCCAGCACGTTCTTCACCAGCATGTTCCAGCGTAAGGCCTCCATACCTGTTCCTCATTCCTTGCGTTATGTATATGCACTCTCACAGATCAGAAAAGTAGTGCAAAGATGAGCACTCCAATAAGTAATATCACAGATACAGCGAATGCGTTCTTAAGCCAGCGCGGTGTTGTACTTTTGGAACGACGACGGAGAGGAGTGGGGCGTGCCATCATTTCCTTCCACCCTTGTGCCGCATGACCTGCATCACAAAACTGACCTCGTAATGCCTGAATCGTCCAATTGCGAAAAGGACCCAGTCGCTCACTGCGCTCCACCAGCGCTACGAGCTGATTCACACTTCGCAGTTGCGGTAATCCTTCGGCTGCCAGTGCCTTGAGCGCGTCTGCTTCAAGAACATGAATCAACAATAATGCAAATGCAAATACATCATAGGTACCATCTGCCGTACGGCTGCCTGCATTCCAGAAGCCCCGATCATACCATTCGGTGAACTGTTTGACGCTTCGACCAATCGACGTAACTCCGCCGTAGTCGATCAATTCCACCTGCCCATAGTCGGATACCAACACATTTTGAGGTTTGAGATCACCAAACACCCATCCCGCCTGATGCAACTGTGCCAGCTTCTGCAAGAGTCTAAGTCCCACCAGAAGTGTCCAGTCTGTTCCCTGACGCCGAATGAAGTGATGAAGTGCCTCACCTCTAACGTAACGCATCACATAAAAGGGAATATCCCGGCCACGAACGGCATAGTCATCCACATCTTTAAGATAGGAAGGAATGCCGCTCTGCCGAAGGGCCTCATGATTACGCTGTAGTTGAAAGGATTTGAGTACATTAACTTCCGATTGCAGATCAACCGGATCAAATCCCATTTTTAGCGCGTAGTGTTTGCCATTTTCACCCCGTTGGACAAGAAAAACGATGCCATTAGCTCCTTTGCCCAGTAGTTTCCGAATCGTGTAACGACTGCGATTCCATTTCCCTGTAACCACTGTTCCTGGCGGGAAAGAGGCGTCAGACAACGTTGTCACCGAGCATCCCTTCTCTTTCAATGCGATAGTTCCCTTCTATTTCCTGCTGTTTCTCCAGTGTACCATAACGGTAAAAATCAATCACCTTCTGAATTGCAGGACCTGTCGGCGTTGCCCCCTTCATCTGCAACCTTCCAAACAAGGACCGAACACGGCCTGGATCCGTTGTCCAGTCAATATCCATTACCGCATCTTCTCCACTGTGTCGCCCCGGAAAATGAAATACGGAAAGCTTGCTCTGACCTATACGCGCCTGCAAACTTAACATTAAATCACGAATGCCTTCTTCTACCGCAGCCAGTTTGGGTTTCATGCTGGCACTGACGTCGATTAACAATATAACCTGTAAGGCTGTAGTTTCAGCCATATCATCCATCACTTCCACGACCCGGGCGCGTTGTGAAGGCTCCAGATCCGTTACCGTTTTGGGCTCCTTCTCTCCCAAAATTTGTGTTAACTCTCTATTAACCGCCTGCTGAATAGTCTGAACCACCGTTTTCCTTGTCATCATCTGCATGGTATGGGCAAGCTGACGTGTACCTACAATTTGGCTGATTCCACCTCCGGCTCTGGCAATATCCTCAATCTCCCGACTACCCAGCTCACCAATGGTTCCATAATCAATCACGCCAACCACATTAACCGTAATCCCCTCTTCCAGCGCTTCGGCCGCTGCCAGCACCGGACTTGGTCCTACATTGGAACAACCGTCGGTGATCAATAAGATTTGCTTCATCCGATATCCCTCCGTTATTCGTTACTCTCCAACTCTATGACTAGCATTGCCAGAATGAAGAGACTTCAAACAGAAGAATATGCAATTAACTGACGGTCCGTGGACGCTCCATCCGGTTGATGCCAGGCACACGCAGTGTGGCCCATTCAGGGCGGAAATGCTCTACTTTTCCAACAACAACGGTCATATCATCCAAAATCTCATGCTGCTGATATCTTATAACACTTTCAAGCAGGCAATCGGCCAAATCTTGCGGATCCTCTGTATCAATCTCTTGAATGAGCCTTTTCATCCATAACTCTTTGTTCACCGCATACCCCGGTGCGTCATAGATGCCATCCGTCATCATAATGAGGATATCCCCCGGCTGAAGCTGTACCGTTACCAGATCCACTTCAATATCTTTAATAATACCGATTGGCAAATTGCTGGCCGAAACCTGAATAACCTCCTGTCCTCGTTTGATAAAACTTGGCGTCGATCCGATTTTCATAAACGTGGTCTCTGCCGTATATTCATCGATCAGCGCCATATCCACTGTGGCATACATCTCTTCAGGGGAGCGCAGCATCAGAACGGAGTTCACGGATTTGATCGCCAGTTTCTCATCCATGCCGGACTGTAACAACTGTTCCAATATGTTCAGAGCCGCGCTGCTCTCCATGCGTGCCCGTTCCCCATTGCCCATTCCATCACTGAGCGCCACCGCGAATGTACCGTTGCCTAACTCAACCGTACTGAAGCTGTCGCCTGACATCACATCTCCCCCTTTTGCAGCGGCAGCAACACCCGTGGTTACCTCGAACGTTTTGGCTGAACCAAACGTAACGGTCGCCAATCCCTGACGAGGATCAGTCATGGTCTCATGCAAGACAGCAATATGCTCGTCCAGTACATCCGAGATCAGCGGAGCTATCATTTTACGGCACTCATCGAATCCACGTGTATATGCATGTACAATCTCAATCTCTACATTGCCCGCTTCCAGATTGATGATCTCAATGGAGTGAATGGACAAGCCCAATGACTCCAGTGCGTCCCGAATCTGCTCCTCCTGCTGTACCATCTCATCACTTTCCCGCTGAATTTCTTTGGCCAGGTCCTCCATGACCTGAGATACACCGGACAATTGCTCTGCAACCAGCTGCCGGCTATCGATAATTTGACGCTTCCATTGCATGTTATGTTGATGCAGTCCATACTGGGCACGCATGACTTCAAGGACCTCTTCCGGTTTTGCACACACCCTGTTCCAGTCCACTGGAATCTGCTTGCCTGAGATCTCCGGGTTTCCTTCAATTGTACTCATCACGTCCGTCATATATTTGTAGGTTTGAATAAACTTCGCATCCCAGCATTGTGTACGCTTGAAGCAGCTTGCACATGTGCCCTCGGCAACCGCATTCATGAAATGGTCCATTCCACCTTCTTTCTGTACCTGCTCCCCTGCACCGGACATCTGATCGAAGCTACGTGACAATTGACGGAATACCTGCGAGAACCGGGTTACCCGTTCTGCCGTGATATCCCGTATCCGTTTGGCATACTCATGCTGGGATTTTGTATGATCGTGCGTACCCGGTACATATTTGGATATCGCTGTCATCAGGCTTTTAGGTGTCAACATGAATAGTACGATAGCTGCACACGTCTCCCATAATGAGTTCATAACATCGCCCGGTCCTCCCAGATATATGGATAGAATGGATGAACCCAGCAGCATGCCCAGTGCAACCGCCGCACGTTTGCCCTCTCGAAGCATACCCGCCAGCATTCCGGCAAAAGCAAGCAGGCTCATCTGATACACCGCTGACATGTCAGCCAGGCTCAGAATCAAGCCGGTAATGACCCCAACTGAGGCTCCGAGGGGGGCTCCGCCCACCAGAGCAAAGATTAATATGAGATAACGGGAGAGCATATGCTCGACGGATAAGGACTGAATGGTCCACCCTACGGCTCCCGTCATAACGGAAGCGAGCAATATGATCAGACAAAGGATCTCCTCGTTCTTTAGGCTGAACTTTTTTTTGCGGTAGGTGAAGATCGGTATGGCTTGTATAAAAACAAGGGTGAGCACGAAACTTAATATCGAATCCATCGTGAGCATCAGCATCGCGTACCAGCTGAAGGATGGCCCAATCACAACCGCGAATAATTTGACCATAAACGTAGTCGTAAACACCATCGTTGGTGCATAAGATAATTCAGCACGATCATATGACTCCAGTCCACGGAAGAACAGATAAAAGATGGCGATCTCCGATGCAACAATGAGTGGTACCGGAAACGGTGCAAAGAGACTACCTGCGAGTAAAGCGGCGCCTACCGGAATGATGTAATCCCTGCGCATGAAAGCAATTACGGCGAAGTAAGCAATGGCAAAGGGAGATAACTCATTCAGGATCATCGCCTTTCCGAGCAGAAATCCCATGAATGTGAGCAGCAGTACCCATTTGCGGGAAGCAACCATCTGGACAGCCTTGCGGGAGCCAAGCCAATGTTTCAGACGTACCGACAGCTCCTCCCGAGCTTCCGTACCTCCTTTACCTGCTTTCATTCCCGGAAATTGAATGACATTCCACTTTTCCATCATCCTCAAGGCACCCCATTCGATTAATTTGAATTTTCGTGTTTCGTTCTCGATGGTTCTGATTATAGATAGATTAGAAGACGTAGTTTGTCAGAATAGGTGGGCAGGGTCCAAAAAGTTTACGACAAAAGAAACAAGCCTGGCGCGGTGGAGCGAAACCCCCGGCCTTATTGTGGTTTCATTCATTCTCCTACTTGATTCCGACAATCGGAATGTCTGATTTTGAACCGGCGATGATTTGGTCTCGCCATCATTTGAGCAGGATAACTGTGGAATGCCACGGAAACCTGTCGGTAAAAAATGGTAGACGACAAATGTTCTTATGGTTCCATTTTGCCGTGCAGAAAAACTGGGGATATGGAGCTTCACCTTACAAAAAAAGCTATTCAACTCCTTATCTGTGATAGAAACGCAAAAAAACCGCTAGCCCATGGGCTAACGGTTTTACTTATATGTTTAGATCAGGTTGTGACAGATTACACACGCTTGGCCCCACGGCCTCCGCGTTTGCCTTCTGTGTTCTTCTTAAGCGAAGAGATCCGCTCTTCACTATCTTTCAGGAAGCGTGACATTTTATCCTCAAATGAAGGTTTGCCTGCTGCGGGCTTGAAAGAACGGCCTCCGCGGTCACCACGGTTAAATCCACCGCCGCCACCACCACGACCTTGGCCACCACTTGGGCCTCCGCCGCTGAATCGTTCGCGATCTCCTCCACTGCGTTCCGGTCTAGGAGCTCTCGGGGGTCTAGATTGGGTTTGTTGCTCAACCGGTTTGTCAACAGCTTGCTTAATGGAAAGTCCGATCTTGCCATCCTTGTCAACGTTGATAACCTTCACTGTAACGAGGTCATTCAGCTTCAGGTGGTCGTTGACATCTTTGACGTAATTGTCGGCGATTTCCGAGATGTGAACGAGACCCGTGACACCTCCTGACAGATCCACAAATGCTCCAAAATGCGTGATTCCTGTCACCTTGCCCTCTAACTTGGTGCCCACTTCAATTGCCATAGAATAAAATGATCCTCCCTTAAAAATATACAACCCGATTTTTTGAATGCCAAAATCAATGCTGCGCTAATGTAATTATACCTTATGCCGTAAACCAAGGTCAACTGAACACTACCCCATCAGAGAGCCTATTTTTTCCGGTTTAACGGCTTCAGACACAAGGATAACAAACCTAGCTCGGTAATGGACCGAATTCCATCAGTTCCCTGACTCTTCAACCTGGATCGGCGTTTCCTCAGGAAGATAATATCCTTTTTTCCGTGCCAGCTGTCCTATGTATTCAGGGTCATTCAACCGGCTGACTTCGTACTTCAACTGTTCCAGCTTCTTCAACGTATCTTCCTTTGAAGCTTGCTGAGTGGCCAGATGAGAACTCTTGTCCGAAATTTGTGCAGTCTGCACAAGGAATGTATATCCTGCCCATATTACAAATACAATCATAAACGTCATCCAAAGCATGAGGCGCCTTTTTGCACCGGCAGATTTTCCTTGGTTAGTTGGAGCCTTTGATCTGCCCACAGGTGTTTTACCCATTACGGACCTCCTTAAAACCAGCGTTTCCATATCGCTGCAATTCTTGTACCCACACGGATCATGAAGCGTGGCGTTACCCAATGTTTCAGGAGCGGCCTAAACATCCAGCGGAACAACTTGCCGAAAGGTACCAAACACTGCAGCACCAGCCTGCCCAGGAATAGTAGTATCGCAATTACAAAACCGAATAATACGCGAATTAACTTATAAATTCCTTTAGCCGGCATAACGATCAGGATGTTAAGGATATGTCCACACCAATGAATCAGCGTTCTTGCGAGTTTAATTAACATTACCACAAAACGCTGGGTTGTAACACTTAAAAGCCAAAAATAGAAGCAAACCCCTATAATCAGCCCCAAAAAGACATAAAACCGCAACTGTCCGTGGTTTCCGGCGTATAGCATCCGAAAAACGAACAGCGCGGAAGCAACCCAGTACAACAGATCGAGCGTGTGAATACTCCATCTCGGAAACCGCAGCTGTCCGGACAGTACCCGGTAACTGTCGTAGGCCATTCCCATCACGACCCCCGAGGTAAGCATCCACATCAATGTGATCCATTGAGTATCCGGACTCATCGGAACATCTTGCCAAACAGGCCCTTACCATTTTTGGACTGGGAACCGGGGTCCAGATATTGGAGCGAACTGACTGTGCCTTCAATGGATAACAGACCTTCCTCCAGGCTCAGGTTTTTGATATGTAAATTGTGCCCCCGGATGGTCAGATGCCCAAGTTCAGTCTGCAGCAAAAATTCCTCACTGTCGAAGCTCTCCACGTTGGAGACACCCGTCAGATCCAGCAGTTTCCGATTCTGCATGCTCAGATGATGCTGTTTGGCCTTACCGTGCTCAACCATGGCATGTACCCCTCCTTCTTACACCTAGCTTATGGATGAGGAGGTTGGAATAGAACCAGCGTTGTTGAACAAATAACCCGGTATCCAGTAAAAAACAAAAACGCCCTTCCCTGTTACAGGAGGACGTTTCGATTCAACTTGCATTGAATGAATATTTAATACCAGATGTACTGTTACCAGTTCATTCCGTTATCCTTGGCGATCGGCTCTTCCTTCACCAAGGTGTAGAGGCTGCTCGCCTCATCCTTCTTGGTACTCTCGGCAATTCGTTCCACCCTCACGGTGACCAGTTTCTGACCGAACTGAACCGTCAGCTCATCGCCCACTTTGACAGCGGCGCTGGGCTTTGCTTCACGTCCGTTCACCAGAACACGTCCCTGTTCAGAGACGTCCTTAGCCACAGTGCGGCGTTTGATTAGCCGGGAGACCTTCAGGAATTTATCAAGACGCATTATTTTACGGCTTCTTTAAGTTTGTTGCCTGCTTTGAATGCAGGAACAGTGGACTCAGGAATCACAATTTCATTCCCTGTTTGTGGGTTACGTCCGGTACGACCGGAACGTTTGCGGGTCTCAAAAGTGCCAAAGCCGATCAATTGTACTTTGTCTCCGCTGGCAAGTGCATCTGTAATTTCTCCCAAAAAGCCGTTCAATACGGACTCAACGTCTTTTTTAGTCAAACCACTTTTGGTTGAAATGTTGTTAATCAGATCTGTTTTGTTCATTTTTAAAAGCCTCCCAAATTGAAAAAAAAGTATCTGCGATTCCTGACAATGCATCGATTGCCGCTGATTCGCGTTAGGTCACTACACATGTATTCTGGCTTGGTATCTGAAATCCTGCCTTGGTCCGCGACTTTTTTTAGCTTTTTGTCGATGGTCCGCAGGCAACAGTCTAAGACCAATACCCGAAACCATCTGTCGCTAAACACCAACTCCAGTTTACACAGATGAACACATGTTCGTATTATCATAACACACTGCATAGCATGAATGGAATAAAGTTATCTGGCTTTTCCCAGAAAATTGAACCCGTTATAATCCTGCCTTCTTCGCATCCTGCCAGAATTGCTCCATCTCTTCTACATTGCTATCTGCTGGTGTTCTTCCCTGTTCACGCAAACGCTCCTCGATGTACTGGAACCGCCCGACGAACTTGCGGTTGGTCGCAGCAAGCGCCTCTTCCGGGTCTGTATCGATGAATCTTGCAACATTCGCGGCTGCGAATAATAAATCACCCAGTTCGAGCTTCCGTTCTTCCGCAGACTGGCCTTGTTGCACCGCTTCTTTCAACTCCGCCAGTTCTTCCTCGATCTTGGCAAACACACCTTCAACATCATCCCAGTCAAAGCCTACTTTGGCTGCTTTCTTCTGTAACTTGTATCCCTTCATCAATGCAGGCAAGTCACGCGGTATACCATCCAACACGGAAACCTTCTGCTGATCCTGGCCTTTGCGCTTCTTCTCCTCTGCCTTCATCTGTTCCCAGTTCTGAAGAGCTTCATTCGCATCTTCTGCCTGATTATCTCCAAAAACATGTGGATGGCGGAAGATTAGCTTATCATTCAAACCTTCGATGACATCATACACATTAAATGTGCCCACTTCTTCTTCCATCTGGGAGTGCAATAAAATCTGCAGCAGCAGATCACCCAGCTCTTCTTTCATATGGTCGGGGTCATCCTCATCGATCGTCTCAATGACCTCATAGGTCTCTTCAATCAGGTTTTTGCGAATGGACTGATGTGTCTGCTCCTGATCCCATGGACAGCCACCCGGACTGCGAAGAATATTGACGATCTCATGTAAACGCGCAAAGGAACGGCGACGCAGGGCATCATCAGTGTTCTTCGGCACATAGATCAGTGACAGATTGCCGTACCCTTCGATCCGGTCCAGTTCATGCAATGGAATCTTGTGAATGACCTCTTGGTCCTGTACACCCAACGCGTGACCAACAAATACCGGATAATCATCCGGGTAAACTTCCATCAAGCACAGCTTCACGTCCGAAGCAGTGAACACATCATAGACTTGTCCGATCAACGTATGTAGCTGTGGTTGTACCAGTTCTGTATTCAAGCTGCTGGCATCCAGGAGTTGAAAGCCTTCGATAGGATCAAATCCAAGTCGTATAAAGGCTTCGTCTAGGAAGCTCTCCCCGCCCATGACACGCAATGAGATACCCATCTGCGGACAACGTTCTTTGAGCAGGCGTACACTTGCTTCTGCCACCATCGGATGACCGGGTACGGCATACACAATCTCCGTTCCGGCCTCCCCCTTGCGAGCGGCTTCTATCAGTTGATTCGCGATCTCATCATATACTTCGGGGAAGGAGGACTTCGCCTCATAGATAGCATCAAATGATGTCATCTCCAGCCCCTCTTGTTGCAGATCATTCAATACGGGATGATCCAGGGTACGTACATACAGTGTAGCTGCATGTTTCATTTTTTTGATAATACCTACGGTCAGTTGGTCTGCATCTCCAGATCCAAGACCCACTACGGTTAAAGCTGCACTCATTACGTAAACCTCCATCCGGACTATCCTGTCCAGGCTCATAATCATCGTGTCTGAACAGGACTAATTACACGTATTATACCAGAATCATTCGATATCCTATAATTGCATATTCGCTGTGCCAGGTGTAGAAGCACCGTGAGCATGGAGCTAGCGCAGCACACGCAGTCTGCGCAGCTGCTTGGCAAGGCGAGGCCCCAACTTGGGCACAGCCGCCAGCTCCGCGGCGGTCAGTAACCCTGTCCGGGCCGCCGCCAGCAAGAACACGGCCGAGCCTGCGGCAATGCCCAGCAGGCTCACGCCCATCGCGGCCAGCCTGCGATCGGCCGCGATACCCATGCCGCCGAGTACCGCTTCGGCGGCCCAGGCCGTGCCTACCGCCGCCAGACTCATGGCGGCGATCACCAGCGCTGGCTTCGCCAGGACGGCGCCAGGGGCAGGGCGCAGGGCGACAAGTCGCGCCAGCAGCGCCACATTCAGGCCAGCCGCCAGCATGTAGGCGACTGCGCCTGCAAGAGCCGCGCCGCTGATGCCCAGCGCCGGCACAAGCATGACGTTCAGCAGCGCCTTGACGCCTGCGGCGGCCAGCATGCTGAACGCGGGTGCACGCACGGCGCCGAGGCCTTGCAGCAGCGCCGCTGCAATGATGCTGACGGTGCTGCCCGCAGCCGTCAGCGCCATGTACCGCAGTGCTTCGGTGCCTGCGGCATCTCCGTACAGCATGCGGTTAATCGGCTCCGCCAGCACCGCGAGACCCGCGGATGCCGCCAGGCCGATCAACCAGAACCAGCGCAGCGCGAGGCCTGCTTGCTGCCGGACGGCTTCTGGCCCGCCCTTTAATCGGGCTTCCGCCATCGCCGGAATAAACAGCACAGATAGTGACGTGGCAAGCATCGTCACCAGTTGAACCAGCGGCAATCCACGGTTGTAGATGCCGAAGGAAACCATCGACTGAAGCTCATCCAGTCCTTCTCCCCGCAGCAGCCGTGGCACGGTGAAAGTATCCACCAGATTCATCAGCGGCACAGCCAGTGAACCGAGACAGACTGGAATGGCATACATGAGCAACGTCCTGATCCATTCCCCGTTGGATCGTGACCGTTCTCCCAGAGCGGGATTAATAGTACTCACCGTTTTCTTCTGCGGCGTAACCGACCTATGCTCCTGACGTTCATGCCTGTCTGATCCAACCTCTCCAACGTTGCTGCTCCATTCCGAATTCAATTGCCCTGTGACCACTTCCTTGTCTTTCCGCCGATGTCGGGCCATGTACCCTAACATGGTTAACAGACCAACCATTCCACCAGCAACAGAGCCCATCATGGCACCAGCGGCAATAGTCTCAAGCGAAGCGTCCCGTCTCATCAACCACAGAAGCAGAACAATCATGACGGTAACACGTATCGTCTGCTCCACCACTTGTGATACCGCTGTTGGCACCATCTGCTGTAATCCCTGAAAATATCCACGCAGCCCTGTCATCACCGGTACGAACAACAAGGCCCATGAAGCTGCACGAATCGATGGAACCACATGACGGTTGCCAATCATGTCAGCGATCAGCGGCGCACCTGCATACATCAAGAGCGCCATTATAATTCCAATTCCCCCGAGCAGAAGGGAAGATAATCGAATAATTCTTCTGCTCTCGTCTGGTCTTCCGAGTGCGTTCTGTTCTGCTACGAATTTGGATACGGCCAGCGGCAGTCCTGCAGCAGCAAGTGTGATAATGAGCATATATAACGGATATACCGTATTGTAGATGCCAAATACACCGTCTCCCCCCAGATTCTGCAGCGGAATCTTCTGAAAAGCACCAATAATTTTAGAGATAATGGCAGCAAACCCAAGTATACATGCACCCTGTAGCAGCCTTGAGCCTGTAGACGGCTGTTTCATAAGTCCCTCCTGCGTAATCCTTTTAACCATACCTTGCTATTATACCTGCCTGAAGGCACACAGACTAACCCTTCCCCATCACAATCATCCGGATCTACTTCTTTGTACCTTTAAAATGCAAAAACTCCCGTATGCCCAAGACAGGGCACCAGGAGTTGGTCTGCGGTCTATTGTTCCATTTGCTTGCCAAGGAAACCAGCAGCCGTCTCAGACATCTTCACTTCCATTTGAGACATCTTAACTGATTCGTCCTTATTGAACAGAATAACCGTTCCGATGGGGTCACCACCTGAAATAATCGGCGCAATAACAAAAGAGGATAACGTCTCGTCATGATCTTTGCTAAGCTCATAAGAACCATTGTTTGTTTCCAAAATGGTCTTTCTGTTTTCCATACAACCTTCCAACAGTTGACCCACCTGTTTGTCCAAATATTCTTTCTTGGAGCCTCCTGCCACCGTGATAATAGTATCACGGTCCGAAATCATCGTTACATGTCCTGTACTTTCATACAGGGATTCTGCATATTCTTTGGCAAAATCACCAAGTTCACCAATTGGCGAATATTTTTTAAGGATAACTTCTCCATCACGATCCACGAAAATTTCCAGTGGATCACCTTCACGAATACGTAACGTACGGCGGATTTCTTTTGGAATGACCACACGACCAAGGTCATCTATACGGCGGACAATACCAGTAGCTTTCATTTCACATGTTGCCCCACTTTCTCGAGAAGATTTTTCAACTACTGTTCCTTAATGGGTAGAGGAAAGTCCCAGAACGTTTAGTGTGATATCTTGACCATAGTATTCATCTGTTCCCATTTCCTTATACATGCTTCGGAGAATATAGTTGTGTAACTTTCGAAGAAGGCGACCATGTACCCATACGACTTGAATATATAAAAGAAGAAGCAAGAAGGAGATCCTAAGTCCTCCCCTTGCTTCTCTGTATGGTTGTCCATATTTGCGTCATACAAAGCATTCATTCGGGCAAATTTAAACCCTGAACGTATGCTAACACAGCAATTTTACCAGCTTACTTGCTGCTTGTACCTTCATCTGTAGTTGCATCTTTGTCTGTTCCAGTCGTACCTTGGTCAGTCTTGGTATCCGTACCTGTGGAGTCATCCGTTTTTGGTTCGGTTGTTTTCTCTCCTTCAGTTCCTGTACCCGTAGTGCCTTCAGTTGTGCCTTCAGTCTTACCTTCTTCAGCTTTTTCTGTTTTTGGCAGTTTAACTTCTTTTACGATTTTGTCCAATTCATTTTGCATGAACGTATCGATTTCGGCTGCAGCCAATTGGCTCTTCAAACTTTCTTTTTGTTCAGCCGTCAATTTGGCAAAGTCAGCTTCTGTACGAGCTTCCACTTTCATGACGTGGTAACCGTACTCTGTCTCTACTGGATCACTGATTTTGTTCAGTGGCAATGTTTTTGCAGCTTCCTTAAATGCCTCTACCCAGCTGCCTACAGGTGTATTTTCATACAGTCCACCCTTTTCAGCAGAACCTGGATCTTCGGAATATTTTTTTGCAATTTCAGCAAAATCAGCTCCGCCATCCAACTTGGTTTTTACTTCTTTTGCAATTTTAAGTGCATCTTCTTTTTTACGTTCTTTTTGCGTTTTTGGATCTGTGAAGTTAATCAGCACGTGACGAACGGAAGCCGTAGTGAACTGATCTTTGTTTTTCTCAAACTCAGCCTTAATGGCATCTTCCGTAACGCCTGTTTCTTTGTCTTTGATTACCGTCATGATGCGAGTCATATAATCTTTAATGTTCTGGTCAGTCAGGTTCTGAGCTTTCAGCATCTCAGTCCATTGATCTGCCTGAACAGAAGCTTTCATTTTATCAAATTGCTCGGTTGCTGTTTTGGTACCTGCTGTTTTGGCTTCTTCACTTGCTTTGCCACTCAGATATTCATAAGCAACTTCCTGTTTCACCAGATACTCTTTGAAATCATCCATATCCATCATTTGTGCATACTCCGGATAGAGGAATTTCATGACACGTTGCTCCATGTCGAATTCATTGGCTGTAATGGTACCACCATCATACGTAGCGACTACAGCACTTGTATCCGTCGATTCAGGTGCTTTTGCTTCTTCCTTCTTGCCACATGCAGCAAGCAGTGATAAGGATAGTACTGCGACCATGCTCACAGACAGTACTTTTCCTACTTTTTTATACTTTGGTAACATCCTTTAGTTCCCCCTTTGATTTAAAAGCAGTTTTCATGGACTCCAGAATTTTCTCTACCAGCTCCATCAGTTGCTTATCCCCAAGCCCCTTGCCTTTAGCGTGAATCAGCATATGGGGTCCTTGTTCAAATTGTACACGTCTTTCGAACTGATTTCCAATGTGCGCGATTTTCGAGAGTTCAAAGGCATGTTCACGCCCTTCATAGAACTTCACGGTAATGTCCTCACCACGTTGGGAAATCGACTCAATACCGTAGATCTTGCCGTATACTTTCATCCGTGCAACAGCCAGCAGGTTGATAACGGCCTCCGGAAGATCACCGAATCGGTCAACCAATTCGTCTTCCAACTCCATCGCATCGTCGAAGGATGCAATGACCGCCACTTTTTTGTAGATCTCAATCTTCTGAATGCTGTCGTAGATATAATCGGACGGCAAGTAGGCATCGATACTGAGATCCAGAGTTGTGTTCCACTGGTCTGAAAGTACCGGCTCTTCGCCAAGCATCGTAACTTTGCGTTTGTTGATCTCCTCTGCGAGCATCTGGGAATACAGATCAAACCCGACGGAAGCGATGAAACCATGCTGCTCCGCTCCTAGCAGATTTCCCGCACCACGAATCGACAAGTCACGCATGGCGATTTTGAATCCTGAACCCAGTTCGGTAAATTCTTTGATTGATTGTAGACGTTTCTCAGCAACTTCAGTAAGGACTTTATCCCGTTGGTACGTAAAATAGGCATACGCAATACGATTGGAACGACCCACACGTCCGCGCAGCTGATACAGCTGGGAGAGTCCCATTTTATCCGCATCATGTACGATCAGTGTATTTACGTTCGGAATATCTACCCCGGTCTCGATGATACTTGTGCTCACAAGCACGTCATATTCACCATCCAGGAAGTCGAGAATCGTTTTCTCCAGCTCTGTTTCCGACATCTGACCATGTCCCACACCAACTTTGGCCTCAGGCACAAGTTCAGAAATTTCGGCAGCCATCTCCTGGATTCCCTGAACACGGTTGTAGAGGTAATACACTTGCCCACCACGGGCAAGTTCACGCTCAATCGCTTCGCGGACAAGCGCCTGGCTGTGTTCAACCACATAGGTCTGTACCGGGAACCGATTCTCTGGCGGAGTCTCGATAACGGACAGATCACGCACACCCAGCATGGACATATGAAGCGTACGCGGAATCGGCGTTGCCGTCAGCGTCAGCACGTCCACATTGGTTTTCAGCTTCTTCAGTTTTTCCTTATGAGTTACTCCGAAGCGCTGTTCTTCATCAACAATGAGTAGTCCCAGATCCTTGAACACCAGATCCTGCGACAGCAATCGATGCGTCCCGATGACAATATCCACTGTGCCTGCCTTGATGCCTTTGGCTGTTTCATTCTGCTCTTTACGGGAGCGGAACCGGCTAAGCACATGAATGTTGAACGGATAACCGGAGAAGCGCTCACGGAATGTCTCAAAATGCTGCTGTGCCAAAATGGTTGTTGGAACAAGTACAGCCACTTGTTTACCTTCAATAGCTGCCTTAAATGCAGCTCGAATAGCGACCTCAGTTTTGCCGTAACCAACATCCCCACACAATAAACGATCCATTGGACGGTTTTGTTCCATGTCCTTCTTGATTTCTTCAATCGCACGTACCTGATCACGCGTCTCATCGTAAGGGAACATGTCCTCAAACTCCTGCTGCTCCGCGGAATCCTTGTCGAATCCAAACCCTTTGGAGGTCTGACGCTCTGCATACAGCTTAATCAGATCATCAGCAATATCCTGTACGGATGTGCGGACTTTATTTTTAACCCGTGTCCATTCATTGCCGCCCAGCTTGTATATTTTCGGTTCCTTCTCTTCGGAACCAACATATTTCTGAATCAGATCGATCTGCTCAATAGGTACAGACAGTTTGTCTCCACCCGCATAGAGAATATGCATGTAGTCCTTATGAATACCGCCAACCTCGAGTGTACCGATCCCCAGATACTTACCAATTCCGTGGTTCTGATGAACGACATAATCGCCAACTTTTAGCTCGCTATAGGATTTGATCCGTTCAGCATTATCTACATTCCGAATCGGTTTGCGTACTTTACGCTGTTTTTGCGAGAACATCTCGCCCTCGGTCACAACAGCCAAATGAATGGACGGCATTTCAAATCCCGTTTGCAAATTACCGATCATCATCTCTGGCTCTGGAATATCATAGTCCATTAGTACCCGGCGCATCCGCTCGAGTCGTTCATCACCGTTCGCCAGCATGAGCACTTGGACTCCAGCCTTCTGCCAGCGCTCCATCTCTGCCTTAAGTACGTTCATCTGTCCATGGAAATCCTGCATGCCACGACTGATGAAGTTCAGAATGTTCTGTGGTTGGGTGTGTGGAACTTGGCGCAAAAAGATCGACATAAACAGCGTCTGGAATGGACGCTCATACAAGAGTTCATCACCGTCTGCGGATAATGGAAGATCCGGAAGTGTTTTTCCGTTTTGCATCAAATGCAGGTTCCACTCCGATTCATCACGGTCCAGTTGTTTCGATGTCTCCGATAGTCTGGCAGGCTCATCTAGTACCAGCAGGGTATCTTCCGGCATATAGTCGTAGATCGTTTTGTTCTCCGGATAGAGCGGAGAAATATATTTGTACATTTCGGAGAAATACACGTGTTCCCGCAAAAGCTCGATCTCCCGGTGAATTTCTTCACGAAGACGCAGCTTCGCCTGCCGGTCCGTCATTTTCTCCAGCTGTTGCTCCAGCAAAAGAGCAGCCGCATCGGCAGCCTTTTCCATACGTTCACGATCTGCAATTAACTCCTTGCATGGTAAAACCGTAATTTCTTCAATCCGTTCAATCGAACGTTGATCTGCTGGATCAAATGTCCGAATGGAGTCGATCTCATCATCAAATAACTCCACCCGATATGCGATCGATGAAGTAACCGGATAGAAGTCGATGATACCTCCGCGTACACTCATCTCACCACGAGATTCCACGCGTTCCACACGCTCATATCCGAGCTTTACCATCTCCAGCAGGAAGGAGTCCAGTTGAAGTGTGTTGCCTTGTTTAATCAAAATTCGAGCATTGGCCATCACTTCCGGAAGCGGAACATAACGTCTTACCCCGGAAAAAGGAATAACAACAACGCCCCTGAATCCCTGGGCGCAGCGGACCAACACATCAATACGCTGACCCAATGTTTCCGGGCTGGAAACAGCAGCTTCAGCAGCGACAAGTTCGTTGGCAGGATAGATCAACACCTGATCAGGTGAAAGCGCTTCCTGTAAATCTTCTGCAATTTTTTGAGCTGAAAACATATTATGTGTTACTACGAGCAATGGTCGGTTCATTTCCTGATGCAGAGCAGCCAGCATAATCTGACGCGCCGAGCCGGATAGACCCGAAACCAATTGTTCCTTCATGCCGGACTTGATTCCGGCTGTAATGGACCCGAAGTCCGGATCTTTGGAAAAAGCCTGTATAAGTGCTTGTAACAAAAGGGGCACCTCTCTTATAACTTACTTGATTATCTCACGCAAACGCGTAGCATCACTATTAAAATGGATACAAATTCCTTTTTGTCCTGTTTCATCATATCGGATTACTCGCAACATTGCCACATCTGTTGATGCGGCTGAGCCTGATTTCGAGATAGCGATGGCTTTCATGCAAACTGAAAAGAAGCCTCAGCAGGCTGCCAAGGCTATAAAAGGTGGAGCGTTATTACGCAACCGCCCTCAACTGTCATTCGATCCTGTTACAGGCGATGTCTACTGAAGCGGACTCGCGAGCAGGCTAAGCTCCGGATTATGCTCCAGGGCTTCCTTACAGTAATCACATGTAATCCGAACGGTAATGTCACCACCGGAATTATACGCTATTATATCCCTCCGCTCGTCGGGGGTCAAGAAATGAAAGCCGAGCTCTACTTCCGTTATCTGGGCAGAATCGATTCGTCCAATAAAGGTACGGCAATGCCTACATACGTAATTCACTGACATGTTTATGCCTCCTGAACATGGTTTATACATCCAGTATGTCCAGTATGGCTGAATCGAACCCGTCTTTTATGATTATTTTACCAAGTATGTCTACAAAATTAACCGTTAAACTTCGCCATTGTTTGTTCGAACGTATGAGTCAAGCTATGCTCCAAGGCATCACACGTTTGCTCAATGGTCTGATCCAGGGCTTCTTTTTCTTTCTTCATGAATGTTGACAGTACATAATCAACAATGGCATGTCCTGGTTCGGGCCGGGATATTCCCATGCGTACCCGGTTAAACTGCTGTGTACCGGTATGCTGAATAATGGACTTGATTCCATTATGTCCGCCTGCACTACCTTGATAACGCAATCTGACTTTGCCAATCTCTGTATCCATGTCGTCATACACAACAATCAGATCTTCAAGACTAACTTTATAAAAATCCATATAGGCTCGAACCGATTCACCAGACAAGTTCATATAGGTCATTGGTTTGATCAGTACGGTTTTCACACCGCCAATATTGCCTTCTCCAATCAGCGCCTTACATTTATTCTGTGTAATGGAGATATTATGACGATTAGCCAACCGATCCAATGCCATAAAACCGATATTATGACGAGTTTTGGCATAGTTCGAGCCTGGATTTCCAAGTCCAACAATCCACTTCATCTTGTTCCCTCCTTCGGATTAGCCTGAGGTGAGGCATAGACTTCGAATGTTATATTTCATATAATATCAAGAAAGTAAAGATCGATTTACTGTAGTGTTCACAGTTAATATTTTATCGACCCAGGAAGGTGAGCGGGTTTTGCGCGAAGACAATGGACAACTGACTCAACATAGCGATTTTATCTATCATCTCGAATATCACGTACCTGTACAGGTATACGACCGCGACACCCATATTGAGATTGGTCTAATCACACGTTTCGATAATCAATTCGTCGAAATTGCTGACACGCTTTTTCATCGGCGTCGTTTCCGATTTATCTCCCGCCCCGGGTATTAACCATATAAGATGAACGAACCATTTTACACTGGATTACTGCGCGTGCAGAAACATCTTCCGAAGCAGCTTTCTTTCAGAAAGCTTTTAACTTCACTTCTTCAGATCTTTTCTGCCCTCTCCATTATTGTGTAAATTAGTAGTTCAAATTATATGGACTGACCAGCGTCTGTTTCACTTTTAATAAAACGGCACGCCGACAGGGGTTACATTTTCCATTGAACCGGAAAACGTAACCCCTCTACTACTTTATGCAGACATCCTTATTCAATTTCAAACAGCTTGCTGATTGATAATTCCTCATGAACCCGGATAATCGCTTCTCCGAGCAAAGGCGCTACGGACAACACTTTGAGTTTGCTTGTCGGATTAGCATGCGTAATTGGAATGGTATCCGTTACGATGACTTCCTTCAATGGTGCATTCTCCAAACGTTCCATCGCAGGTCCGGACAATACCGGGTGAGTACAGCACGCGTATACTTCTTTTACGCCGCCTTCCATCAGAGCATTCGCTCCCAGTACAATCGTTCCCGCCGTGTCAATAATGTCATCGATCAGGATGGCTGTTTTACCCTCGATGTTACCGATAATGTTCATCACTTCGCTCACATTTGGCTCAGGACGACGTTTATCGATAATCGCCAGGGGCGCATTCAGGAAATCAGCCAGTTTACGTGCGCGCACTACGCCACCGTGGTCAGGCGACACAACAACTGGATTTTCGATCTGTTTCGACCGGAAATATTGAGCCAGAATTGGCACGCCGAGCAAATGGTCAACCGGAATGTCGAAGAATCCCTGGATCTGCATTGCATGCAAGTCCATCGCGATGACACGGGTTGCACCCGCTTTTTCAATCAGGTTAGCAACCAGCTTCGCTGTAATCGGGTCACGCGAACGTGCCTTGCGATCCTGTCTTGCATAGCCATAGTAAGGAATAACGACGTTAATCGTCTTGGCAGATGCCCGTTTGAGTGCATCAATCATAACGAGCATTTCCATCAGGTTATCATTAACCGGCAAGCAAGTGGACTGCACGATATAAACGTGACAACCCCGAACACTCTCGGAGAGTTTCACTTGAATCTCGCCATCACTAAAGCTGGTTGTGTGAGATTCACCCATAGGGATCCCGATATAATCAGCAATTTGATGGGCAAGCTTGGGGTTAGAATTGCAAGTAAATATTTTTAATTTCGAATCAAAATAAGTCATAAAATAAAAACCCTCCGTGCTGGTTCATTGGAATCAATAAGCGTCTGCGACATGTCGGCACCTCCCCGATCTTCGGGAGGCAATCTTGTTATCAAAACCCCTTATTGGGGTTTGGCATTTTGTTTCTTGGCTTTGGCACGTCCGCGAATCTTCTCCGCATAACCAGGTTTATTCTCCTGACGTGGACGAGCAATGGCCAGATCATTCTCGGGAACGGAATGGGTAACGGTGGAGCCAGCAACCACATAAGCGCCTTTTCCTACCGTAATCGGTGCAATCAGATTGACGTTGCTGCCTACAAAAGCATCATCTTCAATCGTTGTCACAGCTTTATTATAACCATCATAATTGACAGTTATTGCCCCGCATCCAACATTTACGTTTTTCCCTACTTTGGCATCTCCAATATAGCTGAGATGAGATACTTTGGAACCTTCATCAATTGTAGCATTTTTCACTTCAACAAAGTCACCAATTTTTACGTTGCGACCCAGTTTAGTCCCTGGACGCAAATTAGCAAATGGACCAACCGTTGCATCAGAACCAACCTCGGCATTGGATACTACCGAATGTTTAATCGTAACTCCGTCCTGAATAACGCTGTCTTCCACATCTGCCTGAGGACCAATATGACATGCTTCACCAATGGAAGTTGTGCCTTTGAGAATCGTCCCCGGATACAAAACTGTATCTGATCCAATCGTAACATCCGCTCCGATATATGTCGATGACGGATCAATGATCGTAACACCGTTCAACATATGACGTACGGCAAGACGTTCACGCATGAAGGCTTCGGCTTGCGAAAGTGCGAGTCGGTCATTAACCCCGATGGATTCTGCGATGTCATCCGACATGTAAGCTTCAACGACTTCTCCATCATTGCGGAAAATGCCAACTACGTCTGTGAGATAATACTCTCCCTGAGCGTTCTGGTTCGTCACTTTCTCCAGGGCAGCGAACAATTTTGCATTATCGAAACAGTATGTGCCCGTGTTAATCTCATTCACAGCATCTTCCTGCTCCGTGCAATCCTTCTGTTCCACAATCCGTTGTACAGATCCATCTTCTCCGCGAATAACGCGGCCATAACCTTTGGGATTGTCCAACTGAGCCGTAAGAACTGTCGCTGCTGCTCCGCTACTCTCATGGAGCTTCATCAGACCTTCCAACGTCTCACTGGTTACAAGAGGTGTATCTCCACAGACCACAATTGTAGAGCCTGTTTCGCCGCCAAGCAAAGATTTAACCTGCTTCACTGCATGACCTGTACCCAGTTGTTCTGCCTGGAGTGCATACTCTGCTCTGGAACCCAAAAATGACTGCACCGCTTCGGCACCATGACCGACTACAACTACACTGCGTTCAACGCCTGCGCTGAGTGCTGCATCCAGCACATGTCCAACCATAGGTTTACCGCATACGGGATGCAGTACTTTGTACAATTTTGATTTCATTCGTTTCCCTTGCCCTGCGGCAAGAACGATTGCCATTCGTTTCAAAATTAACGACCTCCTGTTCTGAAAATCCCATTGAAATGCATTGCTGATCCATATCCAATGAGTATCGTTCAGCCGGCTTCAAGCCGGTCCTGTTCATCGCCTGCTGTCTCTGTAATCACACGTAACAACGCGGACACCAACGAATCGTGACCTATATGTATACGCCGTGTACCTGCGAGCTTAACCGAATCCCAATGATTCCTAAGATGCCGCCCTGCCACCAAGCGCACGATGCGCTTTTTGTTCTCTGCTATTAAACTCAATACTGAATATATCTTATTCCGGTCAAAAAGAAAAGAGAGCCATAAGACATGGCTCTCTTTTCCTTCGAACCCCAATAATGTTCTCAGGCACCTTCTTCAATGACTTCTTCCTCAGTTGCCGCACGATCGTATTCAGTCAAAACTGCTGCCTGAATCTTCTCGCGCGTACCGGAAGAGATCGGGTGGGCGATATCACGGAACTCTCCATCAGGAGTACGTTTGCTCGGCATAGCAACAAACATTCCGTTGTTACCATCAATGACACGAATGTCATGAACGACGAATTCGTTATCGATGGTAATGGATGCGATAGCCTTCATTCTCCCCTCCGAGTTAACACGGCGGAGTCTGACATCCGTAATTTGCATGTGTGTGTTCACCACCTTTTTCCATCAGAACTTGGTGTATAATTCCACACAGCATATACGAACTCCTTCTTTTTATAACCACAAAAATTTCCTAATTTCAGGAATTTTTTTATTTAATACACAATTCGACAACGTTAGTGCCAGGTCGATGGAAAAGACCTTTTAACGACATAACATTCGTCATCTTTCTACAGGTCAAAATAGTTGCCCGGCTTGACGGAAATCTGTCTGCTCTTGGCATCAACCGCTGTCAGTTTCGCCAGAGATACGTAATCTGTTAGCAGGCGTTCTTCTGAATCCACAGAACCAGATTCCACCAGTACTCCTACCCCGGCAACTGTAGCATTAAACTCGGCCAAAAGATCGATCATTCCTTGCACCGTACCCCCGGCCTTCATGAAGTCATCCACAATAAGTACTCTGGAATGCTCACGCATCGCCCTACGAGAGAGGGACATCGTATGCAGACTTTTATGGGACCCGGATACATAATTGATACTTACGGCCGATCCTTCTGTAGCCTGATGGTCCCTGCGTACGAGCACGACAGGCAGGTTGAGCTGGGCTCCGGTCGCATAAGCCAGTGGAATTCCTTTGGTTTCTACCGTCATAACCACATCAATATTCATGTTGCCAAAAGCCGTTGCAAAGATCTTGCCGGCTTCATTCATCAATGCGGGCTGTCCGAGCAGATCAGACATGTACAGGTATTCTCCAGGCAAGATCCGATCAGGCTGCGCGAGCTGGGTCGAGAGTCGCTCTGCAAAAGCCAATGCCAGCTCTCGGGACACCTTCGGAATCCATCTAACTCCCCCGGCTGCTCCAGCCAGTGTATTCAGTTCTCCTGACCCACCTTCTTCGAACACTTCCTTGATAATCGCCAAATCTTCACTAATTGAAGACTTTGCGGCTCCATAACGTTCGGCAAATGTGGTCAACGGAATAACCGTATGCGGTCTGGACAATAAGTATTGCGTCATTTCAACCAGCCTTGCGCTTCGTTTTAACTTCTTCACAGAGATCCATCCTCACGATCACGGAAACATCCAAATCCGAATAATTATTTAAGAATATACCACCTTTATACGTGTTTGTACATTATAAAAGCGAATTTTACGTCAACATACGCACAGCGTACACTTCTTTGCAGAACCCACGCAGACCATTGTATATCCGGGCAACCTTGGATTCTTTGGAGACCAGCCCAAATACCGTTGGACCGCTACCGGACATTAACACGCCGTCTGCACCCAATCGAATCATGGCATCCTTCAGATGCTGAACTTCCGGATACAGCTTCAACGTTACATCTTCAAGTACATTGCCCATCTGGTTACAGACTTCCGTGAATGATTGATTGCGAATAGCCTGCTCCATTTTAGCCGCACTCGGATGACGAACAATCTTGTCACTGCGGAACCTTCCGTACACATCGGCTGTAGACACATTGATCGGAGGTTTGGCCAGAATTACCCAGCATTGCGGCGGATTAGGAATGGGAGTTAACTTCTCACCACGGCCTGTAGCGAGTGCAGTCCCTCCTGTGATACAGAATGGAACATCCGACCCAAGTTCAGCTCCAAGCTCCTGCAGTTCGTGATCCGGTATATTCAACCGCCACAGACGGTTCAATCCACGCAGCGCTGCTGCTGCATCACTGCTGCCCCCGGCAAGTCCGGCTGCAACTGGAATCTTTTTATCCAGATGAATATGGACGCCCGTACGCACGTTATAGCGCTCCTTAATGAGTCTAGCTGCCTGGAAAGCCAGATTCTTCTCGTCGAGCGGGATATACCCCGCCTGACTGGAGATGAAAATAGTATCTCGCGGCAGCTCCGACATTTCCAGCCGATCAGCCAGATCGACCATGGTCATGATCATTTCAACTTCATGGAATCCATCGCTTCTTTTATGTAAAACGTCCAGCATCAAATTAATTTTAGCAGGCGCTTTTTCGTAAATTTTCAAGGCGTTCACCCGTCCTCACCTTTTCCCTAAGACAACTTAACATATTATATCAAAATGGGGCTGTCAAGTCATTTCTATTCCGCATCTAAGGGGAAAAAGCGGGGTAGTTCCTGATGGATTTCCCCCGCTTTTCTGTCAGCTTGAACCAGATTAAGATTTGCGGGCAGCCTGCTCAGCGAGTTGAATGGCTCTTTTCACCATGTTTCCTGCATCCTTGGCTTTGATTCCACCCCAGCCTTCCTGTTGGACCGTATCGTAGAAGCCCAGGTCTTTCGCAAGTTCATTCTTCAGATCCTCTGACATGACACTTCTTCTTCTGCGACTCATGAAACCATCCTCCTCCAAAGTATCCTTCATAATGTGATGAGTTCGTTCACGTTTTGGACATCTTGCCATCAGGCCAAATTCAGTTTCCCTGCATTGCTTCAGAAACTGACTCTTTACCTGTCCATATAGTATGCCGCGACCGTTCCTTGCTCATTCCTGAGTATGTATGGGTTACGTTAGAGGGCGAATTGATGTTTAAAAAACAAAAAAGCGATCCGCCTTGTGGGGCGAATCGCCTGTAAATCGATACTTACGTCTCCATATAGGAGCTATGCGTCTGGCTGCCCGGGTCATAAACCATGACTTCCACCGACTCCGTAAGTATATCCGCATAACTATAAGAAACTCGCTTGAAGGTTTCTTGCTCCTCATCAAGCTTAACAATAAAAACAGAAGGGTACGTTTCTTCCAATACACCCGTACGCTCAATGGTCTTACGGCGGCCACCATTAGCCCGCAACATAATTTTCTGACCAATATGTGCATCGAGATTGCGTTTGATATCCAACAGCGTGTTTTTAGCCATTGTCGACGACCACCTCTTTTCTTGTCCATTATACCGGTTTTTACAGTCATTGTCAAATCAAAGCTAATTATTATATCAGCATCAAAAAGTTGTTGTCAATGAATTTTTTTGCAAACAAAAAAAGCCCCAAATTGGGACTTTAAATGGCCTACATCAGACTGCCGAGGGGTTCACTTTTAGCGTAGATAAATCATTCAGCCCAGGCAGACCTACCCGGTAACTCCCCCGTGTCTCGACACCACCCACACCCTGGCTGCCACTGATGGTATTGTGCAGAACATCACTCATGTTGACCGTATCCCGCACAGAGGTAAAGGAGGCCTTGGCAGCCACATAGACCGGATCAAGTGCATGAATGAGAATTCTGCCTGGAGAACTGGCAAAGTTCGCTCCAGCGCGCAGCAGTGCCTCAAAATGGGACTGACAGGCCCCTGCCACAATAGTCAGTGCATCCAGATGGCGTTCATATTGTCTGGCCACCTGAATGGCCGACACAAAATTTTGCGAATTCTTGTAGCTACCAAGACTATATAAGTCATAGGGCTGACGTGTCTTTAGGACCCCATCATGACCCGTAATGACCACGATATCCGGACGTACTTTGGGTAATAAACGGTATAGGGTATCTGCCATTGCCGATTCATGGACATATTGTCCCTCTGCGGGCACACGAAGTTGCTCATAGAGATCCATACTTTTTTTCAAATAGTTCGGATCTCCATCCAGATGAAGCACCTTTCCAGGCATCTCAAAATAAGCCGGTTCCTGCTGAGCAGACCAATCCTGTACCAGACCTTCCCGATTCCGCTCAGCCTGTTCCATACGATTCTGCTGCAGACGGGACAGGGTCTGATGTGCTTTAATATGCGCCTGTCTAGTCTTGGCGCTTTGTGGTTCGTAAGGAACCTGTATCAAATCGTCCACCGGGGAATCGGCAATCAGCCGGAACTCAGTCCCTTTAATGACCGCAGCATCCAACTGGAGGCCTTCCACCCGAAAAGTCACATCGCCGCCGTATGACTTCCGAACGACCAAGTCTCCGATATTCATCAACGTAATCACCTCTACCCCATCGTATGGGCAGAGACCCGGTTTGGTTCATTCAAATTTTACAGTGCTGCACGTACTCCTGCTTCCCACATTACGGTGCTGAGTGTGGCATACTCTTGCAGACTCAACGTCTCTCCACGTCGGGACGGTTGAATACCTGCCTGCTCCAGCAGAATGTCTGCCTGTTCCCGGTTCTCCTTTGTGAAGAAACGTGCCTTCAAGTTGTTTGAGATTGTTTTTCTCCGTTGGGCAAAAGAAGCCTGTACCACTTCGAAGTAGTGTGCTTCATCCGGAATCTCCACTGGTGGTTTCTCACGCACTTTCAGCTTAATGACAGCTGATTCCACATTAGGTTGCGGAATGAAGACTGTAGGCGGCACAATACACACAAGCTCCGGCATACTGTAGTACTGAACTGCGATGCTCAGACTGCCGTAGTCTTTTGATCCTGGTGCAGCAGCCATGCGTTCAGCCACTTCTTTTTGGATCATGACAACAATACTGTCTACCGGCAGCTTCTCTTCCAACAGTTTCATCATAATTGGAGTCGTTACATAATAAGGCAGGTTAGCCACGACACTGACTTTGTCCACGGATGCAAAATCCGTATTAAACAACTCAGCCAGATCAAGCTTCAACACATCCCCATGATGAACACGTACATTCGAATAAGGCTGCATCACTTCTCCCAGGATTGGGATCAAGCGCTGATCAATCTCTACGGCTGTGACAGGACCTGCTACCCGAGCCAGTCGCTCCGTAAGGGCTCCAATACCCGGCCCGATCTCTAACGCGCCCTTGGACTCGTCCAAATCGGCTGCATTAACAATTTTGTTCAGTATATTTTGATCGATCAGAAAGTTCTGACCCAGACTTTTCTTGAATGAGAATCCGTGTCTTTGAATAATCTCTTTGGTTCGCTTGGGCGTTGCAATTTCTATCGTCTCTTCCATATCCTTCATATGCTCACATTCCTTCACGTTCAATTTGCGCTAATGCTGTAGAGAACTCTTCCCGTGTAATCTGAAATACACTGAGACGTTTGTGGAACTGCTTACCGTTACAATAACCGATGCCCAGCAGATTGCCCATCTCCATGCGACGTGCAGCAGCCTGCGGATGCACGATAAGTCCTGCCGCGATCAGGTCCTCCCAATCGATCAGGCTCGGAGCACCTTCGTATGAAGTATGTACGCGCGCCAGAGCATGACGGATCGCTTCAGGTGAGGCATTCTCCACCCCAATGTCCCCTTTACGCGTTGCATCGGCTTCCGGAATGAAGGCATGTTTGCAGCCAGGCACCTTATTCGCAATAATTTTACGAATGCGTTCGCCAGCATGATCCGGATCTGTCAGTACAATGACTCCCCGTCTCTCCTGAGCAAGCGCAATCCGCTTCAGAATGCGTTGGTTGATTGCTGATCCACCTGTTTCTATTGTATCGGCTTCAACGGCCCGACGGATAGCTACCGTATCGTCACGGCCTTCCACCACAATGACTTCTTTTATCATGTTCCATTTCTTCCTTTCTAACGCAAAAAGAAGAGGAATATCCTCTTCTCTGCCAAACGGCGGGGAGACTGAATTCAGACTCCTCCGCCGCATATTCCGCATGAATCATTCATGCAACTATTTTATAGCATTCCCATTTCAAAGTAAAACGATTTTAGTTCGCTTCCGGCTTCACCGGACCGATCACGTAGACCGTCTTGCCTTTCTTACGTCCAAAATTCAGGGCATGCTTCACACTGTCATAATATACATCAATTTTGTTGCCTTTAATGGCACCGCCTGTATCTTCCGCACGACGGAATCCCAGACCTTCGATATATACCCACCAGCCAATTGGAATGACTTTGGGATCAACCGCAATGGTGCGACCTTCCGTTACACGAGTACCGGAAGCTGTTTTAGTACCAATGCCAGGCTCTTCGGAAGAGTAGGCAGTCATGGATACATTTTTAAGTACTTTGGAGTATTTAAAAGAAGTCCCGGATACAGTAATCACTTTGCTGCCCGAGGCAGATGTTTTCTTCGAGTTCGTTGTTGTAGCCTTTTTGGTTGTTGAAGTTTGAGCCGATACAGTCTGAATCTCAGGTTCTTTCACGACCGGTTTTGCTTTGGTGCCGACAGCGATCACTTTATCTACACGATTATTCGCGACAGATTTGCCGACCATTTTTTTGGAGACCAATTCTCCATCCTGAAATACCTTTTCGATATGCTGTACAAGTGTGCCTTCTTTGCCGTTTACAACGACACGGTTATCCCCTTTGTACAAGCTAGGGTCAGCCGTTTTAATAACTTTGTAAGCGATCGGTTGCTCTACTTCCACTGTACGCTTTGTTACGCGCACTACACGGATCTTCATCTCCGCTTTGATCGCAGTTCCGAGCGCCGGATACACTTTATCATTACTTTCAACTTGAATACCTGATTTTTGAATTGCATCTTCCACCGATGAATCGGTTGTATACAGAGTCTTGGTGTCTCCGTCTGCCGTAATGTTAACTGGAACGGCCCGCTCAATAACGATTCGGTCTCCATCTGTAATCGCCCCATTCATGGACATGGATACCTTATCGTGAGGGCTGACTGTGATCGACTGCTCCTCCAGCATTTCCTGAAGCATTCCTGTACGAGTCTCTACCACCTGAGCTTTGCCATCAATAACCAGCGAAATTTGTTTCCCGGCCTGACCGTAAACGACTAACAAGATCATGATTGTAAGCGCAATTGAGAAAATCGCGATCAATGCCATTTGACGCATGTTCTCATGCTTCCACCGCAACGCGAAAGACTTACTGGATGATCGTGACTCATGGGTCTCTTCTGGTTGGAATGTGCCCACTTCTCCGTCCTCCTTCATAGCCTCGCCGTCTAAAGTAATGCATGATGTCTTTGACGTGACTATACCAAATTTTCTACAGAACACAGATTGGACCAACATAATCCGGTTCTGCACCATGAATCAATCTTCGCAACATGATGTCATCCTCCTGAATACCTACCGTATGATGACAATATTTCTTTTATTCAAAAACAAAAAAGCCAAAGAAAGAGTGTAAGAGGAACTCTTTCGTGGCTTCCGAATGATTTTGAATATCGGAAATTCATGCACGAGGTTACCTCTCTTTTTCCGCTTGCGAGGTTAGCTGTCGGGTTCGGGCGAAAGAGAGCCGCCCTATCTTGGGTCACCCGCTCATGGCGGACGCCCTTGAATTCACCCCGAGACCCAAAGAAGAAATCAAATACGGCTTCGCAGTTCCCTTCGCTGCTTTTGGGTCAGCGAACGTTGCGCATCGGCCAAATACACCGATGTTTAAGCCCTATTGGTTCCCCCGCTCTCCGTTAACGGAGACTCAGCGAGACTGATTCATGAAAGTAATGTTGTTTCATCGGAAAGTGTCCCTTTGTTCATCCCCCGAACATCTGTCCAATTTTCCGCACAACAATTCACTGAAAAGATGATATCCTGTTTTGATGCATGTTGTAAAGCGTTGATCAAGTACGTTTTTCTGAATATTTGGTTAAAATATTGTAATATTCTTGATTTATTTGGATCAAAGGGCAAATTAACTCCGCTTACCTGCCTTTTTCACCTCATTTACTCGTTTTTTTAACGAATTCCAAATCGTTCCATGGCATTTTTGGTTGTTATTGCAGCAATTTCCTCCACCGAAATGCCTTTAATTTCCGCAGCTGCCTCTGCAACCAGACGTACATGCGCTGTCTCATTTCGCTTCCCACGATAAGGGTGAGGTGTCAAATATGGAGCATCTGTTTCAATGAAAAACCGGTCCATAGGAACCTTCTCCAGCACCTCTTTGGGCTGCTTTGCATTTTTGAATGTGATTGGTCCTCCGAAGGAGAGATGGAAGCCCATATCGAGACAACTTTTTGCTGTTTCCCAGCTGCCCGAGAACGAGTGCATCACACCACCAACCTCACCCGCTTTCTCTTCACGCAAAATTCTTATGATATCCTCATGTGCATCCCGATTATGGATGACAATCGGCATCTTCACTTCACGCGCCAAAGCAATTTGTTGTCGTAATACGCGATGCTGTATTTCCTTTGGTGAAGTGTCCCAGTGATAATCCAATCCAATCTCACCAATCGCAACCACTTTTTCATGCTTGCATAAAGATGCAATCCACTCCAAATCGCCCTCCTGCATTGTGATCGCATCTACGGGATGCCACCCTACAGCTGCATATATAAAATCATATGTTTCAGCGAGTTTCATTGTGGTTGGAATCGTCTCCCGGTTAAAGCCAATGTTGATCATGCGACCAACTCCTGCATCCACAGCACGCTGAATCATGTCCTCGCGGTCCTCGTCGAATTGTGGTGCATCCAGATG
This sequence comes from Paenibacillus sp. AGC31, assembly GCF_057334655.1. Classification (NCBI taxonomy): domain Bacteria; kingdom Bacillati; phylum Bacillota; class Bacilli; order Caryophanales; family Paenibacillaceae; genus Paenibacillus; species Paenibacillus sp. AGC31. The sequence goes on from NZ_JBHFJH010000006.1 coordinate 54,605, forward strand.
TGTATGTGTGTCGAACAGCATCATGTCTGTATCTCCCTTCATGTCGAAATAACGACTATCTTCTTTTGTAAATTTAATTTGTAAATTCCAATAATTTAATGACTCGTACATAAAACATTTTGGGTAATCTGTGTATTACATCATCACGTTTGTTTCTTCACAACTACAATATATAGAAGAGATACGGATATTCTGATCTATATATTGCTAATTGCGCTCATTTTGCCTGCTTGCATTTACAAAATTATGTCGATCTACATATACTCCCCATTAAAGCAGATTACTGTATCATGAAAAATAGCTCTTTTAGAAAGTGTTTTGATATCAAAATTCTTCATCGGATTATACCCACACGATTACAAGAAATAGGGGCGTATATGTGACGGTAATTCGTGAATAATCGCATCCACCTTGTTTTGCGGGTAATACAAATGATGTTTCCCTCGGTGAAGCCCACTGATGGAACGGACAATGTCAGATACTTCTGACAACTCACGTAAATTGTCCTGTCGATCCAGAAGAAGAATCTGCTTATCTGTGGATTCATCCGGACGAAACACATCATACGGATTATCCGAAGGAAAATCAATTTCAAGATCATATTCGGGATCGAGGCCAGCCTGTACAAAAGCTTCCCGAATCTCTTCCATCATTGTCAAGTCGACCTGTTCAAGCTCTACATACTTATATAACTTGCGATCCATAAAACGTTCGCATAACTCACTCAGAACAGTATCGTCCTCCTTGCGCCACTGCGTAAATGCCGTCTGAATTAATGCTTCATCCAACTGCAAATATTCATCTACGGATAATTCCCCTTCAAATAGTTGAGGGAGTGGATCAATCATGAAGCGGAATTGAAAACCATGTTGTATGAGTGTTTTCGCTCGCTTGAATATTTGCCGCAATATAATTTCAGAACTACGAGTTACCGGATGGAAGTAAATCTGCCAATACATCTGATACCGAGACATTAGGTAATCCTCCACAGCATGCATGCCTGACTCCTTGACTACAATCCGCCCATGATAAGGACGCAGCATCCGAAGGATACGATCAAGGTCAATCGTGCCGTAATTTACACCTGTAAAATAGGCATCCCTGAGCAAATAATCCATTCGGTCTGCATCAAGCGGACTGGTCACCAAGTTCACAACAATCGGCTTTTCATACGTTTTTTGAATGACAGATGCTACTTTCTCAGGAAAATCAGGAGCATACCGTCTTAAGATCGCCCCTACTTCGGTATCACCTGTAATGATGCGACAAGTCCAATCTTCGTGATTCATGTCAAAAGCTTCCTCGATGGAGTGAGAGAATGGCCCATGCCCGAGATCATGAAGCAGAGCTGCACACAGAGCTACAATCTTTTCTTCCTTCGGCCAATCCGAATAATGACTTCTTTCAAATTGAGAGATGATCTTGCGTGTGATCTCATAAACACCTAGTGAATGTGAGAACCGACTATGCTCTGCTCCGTGAAAGGTAAGGTAAGAAGTACCCAGCTGACGAATCCGGCGTAAACGCTGAAATTCCGGGGTGTTAATTAACTGCCATATAACCGGATCTTGCACGTGGATATAATTATGTACCGGATCTTTGAATACTTTCTCTTCCGTTAAACGTTGTTCCATGTCGACTCACTCCTTTAATTTCTTTTATATTAACGCTTTGAGCTCTACGATTCACCTAGGATTCGACACGACATGACGAACTTTGTCGAATGAAGTAGTTTTGTCGTTTTCCAAATCGACAAAGCTGACATTGAGGTTTAAATGCGAAAAACAGCTTCCAATCCCTTACCACCCGTAACCTTGTGAAAAACAGCCTTAATTTTAAGCTAATTTTAAGGTTGACTGATTTGGGAATCGTTGGTATGATGAGTATCATAAAACATAAAATAATGTCGAATAATGACAATGATAGTTAGCTGAGAGGAGCACTGATTATAATGATGAAATCAACAGGTATTGTAAGAAAAGTGGACGAACTGGGACGGGTAGTTATTCCAATTGAATTGCGCCGTACGCTCGGTATTGGTGAAAAAGATGCTCTGGAAATCTACGTTGACGGCGAGCGCATCATGTTGAAAAAATACGAGCCTGCTTGTATCTTCTGTGGTAATGCAGAGAACGTTACTTACTTCAAAGGTAAAATTGTTTGTAACGAATGTATTTCCGAAATCCCTGCACCTGTAGCAAAATAAAAAATACAGGTATACTGGACTTATCTAAATTGTTATTTCTAACCTTTTTAATATTCCTTAATGACCTTCCCGGTGTGAACCCCACCGAGGAAGGTATTTTTTTGCCTTGTTATGGGTTCCATTATCCAAAATAATTCTGTCACACGAGAACCGGAAGAAACGATGAAATTTTTTTGAGTCACTCTGCTCTTTTTAATATTCCACTAAGGTTGGTTATAAGCTTCTTTTCAGGTTATGTTCCCCACAACAGAAGATATTTGGTTAGATTACTGCTCAATTAATGCATTATATACATCACGCTTCGTCAGACCGCGATCAGTAGCCGTTTTTTTCATTGCATCTTTGCGGTTATGTCCTTCATCCTCATAATGGCTGACATGATCCGCGAGTGACATGAGCTGCCACCATGCTTCGCGCTCAGCCTTACGCTCCTCTTCCTTAATGCCTTCTACCAGCAAACAGTACTCGCCAAGAGGCGGATGTTCTTCAAGCCAGTCTATACATTCCTTCACGGTGCCCCTTGCGAATTCCTCATGACGCTTGGTTAGTTCACGAGCCAGGACAATCGAACGATCACCCAGAATCTCTTCGAGGTGGACTAATGTTTTCCGAATACGGTGAGGCGATTCATAGAATAACAAAGTCCCGTTGGATTCGTCAAAAGCCTCCAGCACTTTTCGCATGTCCTTTTTCTCCCGCGGCAAAAAACCGCCGAATGTAAAACGCTCCGTCGGTAATCCGGACACGATCAGAGCAGACAACGCAGCGTTGGGTCCAGGGATGGGAATGACCGTTATTCCGGCCTCCAGTGCAAGCTGTACAAGGTCAGAACCAGGGTCCGAAATGGCTGGCAAACCGGCATCACTGACGAGTGCCAAATTTTTTCCTTCTATTATATAGCGTATCAGTTCAGGTCCACTCGCCCCCTTATTATGCTCATGATAACTAAACAGCATCGAAGGTGTAATTTCAAAATGCGTAAGCAGCTTTCGGGTCTGGCGTGTATCTTCTGCTGCAATGATGTCGCAACTCTGCAATGTCTTGATCGCCCGGAAGGTCATGTCCTCCAGATTACCAATGGGTGTTCCAACCAGATATAGCTTGCCTGATCCTTCAGGCTGCTCCGCATAGCTTTTTTGAATATGCAAAGTCATCTAAAGCCCTCCTTTCGTAGTACGCTCAGCATGTTGCTGACCATAGTAAATATCCATAATCTCTTCGCAGTATGTCCCCTCTTCATTGTAGACAATGAGTGGAGGAAGCATCCTAACTTCGGGTTTACCATCTTTCATTCCTTCAATTAATACCATGTTGGCTTCCAAATGAGCACGGGGATGCACCATCCGAATCCGTTTGGGTTCCAGCTTATATTCGCGCATGAGCGAGATAATCTCTGCAAGGCGTTGTGGACGATGAACCATCGATACTTTTCCGCCATTACGAACAAGTCGACTGCAAGCCTGAATTACTTCTTCCAGCGTACATCCGATCTCATGACGTGCCATGGCCTGATGTGTGTTCATTTTAAGATCACTGCCATTCAAAGGCATGTATGGAGGATTAACCGTTATTGCATCGTATACAGCATGTCCTGTTTCTTTCACCAATTCTCGCAAATCACCTTCACGAATCATAATCGACTCGTCCAGTTCATTCAATTGCACACTTCGACGCGCCATATCAGCCAAACGTGGCTGAATCTCGACCCCTTCCAGATTGGCCTGCGTACGCGTTGTAAGCAAAATGGGAACCACCCCGTTACCCGTACACAAATCAAGTACACGCCCCCGTTTAGGTACGGAAGCAAATCGGGCTAATAATACGGCATCCATCGAAAAACTAAACACTTCATCACTTTGAATGATTCTCAGATCATGAGAGAGCAGATCATCAATCCGCTCTGACTCATGTAACACAACTTCATTTGCTTTCATATGTTACGCTCATCCTCCGGTACTCTGTATCTCATGTTCGTTTAGTTTAGGTTTATAACCTTGAAAAAAAACCGTAGGGGATCCCTACGGTCACTTCATTTATTCAAAAAAGACAGGCAGAACAGACAATCGCCTTCCGTCCGCAAATGTCCATAATAGACGTTGCAGATATGGAAGCCTTCGTGATACAACCGAGCCAGATTATCATACCCTTCACCCACAACATCCTCGCCTGTAGCCGGACCTGCTGGCCTCGCTACAGGAGCGAGTGCTGAGGAGATTGGCAGATCTGCCGGAGCCTCACGTTTGAGCAGTTTGCGTAACTGCTCATTCTCGATGGTAAGCCGCTGATTATCCTCAAGCAGCTCCTTCACAATCATTTTTAACTCTCCTAAATCACCGTGCAACTGACCCAGTTGGGTTTCCATTTCATGAATGTGCGTAAACAGATTTTTCTTTTCCAAGTTTCCACCCCGAAGCAACCTTTATGGTTTACTTGATAACGACGTCATCCAGCGGAAGTTCTTTGACTTTACTGATGTCGAACAGTTGAACATGGACTGTGCGGCTACCGGCATTAATTCCGACAACTTTTCCTTCACCCAATGAGGTGACGACCAATTTGCCTACAGCTGGCAGTTCTTCTCTCACACTTTCATAGTTATCATGCTCAAATTTCAGACAGCACATGAGTCTTCCGCACAACCCTGAAATTTTCGTCGGATTCAGTGACAGGCTCTGATCTTTAGCCATCTTGATTGATACCGGCTCAAAGTCTCCCAGCCAGGAAGAACAACACAACACACGGCCGCAAGGTCCGATTCCGCCAAGCATCTTCGCTTCATCACGTACACCAATCTGTCTCAGCTCGATTCGTGTCCGGAATATGCTTGCCAGATCCTTGACCAGCTCCCGGAAATCAACTCTTCCTTCAGCTGTAAAATAAAATATAATTTTATTGCGATCAAACGTAAATTCCACATCGACCAGCTTCATTTTGAGGCCATGGTCTTTGATTTTATTTAAACAAGTACCGAATGCTTCTTTGGCTGCACGCTTGTTCTCATCAACCACACGAGCATCTGTCTCGCCCGCAACGCGGATGACTTTCTTCAGCGGCAACACCACATCGGACTCGCCCACTTCCTTCTTACCTACGACAACCTTACCGTACTCAACCCCCCGCGCTGTCTCCACGATAACGCAGTTTTCTTTCTCAATGGGAAGGTCCAGGGGATCGAAGTAATAAATTTTGCCCGCTTTTTTGAAACGGACACCCACTACACTGTACAAAAAATTAACCCCCTTGTAAGCCAACCCCACTTCGTCTGAAGCCCTGTCTTCTTAGGGAACCGGCCGAAGTTATAACCGTTTGCATATGATTGGAGCTAACTCTGCCCTCTCCCAGTCTTATGCCAAACCGATCAAAAATTGCTCCAGACAAAGCTGGCCATTGACGTTGAAACGCAATTTTTTTCTGCATCCTGCGGCCATATCCATATAGGAGACCCACTGCTCTGTGCTGCGGGTATGTGCCAACTGAGATAACATGTCTAACTGATCTATAAAAACGATATGTTCATGCCTATCGTACTGAACATACAGCATGTCCCTAAACCATAGATGGAACAAACTAAGCAACATGTCCAGATGTTCAGAGAGTCCGGTTTTAAAAAGCTTCTGCTGTGCAGAGATCAATGATGTGCTTCCTCTACCCAGGGACTCCTTCCCTAATTGTAACATTACGTTTCTAATTTCTGCAAACCAATTCTGCTGGAGAATTTCTCTACATGCTTCCAATCCTGACGCTAAATGGACGGCAGAGCGGGCCAGATTGGCAGGGTGCCCTTCCTCGATCAGAGATTGCAGCATATCTTCCGGATTCAGTGCACTGAACGGCACCAATTGGGAGCGTGAGCGGATCGTTGGCAACATGGCCTGTCCATTATCCGTAATCAGGATGCCGACTGCTGGTACCTGCGGTTCCTCCAGAAATTTGAGCAAACTGTTTGCTGCCTGCACCGTCATTTTCTCGGCTTGTTCTATAATATATACTTTGGGATGACCTGCCTCTGATCGGTATGAAAAGATACGCTGCAGATCCCGTATTTGATCTATTTTAATGTTGTTTCCATCTGGCGCAAGCATGGTTAGATCCGGATGGTTACCATGATCCACCTTACGACATTCAAGACACTGCCCACAAGCGTCATCTTCAAGCTCTGTACAGAATATTGCCTTGGCAAAGGTAATTGCCGTCTTCCGTTGCCCGCTACCAGCTGGACCGCTAAACAAATACGCATGGCTTATTGCATGACGTCTTAAACTGCTTTGTAACATTTGCTTGGCCGCTTGTTGACCCATAATCTGTTGAAAGGACATACTTCCTCCTCAGAAGCTTAAATTAATAAGCATCCCCCGAATTTCGCCTACTTGTTGTAATAGAGAGATTTTTCCTTCTTCTGTATCCAGCAATTCATCAGCCATGGATAACAGAGCGGAGTCAATTTCATCAATCAGCTTATACCGCTTGCCTCTGCCACGACGATCCCAACCCCTTGTCTCTTTCATGGATACACCGCGACGAACGGTCTCTTCCAGGAACCTTTTAACAAGTTGCTTATACGCCTTCAGTTCACGAATCGTCATGGAACGTGCCAAGCGATCGCCCTGAAGCTGGATTTCACTAAACCGGCGATTCAGTTCAGCTTGTGAGGCCCGTTCCCCCTGGTGATTCATCATATCAGAGAAATTTTTGGATTGAACCGGTTTGGAACCTGAATCAGTAGTACTGATCCCGCTCTGAATCGGTCTGAATCCAGGATTGATTTTCATGGATACGCCCGCTTTCTATCATAGTTAGCCAATCGCCCATCAGCACAGTGCGCGTTGCGCCTGTGCGTGAGAATGAGGCTTTTATATATGCTGATCACACTCTATATATAATGGTAGATACACATCACCATCAAGGACTTGTTCTTTGTATTCAACCTCTTCCCGAAATGAGCCATTCCCCAGCTGGGAAATGCTCATCCGGAAAGAGTATGCTGATTCTTCTCATCAAGAAAGGCGTTCCGTAAGTGGCACGCACGAACTCTGTTAATTCTTCTTGCATCCATCGTTTCCTACATGCTATCGATCATGAAGGACCCTCATGGGATCCATGCAATAGTTTGAATTAGAAATGTTCGAAGCGATCTACCGGGAGAACAAATACAGTAGCTCCGCCTACTTGAACTTCAACAGGTAGCGGCAGGTAAGAGTCGGTTGTTCCACTCATCGGTGTGACCGGAGTCACGAGCTGTTCACGAACCTTACAGCTGCTGCGAATGACGTTCATTACGGATTCGACTTGACCATCATCGACACCGATCATAAACGTCGTGTTGCCTGCCTTCAAAAATCCACCCGTACTGGCAAGCTTCGTTGCCCGAAAGTTTGCTTTGACCAATGCGCTGGATAATCGGTTGCTGTCTTTATCCTGTATAATCGCAACAATCAGTTTCATCCTGCATAACCTCCTTTAGAATAAGCACCTTTATCAAATGCCCTGTCTACATATTAGACAATTACTCGTCAAAATCCTTCAAAATTCCTGTTTCCAGCGACAAAATCATTGCTGCCAAGACATCCTCCTGCTTCATGGAAGCATCGATAACCCTGATCCGTTCTGGGAACTGCTCTTTTAATAGGAAGTAACCCTCTCGGACTTTACGATGAAACTCCAGATTTTCCAGATCCAGACGGTTCACTTCCCTGCCATCATGAGCATCGATCCGGCCAAGCCCCACTTCAGGCTCAATGTCCAAATATAAGGTCACATCCGGCATGAGATCACCAATCGCAAAGCGATTAATGGCCCATACATTCTCTATCCCGAGTCCACGGGCGTAGCCTTGATAGACCAGACTGCTATCGACAAATCGGTCACAGATGACTGCTTTTCCAGCTCTCAGCGCAGGCTCTACTTTCTCCGCCAGATGCTGGCTGCGTGCAGCTGCATACAATAGCGCTTCGGTTCGAGCATCCATTGCCGTATGAAGAGGGTCCAGTATAATTGAACGTATTTTCTCCGCAATCTCAATTCCGCCAGGCTCTCGCGTAACTACGTAAGGTATACCCCGTTCTTCAAAATAAGAACCTATTCTACCGATCATCGTTGTTTTACCGGAACCCTCTCCCCCTTCCAGCGTAATGAATTTACCTCTGCCCTGCATATGCTTCCCTGCTTTCTATGTCGATAATTGCATCTATTGCTGCTGTAATGAAATATGCTTAGACCCTCTTGCTACAAGATATGATATCCCCTGCCCAGAGGTGTATAGCTACAGCTATATCGGTACGTATTAATAACACCAAGATCATACAAGCTTGTTTCTTTCTATCATACTATAGGTCAGCAGTTACTCCAACATGAACAACAAAGTAAAGCGTTCAACCGTAGATAATCCACACCCATAATGGAAGCATAATTGATCCGGCAATGGCACTGACAATCATGGAAACTGAACTGAGGGCTACCGCATTCTCTCCATATTCAAAAGACCTTGCCATGCCGAGGGCATGAGATGCTGAACCCAGTCCAATTCCATAGGCATGTTTACTGCGGACTTTGGCCCATTTCAAGAGCATCGGCCCCAATAATATCCCTGAGAATCCTGCAATCATCACAAACAGCGATGTAAATGAGGCATTCCCTCCAACCTGATTAGCGAGTTGAATAGCGACAGGAGTTGTCACTGATTTTGGCAATAAAGCGATGACCATCTCTTGAGGATAGCCAAGCAGAATGGCGATTAAAGCACCTGTGGAAACACCTGTAATACTGCCTCCGATTGTTCCACCCACAATGGGAATGACATTTTGCTTCAGCACATTCAGATGTCTGGACAAGGGAAAAGCGAGAGATACAACTGCTGGACCCAAGAGCTCCTGTATCCATTTGCCACCCAGCATGTATGTATCCAGCTTTATATTGGAGATCACCAAAATCAGGATCAGTATGGCAGTCGTTGTGAGTACAGGCATCAGTATCGGCCATTTTAACCTTTTATATAGACGAGTGGCTGGAATATATACAGCGATGGTTAGCGCGATCATTCCAATTCCGAGGATGAATGTTGACAAGTAATCGCCTCCTTTTTGCCTGAATGAGACGATCTCCATGTCATAAGCCACTCACTTAATTTGGCAGATATCAGACATGTGATTAATGTGCTAACGATCAACCCCAGAACCAATAATAATGTGTTAGCTCGAAAAAAATCAAAATGATTAATAATGCCCACAGTTGGCGGGATGAACAACAATTGCAGATGAGATTGAAGCCACGTCGACCCTTCTTCTCCCCAGCTCATTTTGATCCATCCCAGTTGAATGGTGATAAACAATACCAGCATGCCCACAATACTGCCTGTTAACGGCAGATGTAATACAGCTTGAATCAAGTTTCCAATCCAGTAAAAACCGTACATCAACAAAACTTGCAGGACTATTCCTGTATATTTTTTTAGCGGAATACCCAAAGTGTTCCCTTCTTTCTTATGTCTATCTTTATAGGTGGTTGAACTAGCAAGTAAATTAATGACCAAGAGACCCTCACATGTGTAGGGTCCGGTATCGCTATCCGTATTGGTCATATTGCCTACCTATTGGTGAATGCAATTCAGTTTTTATCTGTCCTTCAATCCTTCATGACCTTCAATGACTGTAGAGATACATCGGATACTCCATGAAACTTTGCTCCTTCATCCCGCAGGAGTTGTATACGTGCCACCATCGATGGACTAATACGCTCACCCGGATATACAAGCGGAATCCCTGGAGGGTATGGAATAACCATCTCGGCTGATCGACAACCCGCGCTTTCTTCTATCAGGACATTGATCGTATCCGTCTCCACAATCGGTTGCAGTGTAAAGGAGATTGGTTCCGAGTAGTGAGTGTTTTCTTGTAAATTGTTCCACGTGGAAATATAATGGGCCGAGTCTTTCGCAAGCTGTTGCGATGACTCTGCATTAGATTGAACCTGCTCATGCCCATTGGCAGAGCTGATATGGTGTAAAGCCTGCAACAGGTGCTGAGCATCTTGCACCGTTGAGCCCAGGCTGAAGAGCAAGACGACGTACCGTTCGTCGCTCATCTCGGGCACACAGCCGCATGCTTCCAGCTGCTGCTGTAGCCCATAACCGCTCAGCACCCCTGTGCCGTCATAGATGACGGCCTTGAATGGGTCCTGAGCGGTATACCCCGCGGCAGCTGGCAGCTCCGCCGCGGTCAGGTCCTCCCGTGTCTGCTGCGCAGCGGACACGGACATGCCAGCCGGCTTCGCTGTTCCGGCTGGCGGTTCTGGCTGCAGCGGCTGTGCAGGCTGCAGCAACTGGAAGCGCGGCAGCTCCGCGAGGCCGCGCTTAAAGGCATTCACAGCGGCGAGTCCCGCCGTGAGGGTGTTCGCGCCCTGCACGTGCAGCAGGCGGCGCGCCAGATCAAGCGAAGCCATCACCGGGTATGATGGGCTTGAGCTTTGCACCATGGCCAGGCGCTGCCTTAACAGGGACCGGTTTAACCGTGATCCCTGAATGTGCAGCATGGCACCCATGGTGAAAGCCGTCAGCATCTTATGCGTCGACTGCACGACACCGTCTGCTCCGCATGACAGTGCAGAGACAGGCAGCTCCGGATGCTGCCCATAATGTGCGCCATGCGCTTCATCCACGAGCAATGGCATGCCAGCGGCGTGGCATACCTCGGCTATGGGCGTCAGATCAGCGCCCATGCCGTAATAATTGGGCAAAGTGACTAACACACCCTTTGCCTCAGGATAGGCCTGGACAGCAGCCTGCACCGTCTCCACCGACGGCATGACTGCAAGTCCAGACGCTGGATCGACCCACGGCTCCAGAAATACGGCTCTTGCGCCTGCCAGCATTAACCCGTGAATAACGGATTTGTGCACATTCCGTTGCACCAGCACAATACTGTTCGGCTCATCACACACAGTTAGTAATAGAGACAGGTTACCTGCCGTACTGCCTCCTACAAGGAAGAAACTCTCCTCAGCACCAAAACAATCTGCCGCAAGCTCCTGTGCTTCCTTGATCACACCTTCTGGATGATGCAAATCGTCGGTGCCCGTAATCTCCGTAACATCCATCTCCATCATCTCCAGAAATGAACGATCCGGCACCAATCCTATTTCCGACAGATTCCCTTCGCCATCAAAACGTTTCCCGCTCTCCAGATCAGTCCCATGTTCATCCATCGAACTGAATTGTTCTATCCTTCGGTTAACGTTCCCCCCTGCATTGCTCTGAATCTCTGCGTTGTGTTGATGTTCCTCATTGACGATATATTTAGAGGGAAATTGCCCTGCTTCTGCTTGTTCCAGCAAATGTCGGTAAGCTTGTCCATTCTTATGCCCAGGCACATGAAAAGAACGCTGCTTCGAATCACGATACGCAAGCAACGCTTCATATAAAGGGGCTCTACTAGATTTATTTTTATGATCCATGAAATAACCATCCTGTACATATATTATGTGCGTCCTATGCGTTCCAAAATGCTTTCTAATCCAAGGAACGCCCTTCTTCCCTATCTTCACACGCTCTACTGCAAATGATCTATACCATTATATCAGCATACGCCTTCCCAAGATGGCATACAAGACAATCTCTCCTCATACAAACAGAAAAAGGCCCATCGGGCCTCTATACACATCAGCATCGTTAACAATGTGATGTTTCGCTTCTACTTCTATTAGCAACATTTATTATGCGTTCTTTTGTACCCAAATCTGTTTCATCTGATGAATAAAATAATTGTACTTGGCATCCTGCGCGTCGGTATGAACCATTTCTGCTTCACAAGTGTCACATATGAATTCAGATACAATAAAAATGCCTTCTCTTTTTCTTTGCTCGCAGATAATACATGTGTGTTCGGCATGTTCTTCCATGAACCATCCCACCTTGTTTTACGTTTACTATCAGTATTGCACAGTTTCTATTATTTTAAACATTTTCATAGTTCTTTCTTTCTATAAAATATATATATTCGCCCACCACCTCTTGGGTGTCTGTACCGAAAAATACGTTCATTCTCCCTACAAGAATATCTCCTGCTTATGTATATACAGTTATCCTATATTCCATTGCATTTACCTCAACATCACGTATCCCTTGGTCTGAATCAAACTTATATTCAATTTCCTTAAAAAAACTTGGAATCTCAGCCGATATATAATACATGATAACGATATCAAAGCCTGACAGTCCGTGTATTCGGGAGTATACTGAGATAAGTTCCGTCGAATCTCAATAACTTGTACAATTGTCATGGCGTGAGATACAAGGTTCATATATACATACATGCATGATTCATTTCCTTTTACTCGTGTAAGAAAACGAATACCCACACAAACGTGAATCCGAAGGAGGATATATAATCGTATGATCGCCGAACCGGAGAATAAAGCAACATTTTATCAATACCGGCTTCTGAAAAAAAAGGCTATCGCCCGCAGTGTCATTTACAGCTATCTGTGTCTGCCGGTCATCATGCTCTTATTCAATCTACTCGCCTTCTCCTGGACTGGCCTCTTCTTTTTTGTACTGGCAGGTCCAATCACCATCTGGATTCATTATGTCATCGCCAGAACGATATTACTGCTGGTCCGTACCTCTTACGCCAAGCGCTGGCGCTGGAATCTGCGTATGCCCTGGTTAGGTTATATCCCTGATCAGCATTTTAGCTTCCGTATGTTTGTCCGGGTACACCTTAATATGAGCTGGATTGGACTATGTATCATTACAGTATGTTTGATATGGTCCCCATTGTCCTTCACCCTCTCGCTGATCTTCTGGCATTTGTGGTTGCTGGGTCCTCGCTTGTATGTTGTAATGGTACTCTCGCGTGAGCGCAAAGATGGACTCATCAAATTGAATGAACAAGATGTCTCATACTATCTGCAATAACACCCCCTCTTTTATGCAATACTAAATGTACTTCATTAACCTGCAATACATAACCGCTGAGCCCAACGGATAATCTGATGCAAAAACATGATCTTGTATCGTTCAGTTGACTCAGCCTTATATGCTCAAATAAAGGTTATCCACTGTGGATAACCTTTATTTGTCGTCCCTTCTTATCCCTTATCCACAGTATGGGTATAGTAAAATGAGTTATCCCCACTCGCGGCTCCATTCTTCTCCTCTTTTCCTCCAGCGTTCCATATCCTCATAACTCCAGATATCTCGCAGATCTTACACCTTTGACCGATCTGTTGCTCACTCTGAGCTCTATCTGTCTTCTAGCTGCTTTCCATCAGCGTTCATTACTTCATTCCTTCTGTACCTTTATGACCTCTGATCCACCATACGTCATAGGTTCTCCCATCATTACTAAAGCCTACTTCGCTAAATAACAAAAAGCCCCCGATCAAGTACACGGGAGCTTTACTATATTATAAGGAACATCACAACGTTAATTAATCATATACAACCTTACCCGCAACAGCTCAATCGTCTTCAGCCAATGATTTAACTGTCGCTTGAGTAGCATCATTTCTAGGAACCATTAGTGTAAAGGAACCATCATGTACTGCTAAATGCACAGTATGTCCTTCCTTTGCAAATACACGCAAGGTACTGGATTCATTGGATGTACCCTTGGCTTGCCTCTCTGTCCAACCCCAGCTTTTAATCTCGTCTAGATATACCTCAGGCAAGCTAGTACTTTCACTAATACCAGACAGCGTATACCGAACATAATCCATATCCGAATTATTTTCAGACTGGTCAGATTTATTCGCTACTTTAGGTACCGGAAAACTCTTCTCGTTCACCGCACCTTCATATGAAGTCCATACAGATCCTGAAGCTTCACCGCATCCTGCCAGAACAACGGTCAAACAAAGCAACAGAAATGATTGTAATCCAAGTCTCCGCCAACTTAACACACACACCCTCCTTTTCACAGCTGCACATTCCAGCTCTGTGGTCAGGTACTTTTAGCATATTTAACATAGTCCTATTATACTGGTTTTGCCGCTGTTATCCGTAACAAAAATGTTACCTTCCAGTATCGATCATGTCAGAGCTTCCGATTATCATATTTAATCCTTATAAACAAATAAAAACCACCACCGAATAACATCGGCAGTGGTTCTTTGCTTGGCGGCGTCCTACTCTCCCAGGACCCTGCGGTCCAAGTACCATCGGCGCTAGAGGGCTTAACGGTCGTGTTCGGGATGGGTACGTGTGGAACCCCTCCGCCATCGCCACCAAACGCGTAGCTTACATTTCAGAGTGTTGTTCTCTGAAAACTAGATTCGAAACGAAACATGCGATTTACAACTTGCTATTGGATAAGCCCTCGACCGATTAGTACTGGTCAGCTCCATGCATTGCTGCACTTCCACCCCCAGCCTATCTACCTCGTCGTCTTCAAGGGGTCTTACATACTGGGAAATCTCATCTTGAGGGGGGCTTCACGCTTAGATGCTTTCAGCGTTTATCCCGTCCGTACATAGCTACCCAGCGGTGCTCCTGGCGGAACAACTGGTACACCAGCGGTACGTCCATCCCGGTCCTCTCGTACTAAGGACAGCTCCTCTCAAATTTCCTACGCCCACGAC